>CAZMED010000144.1:0-7941 GCA_964565045.1 uncultured Thermoanaerobaculia bacterium
CGAGCGCTTGTAGCGCACGGTGAGATCTCTGCGGACGAGGTTCCAGAGCAGGTTCGAGCTGTCGATGAGCTCGCGGATCTCCCTGCGGGTGCTGAACCTGGCGTCGGCGGAGTTGTAGAGAACCGGGGTGTCTGTGGCCAACACCGAAAAATACTACCACGCAGGGGCGTTCGCGTCGGGTGGTCGCCGTCGTGGCTGCGCATTTGGTGAGCGTCCTGCCAAGCTGCGATGCGCCCGGTCGGCCTTGCCGCCGGTGACCTGCGCCACAGCCGATCGCCTAAGTCTCACACTATCATCACGAAGGACGAAAGGGCTCATGACGCACCTGTCGGGCACGATTCGTGCTTTGCACGCGGGGAGAATGTCAAAGAGAGACAACGGGCGGCCGCGCGGCATCCAGGCGCAGAAACCGGCCAACAGAATGCCGGCAGCCCGAGACGAGAGGTCATGACGGAACACCTGAAGCTCTCAGTCGTCATCCCGACCCGCGACACGCGCGAGCTGACGCTCAACTGCCTGGCCTCGCTGTGGCTCGCTGACCCGCAGCCCGACGAGGTGGTCGTCGTCGATGACGGCGGCTCGGACAACACGGCAGCCTCGGTCCTGCGCAAGTACCCGCGGCACGTGGTGGTCCGCCTGCCCGAGTGCCGGGGCTTCACGAGCGCGGTCAACCACGGCATGGCCCGCGCCTCGGGCGATCTTCTGCTGCTGCTCAACAGCGACACCGAGGTCGAGCCGGCGGCGTTGGCAGCGGTGCTCGCCGCGTTCGAAGCGGATCCCCGACTCGGTATCGCCGGCGCCGCCCTGCTCGATCCGAGCGGGGCGCCGCAGTGGAGCGGCGGCCGCTGCCCCTCGACCCTGTGGTGCTTCGCCCTGGCGTCCGGAATCCCCGCCCTGCTCGGCCGCTCGGGCTTCTGGCGCCAGCTCAGACCGCCGTCGGGCTCGACGGGTCGTTCGGTCCACTGGGTGGCCGGGACCGCAATGGTGGTGCGGCGCGAGGTCTGGGAGTCGGTCGGGCCGCTCGACCCCGACTATCGTTTCTACTGCCAGGACCTCGACTTCTGCGACCGCGCCCGCGAGGCCGGCTGGAAGATCGAGGTCGTGCCGGGCTTCCGGGTGATGCACCACCTCGGAAGCACGATTGCGGCCGAGAGCGGCGCGGTCGGCGGCACGCACCCCGAGCTCCTGTGGGGTGATCTCGTCCGATTCGCGGGCAAACGTTGGGGCCGGTCGCGGGCGCGCAAGGCAGGGTTGGCCCTGCGATTGGGCGGGCAGGTGCGGCTCCTCGGCCGCAGCCTGGCGGCCCCCGTCATACCTCGCTCGAGCCTTCCGGAGTGGCGCGCAGCGAACTCCGCCTACGTCGATGCAGTGCGCGCGCTGCGCCGGGTCGATGGTGCTCCGGATCACACCCGGAGCCGATAAGACGTGTCCCCTCCTCAGGCGGCGTGCGACAATCCCCGCCGATGGCACTCCCCAGATTCACGATGACCGGAGCTCGGACTGCGGGCCACCCGGTGGAGATCCGATGAGCGCGTTTCGCGCTGGGGCGGCGGCGCAGCCGCTGCGCATCCTCTTCGTCGCCACCAAGCCCGCGTACCCGCCGAGCGACGGCGGCAAGCTGCTGATGTGGCACACGATCGATGAGCTCGCCCGGAGCGGCCACGAGATCTGCTTCGTGGCCCCCGACCTCGGGCTCGAGGTCGGCGCTTCCGAGGCGGCGCTTCGGCGCCACTGCCGCGAGGTTCACCTGGTGCCGTCGCGGGTCAAGAGGATCCCCCCATCCCTGATCGTGGCCTATCTCCGCCACCAACCGTTGTCGATCATCCGCCACTCGCACGAGGCGGTGCGGCGCCGCGTCGCCGAAATCCTGCAGCGCGAGCGCTTCGACCTCATCCACGCCGAGCAGATCCACGCGCTCTCCAGCCTCCCCGACGACGCCTCGCTGCCGCCCGTGGTGGTGCGGGCGCAGAACGTGGAGAGCCAGCTCTGGCGCATGCTCGCCCGCATCCGTCCCCGCTTCGCGTGGCTCGCCCGCCGCGAGGGGCGGCGCATGGCGGCGCACGAGGCGCAGGCCGTGGCGCGGGCCGCGGCGACCGTCACCCTGACCGCGCACGACGGGGCCATCCTCGGCGGCGGCACCGGCATGGCGGCGCGCCGGGTCCGGGTCATTCCGCCGCCCTTTCCGTCGCCGCTCGAAGCCGCCGACACGGCCCTCGGCGGAGAACCTGCGGTGGTCCTGGTGGGCGGCGGTTGGCTGCCGAACCGCGACTCGACTGCATGGTTCCTGGGCTCGATCTGGGGGCACATCCGGCAGCGCAGCCCCGGCGCCCGCCTGCACGTCTTCGGCGGCGATCGACCGCAAGCGGAGCCCGACATCACCTGGCGCTCCTCACCCGCGAGCAGCGTCTCGCTGTTCGACCCGGCGTCGATCCTCGTGGTGCCGCTGCGGGTCGCCTCCGGCATCCGCATGAAGATCCTCGAGGCCTGGGCGCGCGGCGTACCCGTGATCGCCACCCCCGAGGCCGTGAGCGGTCTCGAGGGCGACGGCGCACGGGGCTTCATCCTCGCCGCCGACGGCCCCGGCTTCGCAGCCGCCGTCGAACGGATTCACCGCGAGCAGGACCTGGCCGAGGGCCTGGTTGCGGCCGGGCGGGCCGAGCTCGCCGAGCGCCACGATCCGGGCCGCGTGATCGCGGCGCTCGAGAGGGTGTATCTGGACGCGCTGTCTATCTCGGAACCGAGCGCAGCGCAGCCAGGTGCCCGCGGAGCACGGCCGCCACGTAGGGCGGCGAGCCCGAGCCCTCTCGTGCAGTGAGCGCGAGGATCCGCAGCGCGTTGTAGACCGTGTGCACCAGCGCCAGGTAGACGCGGTAGGGCCTGGATGAGAACGGCAGCAGGCGGGTGCGGGTGAGGTTCTCGAGATAGAGGGGTGAGCGCGCGGCGGAGCCCGTCGAACCGCCGAGCCGGTGCTCGCAGGCCATCCGCGGCTCGAAGAGCAGCCGCCAGCCCGCGCGGCGCAGGCGCAGGCACAGGTCGAGGTCCTCGTTGTAGAGGAAGTAGCGCGGGTCGAAGCCGCCGACCTCGCGCCACGCCGCCGGCGCCAGCGCCATGGCGGTCGCCGGGATGTAGCCCACGTCGCGGCGCTTCGCGGCCGCCCTGCGCGAGCGCTGCTGGCGGACGGTGCCGGTGAGGAAGTTGACGCCGCCGCCCGCGTACCACAGTCCCCCGCTCCCCGCTGCATCGCGCACCGGTCCGCCGGCCGCCCCCACTCCGACCTCGAGCGCGTCTGCCGCCGCGTCGAGGAAACCCGGAAGGACTCTGGTGTCGTTGTTGAGGGCCGCGTACAGCGTGCACGAGCGGTCGGCATCGAGCGATTCGATCCCCAGGTTGACGGCGGCGCCGAAGCCGGGGTTGTCGGGGCGATGCAGCACCTCGACCCCGCGCGGGCGGGTCGCCTCATCGAAGTTGCCGAGATTGTCGACGACAACGACGCGGCGCTCGGCGGCCGACGGATCGTCGAGCACCGACGACAGGCAGGCAAGGGTCGGTTCGACCTCGCCGTAGTGGACGACCGTGACACCACCGACGGCGCCTCTCACGAGACCGCCGCCGTTCGCCGCTGCGGCAGCACCAGCAATGCGGCCGCCATCAGCAGCGCCGCCGCGGTGTAGGCCACCACCGCGACATTCGCCGGGGCGGCCACGCCGAGGGTCGGGATCCACAGCAGGTTGAGCAGGCACGAGGCGGCAACTGCAGCGGCCATGATCGCGAGCGCGGTGCGCTGCGCGCGCCAGGCGGCGAAGACGGTCCCCATCACCATCATCGCGAAGGCTCCGGGCAACGCGAGCGCCGCGCGCTCGAGCAGCGGCGCGGCAGGCTCGAAGTCCGCGCCGAAGATCAGGGTCAGCAGGGGGGTGGCCGCGGCCCGCAGGAGGACGCCGCACGCCAGCCCTGCCGCCGCCGCGCCGAGCCCGGCCGCGAGCCCCACGCGGCCGCGCGGCCCGGCAGCCGCGGCCATCCGGGAGAAGCTCGGGTACATCGCGACCGCCAGCAGCTGCGGGATCGCGATCACGGCCCACACGATGGTCCCGGCCGCCCCCCAGTAGCCGATGTCGGCGCGCGCCACTCCGAGCAGCGCGAGCAGGAAGCGGTCGAGATTGGCCAGCAGCTGGCCGGCCACGGCCAGCGCCATGAAAACCAGTCCCTCGCGCGCCAGCGGCCGCCACGGAGCGGGCTGCCCCGCCTCCCCCATCACGCCGACTCGGAGGCGCAGCCACCACAGGCCGAGCCCGGAGCCCAGCGAGAAGGCCGCGCCGGCGGTCCACACCGGCCAGCCCCACCGGGCGCCGGCCGCGATCAGCACGACAGCCGCCGCGACCTCGATCACCCGCGCCCGCGCCTCCACGTCCATGCGGTCGAGGCCCTTGAAGGCCGCGCCGCCGGTGACGGTCGCGGTGCGCAGCGCCGCGTACGGGATGAAGGCGAGCAGGGTGAGGCGAAGCTGGGGGTCCGCCACCACCAGGGCCGCGGCGGCGGCCGCCGGCACCAGCCATCGGCCGAGCCGGCGCTGCAGAAGATCCGCCCCGGCGAGCAGGCCGCGCGCGTCACCCGGCGACCTTGCCACCTCGCGGATCAGGACCTCCTGCTGTCCGAAGGCGAGCACCATGACGGCGATCAGCGCCGCCGAAAATCCGATCGCGAAGGTGCCGAGCCCGGACGGTCCCCAGCCGCGCGCGACCAGCATCGTCGCCGCCAGCAGGCCGCCCTTCACGGCCGCCTCGCCACAGCCGAGCCAGATCACGTTGCGGAAGATCTTCGTGAACACCACACCCCGCTTCGCACCGGATGATAGACCATTGCCCCGGGCGCCGCGCACGGCGCGCTACAATCGGCTCATGTCGGCTGATTCCAGGCGCCTGCTCATCGTTTTCGCGGTCCTCACGGCCGCCGTCGCCGCCCCCTTCCTTTTCGACTTCGTGCGCGAGAGCCGGCGGCCGGTGCTCACCGAGGCGCGGGTGGTCACCGCCACCTCGTCGGACCCGGTCTTCCGCAGCGGAAGGCGGCGGGTGGCTCCGGATGACGAGGTCCGGATCGCGCTCGCGGTGCGCATCGAGAAGGCGGGGCGCGGCGTCCGCTGGCTGGCGCCGGTCGAGGCGCTCGCCATCGACGGCGAGCCGGTGCAGCACCTCCGATCCGACGCGTGGCCCGACCGCGAGCACACGCTCCGGGTTTTCTGGTTCACGGTCGAGTGCCGGTACGTCGGCGGTGTCCTCACGAAAGACAACGCGGCGGAGCGCCTCAGCTACCAGACCTACCTCGCGCCCGAGATGGGCCGGGGCCTGCTCGCCCTGCGCCCGCCCGACTTCCACAACGACGACCACCTCGGCGAGACGGCGGCCGCGGTGGTGGACGGCGCCGGCACTCTGCGCCTCTACGCGCGGGCCGAAGTGGTCGAAGAGACGGGCGATCTGCGTCCGCTCCAAGCCGTGACGTCGCTCGAGCTCGAGCACCTCCTCGACCCGCGCTTCCCGGCCGTGCTGCGCGGGGCCGAGCTCGGTGCCGGCTTGCACCCGACGGCGGGTGAGCTCTTCGGCCTGCCCGGCTTCGAGCCCGCGGGCGAATCGCCGGCGGCGCGCGACGCGGTCACCGAGCCGGCCTTCGGGCGACGCTTCGCCGAGCTCGTCGAGGAGCGGCTGGTGGTCTCGTCCTCGACCCTGGCGGCGGTGGCGGCGTCGGGGCGCGCGGACGCCGATCTGTCGGCTCTTGAGGTACTCGGCGAGCTTGCGGTAGGCGACGAACGGCTGTCCGCCGGCGGCCGGCCGGCTGCGTGGGGCGCCGCGATCATGCCGGGCGACCTGCTGCTCGACGGCGAGCACTGGCTGGTGCTGCTCGCCGACAACGGAGACGGGGTGCTCGACCTTGCCGACACCGTGCTCCACAGCTGGAAGCGCCCACCGGCGCGGACGACCCTGTTCGCAGCCCTCGACCCCGAGGCGAGCCGGGTCATGCACCTCCGGGCGGCTCAGTGAGCCGATGATCCATCTGCACGAGCTCGAGATCGCCTTTCCCTCCGCGGGTGGGGAGCTCGAGCCCGTGGTCCGCGGGGTCTCGCTCGAGCTCGGCGAGGGCGAGCGCCTCGGTCTGGTGGGCGAGTCCGGCAGCGGCAAGAGCCTGACCGCCCTCGCCTGCCTCGGCCTGGTCCCGGAGCCCGGGCGGATCACCGGCGGCCGGGTCGAGTTCGACGGCCTCGATCTCGCAGCGGCACCGGCGGCGCGCCTGCGGGCCCTGCGCGGCGGCGCGATCGGCCTCGTGTTCCAGGAGGCCGCCGGCGCGCTCAACCCCGTGTACACGGTGGGCTTCCAGCTCGTCGAGACGATCTGCGCCCACCGGTCGATGCCGCGGCAGGCGGCGCGGCAGCTCGCCGTCGATCTGTTCGCGGAGGTCGCGCTCGACGAGCCGGAGGCGGTGTACCGGGCCTACCCGCACGAGCTTTCCGGCGGCCAGGCGCAGCGCGTGATGCTGGCCCTGGCGCTCGCGGGCAATCCCCGGTTCCTGGTCGCCGACGAGCCGACCTCCGATCTCGACCCCATCACCCGGTCGGAGGTCCTCGCAGTCATCGATCGCCTCAGCGCCGAGCACGGCCTCGGCCTGCTGCTCATCAGCCACGACATTCAAAGCGTGCGCGGCGCGGTCGGGCGGCTGGCGGTGATGTATGCCGGCTGGATCGTCGAGGAGGGGCCGGCGGCCGAGGTCTTCGGGGCCCCGCTGCACCCCTATACCCGCGAGCTCCTCGCCGCCGTGCCCGGAAGGCGCGCGCCCAGGCTGGAACCGGGCCTGCCGCCGGCCGCGGCGCGGGCCGGGCGCGAATCGGGTGCGGGGCCTCGCGCCCAGCCGCAGGCCGCGCCGGCACGGCCTGCCGCTTCGGGCTGTCCACACGAGCCCCGGTGCCCCATCGCTCGTGCGGAGTGCCGCGAGACCGCGCCCGAGCTGCTCGAGATCGCGCCGAGGCGGCGGCTGCGCTGCCCGGTAGTCGCAGCCGGTGAGGCCGAGGTGGAACATGACCGCGCCTGAGCCTCTGCTCGAGGCCGCGTTCTGGCGGCGGCCGGGCCGTCCGGTGGTCGACGACCCGGCGTCCGGAGGAGAGCGTGAAGATGGCTGAGCCGCTGCTTCAGGCCGAGGGCCTGTGGCGCGAGTACCCGCGGCGCGGGCCCGGCGGCTCCTCCGGACCGGTCGTCGAGGCGGTGCGGGATGTCAGCCTGGCGGTCGGCCGCGGCGAGGCCCTCGGCATCGTCGGGCGCTCGGGTTCCGGCAAGTCAACCCTCGCCCGCCTGCTGCTCGCCCTCGAGACG
Organism: uncultured Thermoanaerobaculia bacterium; assembly: GCA_964565045.1. Taxonomy (GTDB): domain Bacteria; phylum Acidobacteriota; class Thermoanaerobaculia; order Thermoanaerobaculales; family Sulfomarinibacteraceae; genus Sulfomarinibacter. Next base: position 7,350 of record CAZMED010000144.1, read on the forward strand.
CCGGACCGCGGCAGCGTGCACTTCAGAGGCCGACTCATCAGCGGCGTGCCCGAGGCCGAGGTGCGGCCCCTCCGCCGCTTCTTCCAGGCGGTCTTTCAGAACCCCAGCACCTCGCTCGACCCCTGCCTGAAGGTGCGCACCACCGTCGCCGAGCCGCTCGCCGCGCACCGCATCGGCTCCGCCGAAGAGCAGCGGCGGCGGGTCCGCGAGCTGCTCGAGCGGGTCGGCCTCGCGGCCGAGTCCGCCGAGCGTTTCCCCGACGGCTTTTCCGGAGGCGAACGGCAGCGCCTCGCGATCGCGCGCGCCCTGGCGCCCGAGCCGGAGCTCCTGATCCTCGACGAGCCGCTGTCGTCCCTCGACGTCTCGGTCCAGGTCCGGATCCTCGACCTCATCGCCGATCTCCGCGCGCAGCTCGGGCTGTCGCTGGTGATGATCTCGCACGATCTGGCCGTCGTCCGAGGGCTGTGCGAGCGGGTGATCGTGATGCACCGAGGCGAGGTCGTCGACGAGGGCCCGACCGAGGAGGTCTTCCGGAATCCCCGGCACGACGTGACCCGGCAGCTCGTCGAAGCGGCCGCAGTCACCGACGGGA
>CAZMED010000145.1:0-7925 GCA_964565045.1 uncultured Thermoanaerobaculia bacterium
TGGTGCCGCCACCAGCTCGAGCGCGGCCTGCTGGTGGCGCGGGCCGACGACCCGGAGCGCCTGCGCCCCGCGGTCCGGACCGGTCTGCGCGGCATCGCCAACTTCCTCAACCCCCTGGCGGACAACTTCACCTGGGCGCGGCTTCTGCTGTCTCTGCTCGTCGGCCTGGCAGTGCCCGTGGCGGCGGTGCTGTGGCTCGGCGGCGAAGGTCGCTTCGTGATCAGGGAGGCGGCGTCGGTCACCGGCCTCGCGCCCGCCACCTGCACCACCGCCCTCCTGGCGCTTCTCATGACGGTCACCGCGGCCCTCGTCGGCTGGCTCTTCGTCTGCAAGTCCTTCATCTGGGGCTTCCTGCTCAGCTACGCCGTGCTGCGCCCGGCCGGCCCGCTCGGCGCGGGCACGGTGCTCGCCGTCAGACTGTGGACTGGCGCCGTGGCGTCGTGGGCCGCCGGCCGCCGCGAGCGCCGCAGCACACTTGTCTGACACCTCCACTGGTACCACCTCCCACGCGTTACCACGCGGTACCACGTATCTCACTCTTCCGAACACGCCATACCTCCGCCTCGTTCTGCGCCACGAGAAACCCAGTGTTCCGAAACAACGAGATACGTGGTACCCGTGGTAGCGGATGGCGGGTCAGTCCGTGATCAGCCGGTCGGGTGCAGCATGGCCTCAAACGCGGGCTCGCCCAGCAGCGGCTCGAAGAGAATGCGGTCGGTGTCGTGGAGCAGGGAGAAGTCGCCCCATCCTTCGCGGTGGGCCTGGCGCAGCAGGTCGAGAGCGAGCTGACGGCGGCCCAGCCAGGCGGCGATGGCGGCTCGGGAGAAGCTCGACGTGCCTTCCGACCGCGGCGACATGTCGTCCCGGAGCTCGAGATCGAGGGCGGCCGCGCGAGCGACGTCGCCCTGGCGCGCGGCTACGACCCCGAGCCACCTGGCCACCGCGTGCGGAGAAAACTCCGGAAACCGTGAGCGGAGCTCCTCGAGGATCGGCCGCGCGCGATTCAGATCGCCTCGGTAGACGTGAGCCTGGGCCGCGATCCACATGAGCTGCGGGTCCTCAGCGTGCGCCGGTCGCGACGCGAGGTCGCCGAGAGCCCGGGCGCTGAGGTCCTGGGCCACGGCGGGGTGGCCGTGGGCGCGAGCAGATGCGGCGGCCTCGATCATGAAATGGCAGGGATCGATCCCCCTGCTCGGTGATGACGCAGCGTCGGACAGAGCCTGCTCGAGGCCCTCGCGGTCGCCCATGGCCCCCAGGGCCCGCAGCTCCGCGTCGCGAAGGTGGGGGTCGGAGGGGAATCGGCGCAGTCCGGCCCGCGCCACGGCGAGCTCTTCCTCGAAGCGGCCGATCCGGTGGTATGCGCTGGTCCGGTCCTCGTACAGGACCGCGAAGAAGGAGGCGCGCTGCAGCCACTCGGGCGCATCCTCAGGTGCCGCTCCCCCGAAGACGGCGAGGGCCTCGCGCGGGCGATTCAGTGCCAGCGCAGAGGCGGCCATCAGATGTTCGACGACGACATCGCCGGGAGCCATGGCCTCGATCTGCCGCAGCAGCGGGAGGCGATCCTCGAGCCGCCCGTCGAACCAGGCGGCGAAGAGATCCACCCACAGCTGCTCGAACTCGGTGAGCTCCTGGCGGTGCCGCTGCAGCCCGGCGACGACGGCGATCGCATCATCCGTCCGTCCCAGAACGCGGTAACCCATGGCGAGCCGCAGCTGCGCCGACACGAAGCCCGGGTCGAGCGCCACCGCCCGCTCGAGGTGGCGCACGCTCTCGGGGTAGTCCGCTCCCCACAACATCGAGCCCGCGACGAACTCCTTGTAGGCCTCGAAGAGCGGGGGCCGCGACATGAGCTGGGAGTGCGAGTGGCCGCGCAGGTGTGTGGCAACGGCACCCAGTGCGCGCTGCACCGCTCGATCGAGTGCCTGATTGCTGCCCTCACGCGGCGAAATCTCCGACGGCACCGCGTACAGCACCTCCTCGTGCTCCACGTCGATGAGCCTGATCTGCACCTCCACCCTGCCCTCGTGGAGGTAGTAGGAGCCGGTGAGAGCGAGTCCGCTGCCGTGGGCGCGGGCGGCCGACGAGACACCGGCCACGTCCCACCCCGTCGGCGCGTCTCCGGCGGGCACCGGTTCGGTGAAGTTCGATGCCGAGAGCTCCGCGGTGAGGCGGTCCGCGGCCAGCTGGCCGATGGCGTCCAACGAAGGGTCGCCGGTGCGGTTGACGAGCGGCACGACAAAAACGCGGCGCGGGTCGGTGTCGTCCGCTCTCGGCCACAGCAGAAGCAACGCCGCGGCGGCAGCCGCGATCGCGAGCGAGGTCCCGGCGGACCGGAGGGTCGGGAACGGTGACCTGGTCCGGACCTCCACCTGTGGCTCGTCGACCGCGTCCTCGGCGACCGCCGGCACCACGAGCCGGTAGCCGCGCTTGGGAATGGTCTCGATGAAGCGCGGGTGGCGGGCGTCGTCGTCGAGCGCTGCCCGCAGCTCGGCGACCGCGTTGGTGAGGGTGCCCTCGGAAATGTAGCCTCCCGCCCAGACCGCGTCGATGAGCGCGTTCTTCGACACCACGGCGCCCGCGCGCTCGGCGAGGCACACCAGCACGTCCATGGTGCGCGGCTCGAGGCGGCGGGTTTCCTCGCCCGCGAGGAGCCGGCCCTCGGCGGGCACCACCAGCCACTCGCCGAGCCGGAAGCGCTCGAGGTGGCGCCGGGCGGGCTGAGCATCGGTAACGGGCACGGTGCGCCCATTGTAGCGCCCAAGAGGCGTTACGCGCTCCGGGAAGGCGACCACGTTGGAGCGGGCGCGGCGTCGCGGAGCGAGCGGCACGGGGCCCTCCGGCTCGGGTGGCGGTCTTCGAGGATGAACGTGGGGGCCCGGCTGCGGGCCCCCACGCCGGAGCTTCAACGTGCGGGCACCAGGTAGGCGTCGTTGCTGCTGTTGTCGATCACCGCGGCGTACGCGACGATCGCTGCCCCCGGTGTCGTCGCGCGGGCGACCGCGAAGGCGTCCGCCACCGTTTCGAGGCGCCACGCCTCGACCTTGATCTCGTCGAGGCTCGCGAAGAGGTCCTCGATCTGGCGGTAGCCGAAGGGCTCGAGCGCGATCACGACGTCCCCGAGGGCGGTGCCGTCCGCCGCGAAGAGCTCGACCTCGACGGTCGCCGGAACGCCCGCGAGGTTGACCACGCCCAGGTTGGTGCGGGCGGTGGCGTTGTTCTCCAGGTGGGTCATGTGCAGCGCCTCGCCGCGGCCGGCGGCCTCGCCCGCGTCGGCGGCGGTCGCGTAGGCGCTGCAGCGTCCGTTGCCGCAGCGGGTTCCGGTGCGCGAGGACACCAGGAGGTCGCCGCCGAAGGAGGTGACGCGCAGGGCGGCCGCGCCGACGGTGTCGAAGAGGCTTTCGAGGACGTTCGGGTAGCGCGCACTGAGGCCGGGGCCGAGGCTGAGCGCCACCGTGCGGGGAGCGCTGTTGTCGTGGCCGCGCTCGAGCAGATGGACGGTGATGTCGGCCATCACCGACCCCCGGTTGTGGAGCTCGAGGTCGGTGCTCCAGTGACTGCCGGCGAGGCCGGCGCTGTTTGCTGCGGCGGCGACAACCGCCGTCTGCGGGACCAGCTTGTAGACCACCAGGCCGGCGTCGCCGGCCACGTAGACGGCGCCGGACGGACCGACCGCGATGCCGGTGAGGGTGCCGAAGGGCGGCAGCGTGCCGAAACCCTGCAGGCCGAGGGCGAGACCGCTGACCACGGGCGTCACGACGCCGCTTGACGGGTTGACGCGCGAGACCCGCCCGGCGCCCGCTTCCACGACCAGCAACGTGCCGTCGTTGTCGACGGCCAGTCCCTCCGGGCCGAGCAGGCCGTTGGCGATCGGCAGGGGCTGCGGCAGCTCCTGGCCCCCGGCTGCGAGCTGCCAGATCACCCCGGTGGCCCAGTCGCCCAGCCACAGGTTGCCGCCGGCGGCGGCGAGGCCGAGCGGCAGGTAGACCTGGTCGGAGGAATCGGCGAGCACCTCCGTGCCGCCGGCGCCGACGCGCAGCACCCGGGCCTCGCCGGCTGCCATTCCGAGGTCGATCACCACCAGGTCGTCGCCGAGGGCAATGGCGTTGACCGGCACTGGAAACTCGAAGTGGTCTTCGACGACCGCTGCCGTCGCCGGGTCCCAGCGCTGGACCCGGCCCATGCCGGCGGGGAAGAAGTTGGTGAGCACGAGCTCGCCGCCGTCCGCGGCCACCGACACCGCCCCACCGAAGCCCTGTCCGGGCGTCCAGCGGTACCGGGTGACGCTGCGCTCGGCGCCGGTCGCGCCGTCGTACTCGCGCAGCGAAAAGAGGTTGCCGACCCACACCGATTCACCGCCGTCGGCGCGCGGCAGCACCGCGATCCCCGAGACCAGGGTCAGACCGCCGGGCACGTACACCGCGTGGCTGCCGTCGGGGAACACCTCGGCGACCAGCCCGTCGGTGTAGGACGAGACGAACAGCCGCCCCTGAGCGTTGAAGGCGAGGTTGTCGGGGCCGAAGGGCAGGGTCGCGTAGGTGCTGCGGGCACCCGATGTGGGATCCATGCGCTGGATCGTGAAGCCCACCCGCTCGATGACGTAGAGCATGCCGTCCGGCCCGAACTTGGCGGTGAAGGGCGAGGGGACACCCTCGGCCACCGTGGTCACGGTGACCGGCTCGGCATCGAGGTCGATCGCGACCACCTTGCCCTGCCACATGAGCGCGGCGTAGAGCAGGCCGTCCGGGCCGAAGTCGGCGCCCTTGACGCCGCCGAGGCCCTGGGCCAGAACCGTCGGCGGCGCCTCCAGCTGCGGATCGAGCTCCAGCAGGGTGTCGCTCATCCAGGGCTCGGAGACGAACATCCGTCCGTCGGCCGAGAACGCGATCGGGTTGACGCCAGGTCCGACCACCTGGGTGGTGACGGTTCCGTCGGGCGCCAGCCGCCCCACCTCACCGGTGAACATGGCTGCCCAGTACATGGAGCCGTCGGGCCCGAAGTTGACGTCCTCGGGACCGAGGACGCCGTGCTCCGGTCCGTACAGTCCCACCATCTGCCCGGCCGTGACGTCGAGCACGGCCACGCCGCCGAAGGTGCAGACGTAGAGCAGGCCGTCGGGGCCGAAACGGAGCCCGAAGCTGGCGGGCAGGCTGCCCTGGGCAAGGACCTCCGCGGCGCGAGCCGGCAGCGCGAGTCCGAAGGCCATCAGGGAGGCGAGTGCCGCGGCAACGGCAGTGGAGGTTGTCCGGCGCGAACGATGACGGGTCATGATGCGTCTCCTTTCGGGTTCGATCCCAGGTTGGGTCCAGGCGCCTCCGGAAGTCCTCGGGGAAAGCCAGGGATCGCCCAGGGATTGCCTCAAGAACGATCCGACGTCCTGTCAGCCGGTCCGCACTCGAGCTATCCGCGATACACTCGATGGAGGACGACCCCCGGGAAAGGCGACGACATGGGTGGGGATCCGGTCAACAGCGGCGGACGCAAGGCCCTCGACGAGATCATGGGCCAGGTGGCGAAACCCGAGTTCGCCGTGCGCCACCGCCGCCTGCCTGCGATGCCCGAGACCGGGGCGCACGTCTGTCCGGAGATGCTGGCCCTGTCGCCGCCGCGCTCGCGCTACGTCCGCCGTTGGCGGCGCCACGCGCGGCATTGCCTGGCGTGCGCCAATGTCTTCCGGTACTTCGGAATGTCGGTCGACTGACCCGGTCCGCGAGCGCTGCGGCGCGCACGGAAACCGGAGCCGCTGGAGGCGGTCATGCCCGAGTTCGAGGTCAAGACGGACAGCGACACAAACCGGCTCTACCTGCGCCTGGCGGGCTTCTTCCGCGAGGCCGACGTGCAGCCGACCATTGTCAAGCTCGAGGAGGAGCTCGCCAAGGTGCGGCCCGGCTTCGACGTCGTGGTCGATATCTCGCAGTTCATGCCGGGCTCGGCAAAGGCCGCCGACGCCCTGCGCCGGGGCGGTGAGATGGTCAAGCTGCGGGGGCGCCGCCGTGCGGTGCGGATCGCGGGCGGCATCATCACCGGCCTCATGCAGTTCAAGCGCATGATGGGCGGCGTCTTCGCCGAGGACGAGAGCGTCCGCTACGCCTCGTCGGTGGCCGAGGCCGACCGGATCCTCGACGAGTGGGATCGCTGAGGGGCCTTCCGTTCTCCAGCCGGTGGCAGCTCGTCCGCGGCGCCGCAGCGCGCCTGCCCGATCTCATGTCCGACCTGGGCGGCGGCGGCGCGGCGCAGGAATGCTAGTATCGCTGCGTGAAGAACGCAGTTTCAATCTCAATGTCTCCCGTGCGACGGGCCCTGATCGTCAACTGCTACGCCGACGAGACGCGGCTTCCGGTGGCCCGCCGGCACAAGGTGCCCAACACCCTCGGCCCGGTCTTCCTGGCCGGCGGCCTGCACCCCCGGCAGTGGCATATCCGCCTCCACAACGAGGTCTCCGACGGCCCGCTCGAGGACGAGGCGCTGCTGGGCTGGCCGGACCTGCTGGTGCTGACCGGCCTCATCACCTCGGTCGACCGCATGCGCCAGGTCGCGGCCTACGCGCGGACGAAGAACCCGCGGGTGGTGGTGGTGGGCGGCGGCCACGTGGTGCGCGCGCTGCCGTCGTACTGTGCCTCGTTCCTGGACTACGTCTGCCTCGGCGACGTGGAGGAGCTCGGCGAGGTCGTGCGGGACGCCTTCGGCCCGCAGTACGCGGCGGAGGACCACCGCCCGCGCTTCGACCTCGCCCATTACATCGGGCGCGTCGGGCACGTGGAGTCGAGCCGCTACTGCAACTTCAGCTGCTCCTTCTGCACCCTGACCGGCGAGGGCCGTCCGTACCTTCCCGTGTCGGCTGACGAGCTGCGGCGCCAGCTCCGCGCGGTCGGGCGCAAGAGCTACATCGGGCTCAACGACAACAATTTCTACGGCAACAACAGGAAGAGCTTCAAGGAGCGGGTCGCGGTGATGCGCGAAGGCGTCGAGTCGGGGCTCTTTCGCGGCTGGACGGCGCTGGTCACCAACGACTTCTTCCTCAAGCGCGAGAACCTCGAGCTGGTGCGAGATGCGGGCTGCACGGGGCTGTTCTCCGGAGTCGAGTCGTTCGACACCGCGTGGACCTCGCGCCACGACAAGCACCAGAACGCGGTGCGGCCGCAGGTGGAGGTCATCCGCGAGTGCCTGGAGGCCGGCGTCACCTTCCTCTACGGCATGATGGTCGACCTCGCGACGCGGTCGATCGCCGACATCCGGGCCGAGCTCGACTTCATCGTCGGCTGCCCCGAGATCCCGCTGCCCTCGTACATCTCGATCCCGATCCCCATCCCCGGCACGCCGTTCTTCTACGAGTGCCTGGACGGCGGCCGGATCCTGCCCGGCACCAGGTTCAGGGACCTGGACGCGACCACGATCTCGGTCGCCACCCTCGACCCGCTCGCCGAGGCGGCGGAGTTCGCCCGCGACCTGCAGTCGATGCGCGGCTACCGCGCGCGCATCGCCCGGCACAGCGTGCGCTTCGCCGCGGCCAACCGCCGGCACCTGTCGCCGGTGAAGCTGGGCCTCGCGCTGTATAATGCAGCCCTGCTCTGCGAACCGCTCCTGACCACGCTTCCGAAACGCACCGGCCAGGCCGCCGGCCGGCGGACCCACGTCAGCGGCACCGAGCCCCTCGACGGTTTCTACCGTCCCAAGTTCCGCGTCGACTCGCGCTATGCAAGGGCCTTCCAACCGACCGTTCTGATCGACGACCGGGGTCGCCTCGGCGAGGAGATCGCCGACGACGTCGCTGCCGGACGGAAGGCGCTGCTCCCGCGCCGTTACGCAGCGACGGCGGTGTGACGGCGACGTGGACGGCCCCGCGACCCCTGCCTGGGAGCAACGGTTCGCGGTTCGCCGACGCCTCGGCGAGGGCGGATTCGGGGTCGTCTACGAAGCCTGGGACCTGA
>CAZMED010000146.1:0-7915 GCA_964565045.1 uncultured Thermoanaerobaculia bacterium
CATCCGCGAAGCCGCAAAGCCGCCCACCCGCCCGGCACGCGGGACGCGTGCCCCACAAGGCCGAATTGCCGACGCCACCTTTGTGGGGCAGCCGTCTCGGCTGCCGGGTGTGTGGGTGGAACGCGCCAACGTGAAAACGGTCGAACGTTTAAACGTTCTCACGGGAGCGGGACACAATCTAGGAACCCTAAATGGTCAGGGCGAGCAGCAGCTGCCCGGCGTAGTAGAGGGGCAGGCCGACGGCGCGGTTGAGAAACTCCGGGCGGACGAAGCGCTGCCTGGCCACCGCCAGGTCCGAGAGGTAGAAGAGGACGGCACCGGCGGCGGCGGTCCAAGGCAGCGCGCGGTTGCATGACGTGGCAGCCCCACCCCACACCATGAGCGAGATCACGGCGATGTACACGGCGACCGACGGCCGGCGCCGGCCGAGGCGGGGCCACAACCAGGCGCCGACGGCGATGCCGGCGACCGCCAGCGGGACCGCGATCAACACCGGCCAACCCGCCAGAGGCAACGCGGTGCGGAAGCCGCCAACATAGGCGAGGTGGCCGAGCAGGAAGGCGGCCAGCCCGAGGTCGAAGCTGCGATCGCTGCCGAGCAGCAGCACGTCGCCGACCATGCACAGCACGAGGCCGGCCAGCAGCCAGCTTCCGACCGCGTCGCCCGCCGTCCAGCGGATGCAGCCGAGAACGACGAAGCACAACGACGCGGCGGTCTTGGACACCACTTCCAAGGGGCGGTCTCCGACCCGGATGGCGTGCAGCAGGCTCGTCAGCGCTCCCGCCATGACGGCGCCGACAAAGACTGCGGTGACCACCGGCAGATCGTACCAGGGGTGTGACAAACGCGGCGTCCCCGCGCGTCTCAAGTACTGTGGAAGCCGTGACTGAACGCTCGCCATCGACGCCGGAGGACGGCCCGCCGCGCGCCGGCACCGGGGCGAAGACCTGGCGGCAGATCTTCGACGATCTCGCGGCGGGGCGGACGGCTGCGCTCGAGGCCCTGTACGACGCGGCGGCGCCGCAGCTCTACGGCCTGGCGCTGTGGCGGACCGGGTCGGTCGAGGACGCGTCCGACGTGGTGCAGGACGTCTTCGTGCGGGTGGCGGAGCAGGGCGTGAAGCTGGCGGCCGTCCGCGACCCGAAGGCGTGGCTTCTCACCGTGACCCACCGTGCGGCGGTGGATGTCACGCGACGCCGCACGAGGCGGCGGTCGGCGCCGCTCGAGGACTGCCCGCTGCTGACCGCGGCGGCGGTGGACGGCGATCGCGCGATCGATGCGGCGCGGGCCTCGCGGATGCTGGCGGCCCTGCCGGCGGGGCAGCGTGACGCGATCTACCTGCGCCACTTCGCCGGCTGCAGCTTTTCAGAGATCGGGGCCATCGTCGGGGTGCCGAAGTTCACCGCCGCCAGCCGCTATCGCAATGGCATCGGCAGGCTCCGCAAGCTCATGGAGGGCAGCTCATGAAATCGCAGGAACGATGGGACGACGAATCCCCGCTGCGGGGCCTGGATCCGCCGCATCCGCCGCGGGAGCTCCGCGCGCGGGTCCTGGACGCGGCTCGAACCGGGGCGCGCGTGGGCCCTGCGGCCGATGCGTGGTCGCGGCTGTGGCACAGCCGGAGCCTTCGGCTGGCCTGGGCCGGGACCGTGTTGCTGCTTCTCGCCGGGCACGCAGCCGTCAGCCTGGACCGCTCCGCTGTCCGGGCCGCGTTCCGACCGGATCGGGTCGCGGAGCGCCGGGTGGACGAGCAGCTCGTCGATCTGCTGCGTCCGGTCCGGATCTCCGAGGGCGTGCAGCCGATCGTCGGGCTCGCCGCGGACCCTGAACGCCTCGAACTCGACGCGAAAGGAAATCCGTCATGAACAACGTCAACGGCAGCTCGAAGGTGCTCCCGGTGGTCCTCGCCGCAGCTTTCGTCGTGGCGCTCGCCGGCTCGCTGGGCGCCCGTCTGATCATGGGTGACCTCGAACCCGTGCCGAAGGCGCCGGCGGCGGCGGTGCCGGGGGCTCGCGCCCTGGTGGTCAATGACCTCGAGGTTCCGTGCTGGAGCTGTCCGGACGCCGACGAGTGGCCGTTGCGGTTCCGGACCGATCTCGATCTCCTCGCGCCACTGGGCACGGGCACTGCCAACGCCGCCGAGTGGTTCGCACTCTTCGAAAAGAGCGTCGGCCCGCGATATGCAGAGGCATCCGCCGCCATGGAGCGACGGGTCGAACGGCCGGATTGGGTGGGCTCGACTCTGCCTCCTGACGATCCGCTCCTGCTCGAGGCGGAGCCGTGGTGCGACCAGGCGACCATGGCCTTCTACCCCGAGATCTTCCCGCTCGACGGGTACGCGACCCGGATCACGAACCTGCTGCTTCCGCTGAACATGGCCCGCTCGTGGGTTGCGCGCGGCCTGGCCGCCAAGAGCACCGACGCGGCGATGGCGGACTTCCGGCGGGCGATCCGTCTCGGCCGCCTCTTGCGACAGGAGGACGTCGTGGTCATCACCGACCTCGTGGGTCTGGCCTGCATCCATCTCGGCGCCCGCGGCATCTACGAGCGCGCTCTCGACGACGGTGATCTCGAGCTCGCGCTGCTCGCCTCGGTGGTGATCGGCGAGGTGGCGCCCCAGCGCCTCGGCACCAAGAAACACCTCACCTCCACCGATCTGATCGATTCGTTGACGCGCGACGATCGGGGGGAGATCGTGCTCCGGCTGCCGCCGGGCAAGCTCGACGCGGTCGTCGGCACCGCCGAGGGCGGCCCGGATCGAAGGATGCGATGCGAGGCGGTGATCGGTCTCAACATCATTCTGGCCTACGGCACGCCCGAGGAGCGCCGGCGCGCGTCCGAGGTGCTGACTGAGCTGACCAGCGATGCCGACCCGAAGGTCGCCGACGGCGCCCGGTGGAGCCTCGAGAATCCGGTGGACCCGGAGGTGTTGGAACGAATCGGGATGGTGCAGCCGAAGTAGGCGTCGACCGCATCGAACCCGTCGTCGTTCGACCGGGCGCCTCGGCGCCCGGTTATTCATCCATGCGCCCGAAGGCGTGGCCCCCCAGCCCCGAATGCCGGATGCTCGATGCTGGATCCGCCCTTCCGCGCGCTCGTCCCACCCGATATTCGATATCGGATCTTGGATCCGCCCATCCCCCTCTCGCAACGCGACATCCAACACCCACCAACCTGTCATTCCGGGCGGCGCCGCGCCGCCCGGAATGACCCTGGGAACTTCCCGCCGCCGTCCATGTCTAAACTGGTGCCATGCGAAATGCTCCACATCCCCACAGCTCGCGCCCGATCATCCTCCTCGCCGCCCTCGTCGTCGTCGTGGCGACCGCCGCTGCGCTGGGGGGTCTGACCCCGCCCGGGATCGCCGGGGACCCGCCGGGGACATCCGGCCCGGGTACCATCGAGGACGGAGGTCCCGTGAGCTGGAACGACGTCGACCGGCTGGTCTCGGAGCAGAAGTTCGAGGCCGCATCCGAGCTCGTGCTTCAGATCCTGGAAGGGGCGCGCGGCGCCGGCGATGCCGAGACCTGGACCCGGGCCCTGGTGGAGGCCACCAAGCTGCGGATGGGGCTGCACGGCTACGAGACGGCGGTGCGCTTCCTGAAGGACGAGCCGTGGCCGGACGACCCGGTGTCGCGGGCGGTGCTCGAGCTCTACTACGCCGACGCCCTCGCCACCTACGCCCGCGTCTACTCGTGGGAGATCCGCCAGCGCGAGCGGGTGTCGAGCGGCGGCGAGCTCGACCTGAAGGCGTGGACCCTCGAGCAGATCGTCGAGGCCGCCGACAGGGCCTACGTGTCACTGTGGTCCCGGCGCGCGCACTGGGGGAGCGAGCCGCTCGGCGAGCTCGCCCGTTACGTCCGGCAGAACAACTACCCGCCGCGCATCCGCGGCACCCTGCGCGACGCGGTCAGCTACCTGTGGGTCGAGCTCCTGGCCGACACCTCGCTGTGGAGCCCGGCCGAGTCCAACGAGATCTTCCGGCTCGACGCGGCGTCGCTGATCGCGGGCGACCCCGAAGCCTCCTCCGGGCTCGACCTCGGGGACCCGGCCGTCCACCCGCTGGCGAAGATCGGCGCCGTGCTCGACGACCTCGAGGGCTGGCATCGAGGTCAGCGCCGGCCGGAGGCGGCCCTGGAGGCCCGGCTCGAGCGGCTGCGGCGGCTGCACGAGGCCCTGACGAGCGACGACGACCGGCGCGCCGTCCGCGTCCACCTCGAGCAGGTGCAGGCGGGCTTCGACCGCAGCCTGGAGTGGTGGTCCATGGGGCAGTCCCTGCTGGCCGAGCTCGTGCAGCAGGCGCCCGACCCCGAGGCCCTGGTGCGCGCCCGCGAGATCGCCGCGGCGGGCCGCGAGCGCCACCCGGACAGCCTCGGCGGACAGCGCTGCGCCCACCTCGTGGCTTCGATCGAGGCGCCGCAGTACAGCCTCGAGACCATGGCCGTCGACGCCGCCGGCAAGCGCTCCGTGCGCGTCGAGCACCGAAATCTCGAGCGGCTCCACTTCCGCGCCTGGCGCTACGACCTGGCGGGTTTCGTGGACCGGGCGCAGGATTACAACCTCGTGCCGGCTCACCGCGAGGCCGAGGCCATCATGGCCGCGCCGCCCGACGCCGAGTTTTCGGTGGCGCTGCCGCCGACACCGGACTTCCGATCGCACGCGACCTTCGTGGTGCCCGAGCTGTCGCAGCCCGGGGCCTACCTGCTGGCGGCCTCCATGCGCGCCGACTTCCGCGAAACCGGCAACCTCATGGTGGCAGAGAACTTCCTGCTCTCCGACCTGCTGCTGCTGACCCGCCCCGTGGACGGCGGCTTCGAGGTGACCGCCCGCTCCGGCGGCACGGGCCGCGCCCTCGAGGGGGTCGAGGTCTCGCTCTACCGCTTCGACTACCGCGGCGGCCACCGCGCGGTCGAAAAGGTGCGGACCGCGGAGGACGGGCGCGTGCGGTTCGAGTCCGGAAGCTGGACCCGCGACAGCTTCTTCCTGCTGGCGCGGCACGGCGGCGACCTGGCGCTGAACACGGACCGCCTGACGATGCGCCACGACGAACTGCGCGGCGTCCAGTCCTCGGCCCTGGTCTCCACCGACCGCTCGGTCTACCGCCCGCAGCAGACGATCCACTGGAAGGCGGTTGCCTACCGCGGCGGCGGCGAGGACATCAGCTACCGGACCCTGCCCGGGGCGGCTCTCACGGTCACGCTGTTCGACGGCAACGGTGAGCAGGTGGCGGCCTCCGAGGTCTCAAGCAACGCCTTCGGCTCGGCCAGCGGTTCCTTCGAAATTCCTCCGGGGCGCCTGCTCGGCCGCTGGCGGCTTCAGACCTCGCTCGGCGGCGACACCTGGCTGCGGGTCGAGGAGTACAAGCGGCCGACCTTCGAGGTCAGCCTCGCCGAGCCGGAGCAGGCGCTGCGCCTCAATCGGGAGGCCGTGTTCTCGGGCGACGTCCGCTACTACTTCGGGCTGCCGGTGACGGCCGGCACGGTGCGGTGGCGGGCGACCCGCGAGCCGGTCTACCCGCGCTGGTGGTCGTGGTGGTACCCGGCGGCGTCGGGCCAGAGCCAGGTGGTGGCCGGCGGCGAGGCGTCACTGGACGAGGAAGGGAGGTTCCGGGTCGCCTTCACTCCCGAGGCCGACGAGCGCGAGGCCGCGAGCGGCGTGAGCTACCGTTACCGCGTGGCGGTGGACGTCACCGACGAGGGCGGCGAGACCCGCTCTGCCGAGCGCGTCTTCCGGCTCGGCTTCGTGGTGGTGGAGGCGCGGATCGTCGACGAGCTCGGCTTCCGCGCCGCAGGTGCGACGAGCACGCTGCGGGTCCTGCGTTCGGACCTCGACGGCACGCCGCGGCCCGGCCACGGCACGTGGCGGCTGGTCCGTCTCGAGCAGCCCGCGGAGACCCTGACCCCCGCCGACCAGCCCCTGCCGCAACCCCCCGGGGGCCGCCAGGGCCACGAGACCCCCGGCGACCGGCTGAGGCCGCGTTGGGACCCCGACTACGACCCGGCGGCGGTGCTCGCCCTGTGGGCCGAGGGCGAGGAGATCGCCGGTGGTGCGGTCGACCACGGCGAGGACGGCTCGGCCGAGCTGGCGCTGCCGGAGCTCGAGGCCGGCGCCTACCGGGTGATCTACGCCACCAGGGACGAGTTCGGCGCCGAGCTCAGCACCAGCGAGAACCTGGTCGTGGCGGGCGGCCGCCGCGCGTCGCTGGCGCTGCCCGCCCTGCTGCGCTTCGAGCGCTCGTCGGCGGCGGTGGGGGAGACCGCGCGCCTGCTGGTCTTCACCGGGTTCAAGGCGCAGGAGATGGTGCTCGAGATCTTCCGCGACGGCCGCAGGATCGAGCGGCGCGCGATCGGCGCCGGCCGCTCGGGCGTCGTCGAGCTTCCCATCACCGCGGCCGACCGCGGCGGTTTCGGCGTCGCCCTCACCCTGGTCCGCGACCACCAGCTGGTGCGGCAGACGGCGCGGCTTTTCGTGCCGTGGGACGACCGCCGCCTCGACATCGAGTTCGCGAGCTTCCGCGACCGCATGCGGCCCGGCAGCCGTGAGTCCTTCTCGGTGACGGTCCGGCGCCACGACGGCTCGGCGGTGGACGCGGAGGCAGCCGAGCTGCTGGCCTCCATGTACGACCGCAGCCTCGACATCTTCGCGCCGCACACCCCGCCCTCCGTGGCGTCCCTCTACCCCGACCGGACCGCCACCGGCCCGCTGTGGTCCAACCTGGGCCGCGGCAGCCGGGCCTGGTCCTCCTCGAGCCTGCCCGGGCTGCCGGGCTACCCGCACCTCCGCGGCGACAGTCTGGTGGAGCTCGGAGGCTACGGCATCGGCGGACCCGGGCGGCGAGGCGCATTCCGCCACATGAAGGCCGGCATGGTCATGGAGGCGAGGGCGGAGATGGCCGACATGGCGATGGCGGCGCCGATGGCGGCCGAGGAGAACGAGGCGACGCGCCAGCTCGCCGGCGACGAGGACACGGCCGCCCCGGATGCCGGCGCGCAGCCGGAGGCCGCGGTCGAGCTGCGCAGTGACTTCTCAGAGACCGCCTTCTGGCAGCCCCACCTCGTGCTGGCGCCCGACGGTTCGGCCACGGTGGAGTTCGAGGTGCCCGACTCGGTCACCGAGTGGAACCTGTGGGTGCACGCCGTGACCACGGACCTCAAGGGCGGCTCGGCCACCCGCCGGGCGCAGTCGGTCAAGGAGCTCATGGTCCGGCCCTACCTGCCGCGCTTCCTGCGCGAGGGCGACCGCGCGGTGCTGAAGGTCGTCGTCAACAACGCCGGTGAGGCGCCCCTGGCGGGCGCCCTCGACCTGGAAATCACCGATCCCGAGACCGGGGAGGACCTGCGGGCGCTGTTCGGACTGTCCGTCGAGCAGACGTCGGGCGTGCCGTTCTCGGTGGAGCCCGGCAGGGGCGCCGACCTCGGATTCCCGCTGGTGGTGCCGCCCCGGGTCGGCACCGTCGCCTTCAAGGTCACCGCCCGCGCCGGCGACTACTCCGACGGCGAGCTGCGGCCGCTGCCGGTGCTGCCCGGGCGCATGCACCTCATGCAGTCGCGCTTCGTCGCCCTGCACGACGCCGACCGCCGCGAGATGCACTTCGCCGACCTGGCGGCCCAGGACGACCCGTCGCTGGTCAACGGCCAGCTGGTGGTGACCGTGGACGCGCAGCTCTTCTACTCGGTGCTGAACGCGCTGCCGTACCTGGTCAATTACCCCTACGAGTGCACCGAGCAGACACTCAACCGATTCCTTTCCACCGGCATCGTGGCCAGCCTCTTCGACCGTTATCCTTCGGTGGAGCGGATGGCCGGGAAGCTGGCGGCGCGCGAGACCCGCTACGAGGCCTGGGAGGCCGACGACCCCAACCGCGCCATGCAGCTGGTCGAGACCCCGTGGCTCGAGACGGCCCGCGGCGGCGGCG
>CAZMED010000147.1:0-7904 GCA_964565045.1 uncultured Thermoanaerobaculia bacterium
TTAACCTGTTCGCGGACCGCTGGCATGTCGCAGTGCGGCAAGACCCGTGGCCTGCACGCCTCGGACCGGACATATCGACGCCGCCGCCCGGGCGAATCTGCCGGGCATCCGTGGTTCAGAGGGGGACTTGACGGCGCACCCGCTGTGCGCGCCGGTCGGGTGGGCGGGAACTCAAAACCCAAAACTCAAAACTCAAAACTCAAAACTCAACCTCCTGCCGTGTTGAACCCTCACCAGTCGACGGTCAGACCTACGTACGCGTTCCGCGTCGCCGCGGGGATCCACACCGGCTGCTCGCCGTCGAAGTAGCCGAAGGTGGTGTAGAGGCGGTCGGTGAGGTTGTTGGCGCGCAGCTGCAGGCTGATCCTCCGGGCGTCGAGCAGATCGGCGGTGCGGCGCCCGAGGTCGATGTCGAGCCCGAGCTCGAGCACGGTGTAGGACGGGTTGACGCGGTGGATAAAGTCGGGATCGGCGCGGACCTCGGGGAACTTGCGCATGTCCTCGGTGTTGTCGAGGTAGAACTCGTCGACAAAGCGGAGCTGGAGGAAGCCCGCGACCGGACCGGCGCCGCCGTTCAGCTGCAGGGTTGCGATCCAGTCCGGGCTCACCGGCAGCGAGTTGCCGGAGTGGTCGATGACCTCGCCCGCGAAGCCGAACTCGGTGAAGTCGACGATGGTGTTGTCGGAGCGCGCCACCGAGAGCCGGCCGCCCCACCGTCCGAAAGGGGCCCACTCGAGGTCGAGCTCGGCACCCCGGTGCTCGGTCACCGCGCCGTTGGCGGTCACCGGATCGCCGTTGTTGTCGAGGCCCCCGGCCCACACGATGGCGTTCGAAAAATCGAGGTAGTAGAGATTGAGGCTCGCCGCACCGGTCGCCCAGCGGTAGCTCGCGCCGAGCTCGTAGTCGGTCAACTCCTCGGGATCGAGGTCCTGGGGCGGCGGCGTCCAGTAGCTCTGGGGGTCGTAGATGTCGCGGAACGCCGGCTCGCGGCCGCCGCGCGAGACGTTGCCGTAGACGCTCCAACCCGGGGCGGGTCGAAAGGTCAGACCGAACCGCGGCAAGAGGTACCGGTACGACGTCGTGAACTCGACGCCGTTGATGCGATCCTCGGAGAGATCGTAGCGGTGGGAGGTCCAGGTCAGCCCGGCGAGCAGGCTGAAGCGGTCGTTGAACCGCCACGTCTCCTGGACGAACGGCTGCAAGGTGGTCTTGTCGAGCACGTAGTCGTAGTAGCGGTGGTCGGGCTCGAGATCCGGAGGGCCGTACCGGGCCCACTGCACGAAGCCGAAGTGGCGGCCGCTGTGGAGGCGGATCGCCGCGCCCGCCTGGAGCGAGCCGCGGCCGCTGCCGTGGCGCCACTCGAGATTGGGGATCCAGCCGCCGTCCCACTCGTCGACCTCGCGGCGCCGCACCAGGTCGGTGGTGTCGACGGTCCCGCCGTCCGGTCCGGGAAACGGCTCGAGGCCGTACTCCGGAAGCCAGCGGTCCTCCTTGAACTGCTGGAAGGCGCCGTCGCCGCTGAAGTAGAAGAAGGTGTTGCGGAAGGTCAGCCGGGGGTTCATTCGCCAGGTGTGGATGAGCTGGTAGTGGGGCTGGAAGAACTCGTCGATCTCGTTCGCGTACTGGAGGGGGTTGTGGCGGCGATCGCGGCGGACGTCGCCGCTGATCTCTCCGTCGAGGTAGGCGCGCGGCACGCCTTCGAACGCGAGGTGGGTCTCCTCGGGCCCGCCGAAGAGGTTGATCTGCAGGGTCGAGCGCTCGCCGTGGCGCACCACCGAGGCGAAGTAGTTCCACATCTCGGCCCACGACAGCTCGCGGTAGCCGTCCGAGGAGACCTTCGAGTAGCGGAAGCTCGCCGCCCAGCGGTCGTCGAGCAGGCCGGTGTCGAAGGCGAGGCTGAGACGTGACGTGCCGTACGAGCCGCCGAGCGTGACCAGCCGCAGGCGCCGCTCGGCTTCCGGCTGGGCGGTCCGGATGTCGATCGAGCCGCCGATCGCACTGCCTCCGTACAGGGTGGTGCCGACCCCGCGCTGGACCTGAATGTCCTCGGTGGTGGCGAGGAAGTCGGCGAGGTCGATGAAGAACAGACCGTGGGAGTGGGCGTCGTTGAGGGGTACGCCGTTGAGGCTGACGGCGGTCCGGCGCATGTCGAACGAGCGCAGGAAGAAGTAGGAGTAGCCGATGCCGTTGCCGGAGTCGTTGTAGGCGTAGAAGCCGGGCACCGGCTCGAGGAAGATCGGCACGTCCTGCGCCCAGTAGCGGCGCTCGATCTCCTCGCGGCCCACATTGCTGACCGTGACCGGGGTCTCGCCGGCCGCGGCCCGGAGGCCGGTCACCTGCAGCTCGCCCCTGAACAGAGGCTGCAGCTCGAGGGACAGGCGGCGGGCGACGTCGAGGTCCTCGATGGCGATCTCCAGGGGCTGGTACCCGTTTCGTACGGCCCGTACGTCGAGCCGCCGGGGCGCCGGATCCGGCAGGCCGAAGCTGAAGCTCCCGTTCTCGTCGCTTGAAGTGCGGAGGTCGATCCCGGTGCCCGTCGCCTGCAGCCCGGCGCCCGCTATCGGCTGCCGGGAGACGGCGTCGATGACGACACCGTTCAGCTCCGCCGCTGTCGCCGGCGTGCACAACAGCCCCAGCATGAGGGCCGGTCCGAGTGTCTTTATCGTGTTCATACCGCAGCTCCCTTGACGACCCGGGGAGGGCGGGCGGTGGGGGGGAGGCCCGCTCCGGATGCGCTGCGGCACGAGGGGTGGGCGTCTCCTGTTCCCTCCGCCGGCATGATCCGGATCAGGTTCGAGGGGTGTGCTCTCAGCCCCGCCGACGGCGGGGCACCCCCACGGAAACGCAATCGCTTTGAATTCACAAAGAGCTACGAGAAGTATGGTGAGCGGCCTGAGGTGTGTCAAGGAACTGAGGCAGAATTTTGAATTCTCAATTCTCAATTCTCAATTCCCGACCACCCTCCCGGATAAATTCGGGCGGAGTGGGAGAGAATTCAAAATTAAGAATTGAGAATTGAGAATTACTCGGAGGTGGTGCCTCGCCTGGACGGAGGGAATATTAGGGCGCCGAGAGTGCGGAGGAGCACCATGAGGTACATGGCGGGGCCGTGGTGCCTGAGAGAGTAGAGGTCGAACTCGAGCTTGACGAGGTGCTCCTCGGTCTCGGCGCAGTAGGGGAACTGCACCTGCGCCCACCCGGTGAGCCCGGGCCGCACCGAGTAGCGGAAGGCGTAGAAGGGTATCTCCCGTTCCAGTTGCTGCGCGAGCTCCGGGCGCTCGGGTCGCGGGCCGACGAGGCTCATCTCGCCGCGCAGGACGTTGACGAGCTGCGGGAGCTCGTCGATGCGCCACCGCCGCAGCAGCCGGCCGACGGCAAGCACCCGGGCGTCGTTGTCGTTCGAGAAACGCGGACCGTCCTGCTCGGCGGTACGGCGCATGGTGCGAAGCTTGAAGAGGGTGAAGGGCCCTCCGAAGCGGCCGAGGCGGGTCTGGCGGTAGATCACCGGAGGCCCGTCGGTGAGGAGGATCGCGACCGCGGCGGCGAGCAGCAGCGGCGAGCTCAGCAGAAGCAGCGCGGTGGCCGCGAAGACGTCGAGGAACCGTTGCACGTTGTGGAAGGTCGTGGTCGCCAGCGAGGCGAAGTCTCCGGTGGCGATGAACCACCGCGAGTCGACCTGGCGCACCGGAATGCGGCCGGTGAGCGCGGCGAATGCGCCCGCCGAGTCGACCACGGCGGTGCCGCGAAAGTTGAGGGCGGCCAGTCGGTCGGCGGTCGGCTCGTCGGCGAGCTGGGCCACGATGACCAGATCGGCGTCGGCGAGATCGTCGGCGCTGATCTCGTCGAGCTGTGCTCCGTTGCTCGCGGCCAGGTGGCGGACGATGACGAAGGGCGGCGCCTGCCGCTCCGCAAGAGCCTGCTGGAGCTCGGCGACGATCGGGCCCTCGCCGATCAGCACCGCGCGCCGGGAAGGGACCCTCGCTGCCGCGATGTACCACGCGAAGCGGAGCACCGCCTGCGCCGCCACCGAGACGACGAGCGTGATGGCGAGCAGGCCGCGGCCGAAGCGCCACCCGAGCACGAAGTAGGTGCCGAGGGCGAGCGCCACTGCGAGGCTGATTCCGAGAGCCGCCATCCGGGTCAGGAGGTAGTCGCGGGTCCGCCAGCTCTGGGGCCGGTAGAGGTCGAAGGTGACCGCCAGCACGAGCTGTGCGAGCAGGGCATAGGCGATGAAGCCCGGGTGGTCGAGGATCCGGCCGAGCTCGCGCTCGAGGATGTCGCCCGGGAAGCGCACCCAGGCGGCGATGAAGCCGGCCGCCACCAGGATGGCGGCATCCGCGACCGCCAGCGCCAGCTGGCCGGAGCGGCGGATGTCGGCAAGCCCCTGCATCGGCTGATTCTTGGGTCTGCACCCGGTGATGTCAACCGCATGGGAGGGTGGAGGCGGGGCGGGTCCGCCTCGGAACCGGTGATGGGGGGTGTCTGGCTCGTGAGGACGGCACGGGTTATCATGGCCCGAGAATTTCTCGGGGTCTCCGGGGCGGCGCACCGCAGATGGTGCGGCAACCATGGGGCCGGACCGGAAAGTGTCTGAGGGCCCGGCATCGACGAAGGAGTCTGCAGTGCTGGAGATCCAGTGGTGACATGCCCGTCCTGCGGCAAGGAGAGCGCGCCACACAGGGACCGCTGCGCGCACTGCGGCGCGCCCCTGCGCGTGGACGTCCGTCGAGACCCGGTCTCGGATCTCGAGGGCGAACACACCGAGATCGTGGACACCGGCGACGGACAGGATCACACCGCGGTCCTCGGCGGAGATGAGGGCGAGCACACCGCCGTGCTGCCCGGCGCCGAGGCCGGCGAGGAGGCCACCCTCCACCTCGAGCCGAACGCCCCCGCGTCTTCGCCGGGGCAGGGCACACCCGCAGCCGCCGGTGGCCCGCTCGAGATCGGCGGGTCATTCGGGACCCGCTACCGCATCGACGCCCTGCTCGGCTTCGGCGGCATGGGCGCGGTCTACAAGGCGTGGGACACGGAGCTCGAGATCCCGGTCGCGCTCAAGGTGATCCGGCCCGAGGTGGCGAAGGACCCGGCTTTGGCCGAGCAGCTCGACCGCCGCTTCAAGCGCGAGCTGCTGCTGGCACGGCAGGTGACCCACAAGAACGTGGTGCGCATCCACGACCTCGGTGAGATCGAGGGCATCAAGTACATCACCATGACCTACATCGAGGGCGAGGACCTGCTCGGTATCCTCAAGCGGGAAAGCACCGTGTCGGTGCCCGACGCCCTCAAGATCGTGCGCCCGGTGGTGGCGGGCCTGGTGGCGGCCCACGAAGCCGGGGTCGTTCACCGCGACCTCAAGCCGGCCAACATCATGTACGAGCCCTCCACCGGCGAGAGCTACATCATGGACTTCGGCATCGCCCGCTCGGCGACGCCGACCGGCATCGACGTCGCGGAGAAACTCGCCGATGCCAAGGCGCAGAAACGGGCGGGCAAGACCGAGGAGACCCAGGCCGGGGCGGTGGTCGGCACGCTGCAGTACATGGCGCCCGAGCAGTTCATGGGCAAGGCCATCGACCAGCGGGCGGACATCTACTCATTCGGCCTGATCTTCTACGACATGCTGGTGGGCCGGCGGCGCATCGAGCGCGCGGAAAGCGCCTTCAAAGAGTTTCGCGGCAGGGTGGAGCACGCGCCGCCGCCGACCCGCACCCTCGACCCGTCGATCCCCGAGCACGTCGACCGCATCATCTCGCGCTGCCTCGAGCCCGACCCCGATGCCCGCTTCCAGACCAGCGCCGAGCTGCAGGCGGCCCTCGCCCGGCTCGACGACGAGGGCAGCCTGCTGCCGGTCACGCAGCGGCTGACGCGGAAGATGATGGTCGCTGCGGCGGCTCTCGTGGTCGTGCTGGTGGCCGGGACCTGGTGGATCGCGAGTCGGGGCGGTCCGGAGGTCGCACCGGAGCCCTTCTCGGTGCTGATCGCCGACTTCGCCAACGAGACCGGCGACGCGGATTTCGAGGGCGCTTTGGAGCAGGCCCTGACGATCGCCATGGAGGGTGCGGCGTTCATCAACGTCTTCCCGCCCGCCAACGCGCACAAGATCGCCGAGCAGCTGCAACCCGGCAGCCGCCTCGATGAGAACCTGGCGCGGCTGATCTCCCGCCGCGAGGGTCTGGGCGTGATCCTGGTGGGCACGATATCCGGCGACGAGGACCGCTACGACCTCGAGGTGCGGGCCCTCGATCCCGGCCTCGAGCCGGGCGAGGGCAAACCGCTGGCCACGGCGCGGGCCAGGGCTGCGAACAAGGACCGGGTGCTCGAGGCGGTGGCCGAGATCGCCGCCGAGCTGCGCGGCGAGCTCGGCGACACGGTTCCCGAGAGCGAGCGCCTGGCCGCCGCCGAGACCTTTACCGCCGCCTCACTGGAGGCCATGCAGGCCTACGCCCGGGGCCAGGACCTGATGGCCGCGGGCCGCTTCGACGAAGCCCTGGATGCCTACGAGGAGGCGGTGGCCAGCGACCCCGGCTTCGGTCGCGCCTACGCCGGGATGGGTGTGGTGTACGGCAACCTGCGCCGCCAGTCCGACGCCGAGGCGGCCTACCAGGAGGCCTTTCAGCACCTCGACCGCATGTCGGAGCGTGAGCGCTACCGGACCCTCGGCGGCTACTACCTGCTGGTGTCCCGCAATTACGAGAAGGCCGTCGAGAACTACCAGGCCCTGGTCGAGAGGTACCCGGCGGACGGCGTCGGCCAGGGAAATCTCGCCTTCGCCTACCTCTATACCCGTGACTTCGAAAAGGCGGTCGCCGCGGGCCGCGAGGCCCTCCAGCTCGAGCCGAACAACCTGATCAAACGCATGAACTACGCGATGTACGCCATGTACGCCGGCGACTTCGAGACCTCGATGGCGGAGTCCGAGAAGGTGCTCGAGAAGAACCCTGCGTTCGGCTACGCCCTCTTCACCCTCGGCCGTGCGGCCATGGCATCCGGCGACGAAGACGGCGCCCGGGCCGCCTTCGCCCGTCTCGGCGAGTCGGGCGGCATGGGCTCCTCCCTGGCGCCGATGGGCGAGGCGGATCTGGCGCTCTACCACGGCCGGGCACGCGAGGCGGCCGCGATTCTCGAACCGGCGATCGCGGCTTCCGAGAATTCGTTCGAACGCGCCGCCATGCTGGTGGCCCTCGGCGAGGCGCACCTGGACCTGGGCGACACAGCCGCCGCCGCGGCAGCCGCCGCCAAGGCGATGGAGCTGAGCAACCACGAGAGCGTCCTCTACCTGGCGGCGCGGCTGCTGCTCGCGGCGGGCCGCGCCGACGCCGTCGAGGAGATCGCAGTTCAGCTCGACAACCGCCTGCAGACCCAGACCAGCGCCCTCGCCGACCTGCTGCGCGCCGAGCGGGCGCTCGCGGCCGGCCGCCTCGCCGACGGGCTCGAGGTGCTGCGCGAGGTCTGGCAGGACTACGATCTGTGGTTCGCCCACTACCTCTCGGGCATGGCGTACCTCGAGGCCGGCCACTACCCCGAGGCCATCGACGAGCTCGAGCTGTGCGTCAACCGCAAGGGGGAGATCACCGATGTCTTCCTGCTCGACAGCGCGACGCTCCGCCACTACCCGCCGGCGCTGTACTGGCTGGGCCGAGCCGAGGAGGCGCTGGGGACCGTCGAGCAGGCGCGAGAACGCTACCGAAAGTACCTCGAGCTGCGCGGCGACGCCGCGCCGCAGGACGAGCTCGCCGTCGACGCGGCGGCGCGGCTCGGGGAGGGCGATCGTTAGAACGGTGGAACGTTGAAAGTTGGAACGTTACTGACGCCCTTCGGGCGTCGTGACTCCCCGCCATCAGCGAGTGGCCGTAAGGCCTCCCATCCACCCTCTCCGGTTCGGCTCGCGCCGAACCTGCGAC
>CAZMED010000148.1:0-7860 GCA_964565045.1 uncultured Thermoanaerobaculia bacterium
GAGTTCCGCACGTCAATAGCGGTGCCGCCACGCCGGCCGAGGGACTGCCTGCCTTCCCTCCCTCCCTCCCTCCCTCCCTCCCTCCCTTCACGTCTCTCCCCTCGGTGCCGGGTACATATTTGTATAATTAGCGCCTGCAATCTTTGCAAATATACAAATATGTACCCGGCACCGAGGGGAGAGAGACACCGGGGAGTGACTCGACGGTGTGGGTGAAGCGGGCTAGAGTGCGGTGATGACGAAGTCTACCAAGCTCCTGCCCGCCCTGGTCGCGGTTTCGATCCTGGTTGTCCCGGCCCTGTTGCCCGCGGCCCGGAGCGAGGCCCCCGAGCCCTCGGCCCTCGCCGGCGCCCTCGCCGCCGCCTGCGACGCGGGCCCCGGCGCCTTCGGCCTGCGTGTCGACTCCACCGGCGCGGCGGGCCACCGCAGCCTCGAGGTCTTTCCGAGCGGGGTCGCGATCTGGAACGGCCGCGCCCAGCTGCGTCTCGCGCCGGCGCTGCGCAGCGCCCTGCTCGAGGCCCTCCTCGCGGGCGGCTTCCCGTCGCTCGAGCCGAGCTACGGCGGCCGGCCGGAGGCGGCGCCCGAAGGCGCCGCCCTGCGCGTCGTGCGCCGGATAACGCTCGAGGTCGGCGGGCTCTCCGCGAGCTCGGTGCAGCTCGCCGAGGGCGAGCAGTCGCCGAAGCTGGAACGGCTCGCGGAGGCGCTGCTCGACCTGGTTGCCCCGCTCGCGAAGGACGGCACGACGGCGGATGATCTTGGCGACGGCCTCGCCAAGGTGGCTGCCGGCGTCCTCGCGCCCGAGACCTTCACGCTGCGCTTCGTCGAGCTGCCGCCGCCGGGCAGCGAGACCGCGGGCGCGATCCTTCGCGTCAGCCAGGGCACGGCGACGCGTCAGAGTTACGCGCCGGGGCGCGAGATCGGCAAACCGGTGTCTCAGGACCTTTCCGACGAGCAGCTCGATGCCCTGTTGGCGGCGCTCCGCGCCGCCGAGCTCTCGACCCTGCCCGTCAACCTGTGGTCGGATGCCCACCTCGAGCTCGAGCTGGCGGTGCTCGAGCACCGCCGGACGCTGGTGGCCCGGCCCTTCGGCCGTCTGAGCCCTGAGTCCCTGGGCGAGACGCAGCAGCGCTTCGACAAGCTGGTGGCCGCGCTGCAGGATTTGCGGTCGAGCCTGGCGTTCTGACCTGAGTCGCTCCCGAGTCGCCCGCGGCGGGAGGCACGGCGCCAGGCGGCTTTTTCTTGATCGGCCCGCTCGACGACCGGACCTGCGCCTCCGCTCCCCTCAACGATCGAATCGCCCCTGTGCGGTCACCTGGCGCCCCTCGCGCCGCTTCTCGGAAACCCGCGGGCTGCGGCGCGACCGCGGTCCGATCGTGATCGGCCGCCTCCGGGAACATGGGCTATGATTGTCGGGTGAGACGACATTCTTCGGTGGCGGCGGCGGTTTTCGGATGGACCCTGTTACTCGCAGCCGGGGCCGAGTCTCAGAACCTCGTGAGCAATCCGGCCTTCGGCAGCGGGATCGCGGGATGGCACCTCGTGGGGCGGGGGGCGCTGGCGCACAACGCCGACGGCGCAGTGGCCCCCGGGTCGCTGCAGGCCACCGGCGGGCTCGCCGGCGACGCCACCCAGGCGGTGGCCGGGCAGTGTGTGAGCACCGTGTCGCCGGGACAGACGCTGCAGTTCCAGGCCCGGGTGCGGGTCGTCAGCGGCTCCCCCGCGTACTGCCGCATCGCGATCTTCGAGAGCGAGCGCAGCGACTGCCACTGGATCGGGCTCGGCGCCGAGGTGCGGCGGACGGCGTTTTCCGGCGGCTGGGACCTGCTGTCGGGGGGCTCGCTCACGACGGCCGCCTCCACCCGCTCGTTGGAGGTGCGGCTGCACTGCGCCAACGCCGCCGGCGGCCTGCAGGCCCTCGAGGTGCGATTCGACGACATCGCGGTGATCCCGACAGGGTTCGTCGCGGAGATCTTTTCCGACGGTTTCGAGCTGGGGAACACCTCGCGGTGGTCGTCCACCGTGCCCTGAGGCCCGGCTGCACACTCCTCCGTGACCGGTGGAGGAAGGAGAACTCGCCATGGTGAGCCACGAGATGTCCCGGGTTTCGCATTCGAAGGCCGCGGTCTGCGCGGCGCTTCTTCTGTGCGCGGCCCTGCCCGCGCTCTCGGCCGGGATGGAGGAGCAGCGCACGCCCTCTGCCGTCGCCTGGACGGCGCCCTTCGAGTACGAGAGCGCGACGATCGCGGTGTCCGGTCCGGCCGGCGTCATCAGCTGGACGGTGCCTGCAGGTGCGCCGCTGAGAGTGGACACCGCGGCACTGGCGGCGTGGGCCATGTTGCGGTCGGTGCCGGTGGACGGCGCCTACAGCTACGAGGTCCGCTTCTCGCCGAAGCTCGACGCCGCGGCGCGCGCGGTCCTCGAGCGGCAGCGCGCCGACGCCGGGGGCACCGAGGCGGCGGCGGGCCCGGTCACGACGTTGCCGGTGGCGAGCGGTCACTTCCGCCTCGAGGATGGCGTCATCGTGGGCGCCGGGGAGAGCACCGCTGAGGAGGTCGCCGCCAAGGACCAGGTCATCCAGGATGACCTGATCGTCGGCATGAGCCTCTGCGTGGGCACCGACTGCGTCAACGGCGAGAGCTTCGGCTTCGACACCATCCGGCTCAAGGAGAACAACCTCCGCATCAGGTTCCAGGACACGAGCAACAGCGCCTCCTTCCCAACCACCGACTGGCAGATCATCGCCAACGACTCCTCCAACGGCGGCGCCTCCTACCTCGCCTTCGAGGATGTCGACGATGCGCGGAAACCGTTCGTGGTCGAGGCCGGCTCGAGGAACAGCGCGCTGTACGTGGACGGCAGCCGCATCGGCTTCGGAACCTCGGTGCCGGCGGACGATCTCCACATCGCCGTCGGGGACACCCCCGGGGTGCGGCTGGACCAGGACGGCAGCTCGGGATGGGCAAAGCAGGTGTGGGACGTCTCCGGCAACGAGGCCAACTTCTTCGTCCGCGACGTCACCAACGCCTCCAAGCTGCCACTGCGGATCCAGCCCGGAACGCCGACCTCGGCGCTGACGCTGCGGGCCGACGGCAACGTCGGCATGGGCACCTGGGCGCCGGCGGCGCCTCTGGAAATCGAGACCGACTCCCGCGATGCCACCATCCTCCTCGACCGCACCGACGGCGGCTCGTGGTACCTGGCGGCCACCGCCGACGGAAGCTTCACCCTCGGCACGTCGGCGGCGGCGGGCGAAGAGCTTCTGATCGTCGATGAGGCCGGCAATCTGACCACAAGCGGAACCGTCAACGGCATCTCGGACCGCACCGCGAAGCGCGACTTCGCGCCGGTGGACGGTGCGCGGGTGCTCGACGCGGTCGCCCGCCTGCCCATCACCGAGTGGAGCCTGGTGTCGGACGCCGGCGGCGCGCGCCACCTCGGGCCCACCGCGCAGGACTTCCGCGCCGCCTTCGGCCTCGGCGGCGACGAGCGCCACATCGCCCTGTCGGATCTCAGCGGGGTGGCCCTGGCCGCGATCCAGGCCCTGCTCGGCGAGCTCGAGGCGCGCGACCGGACGATCGACGACCTCAACCGGCGTCTGCAGGAGCTCGAGGCGGCGGTCGGACGCCTGCAGTAGCGTTTCCGGGCTCCACGGTTCCGTTCCGAGGGGGCGCGGCTGCGGCCTTTCAGCGCAGGCGGCGGCCGCGCAGGATGTCCTGGTACTCGGTGGGGTCGGAGTCGTCCTTGGCGCCGACCGGGGTCCCGCACGCGGCGCAGCGGTACTCGTACTTGGTGCCGGTCGGCAGCACCAGCAGCAGGTGGCGGCGCACGGGCCGCGCGGTCTTGCAGGTCGGACAGAAGAGCTCCGACGCCTCGAGCGCCTCGTAGTCGCGTCGTTCCTTCATGAGAAGATTCTCGTGATCGACCTGCCGCGCGTCAAGGGCATCTGCGCAGGCTTGGTTCGAGGTGAGCAGCCGCCGCAGCGGGCCGTGGGCTGCGGTGTTACTTCTCGCGGACCGCGAAGTGGCGGTAGAGCAGCACGGTGGCGCCGACGGCCACCGCGAGCAGGAGCGCCGGCACGATCACGCTCCACAGGATGCCGCCCACCGGCGGCGCCGCGGGCAGCGGGTCGGGACCGGCCCATGCCGCGCCGCGGGACGTGGCGACGAGCAGGGCGACGGCGGCGCGCACCGTCACCGCCCGTCTCCGCCGCCGTTGCGGTGGTGCTTCCGCCACGCCCACCAGGCGACTCCCATTCCAAGTAGGGAGGCCACGTACGCGATGCTCATGCCGATCAGGGTCACCAGTCCGCGCTCCATTATTCCTCCACCGCCGGCGTCTGGTCCCGCCACCGTACGCTGCGCTCCAACTCCTCGAGGTACCGCGCCTGGGTGGTTTCGAACTCCTCGGACACCGCGCGCAGCTTGGGGTCGATCACCCAGTAGATGGTGGCGGCCCCGGCGGCGGCCGCGATGCAGAGCCCGATTCCGAAGGGCCGCAGCAGCAGCAGCTGGGTGAGGCCGAAGAGAATGCAGGCGAGGACCAACGGCGACAGCACGATGACGATCCAGTCCTCGCGGGTCCACTCGGAGGCCTGCTGCGCCGTCCAGGTGCGCCGGATCAGAGGCCGGCTTCGAGATGTCGGGTCATTGCGGACCTGGTCGTCGATCAGCCCCCGCCGCACGGCCTCGCGGTGGACCGGCCCCCACCAGCCGAGGGGGCGGGTCATCATGTAGAAGCCGACCAGGCGGTCCATGCTCTCGGGTCTGGTGAGCAGAGTGGCCGGCAGGAATACCGCGGCGCCCAGAGCCATCAGCAGCCAGAACTGGAGGTAGTCCGGAAGAGCCGGGAGGACGCCGAACGCGGGCAGCACCCAGACCACCAGCCACGAGACACCGAGGTTGGCGACCCACGAGCTGAGGTAGCCCCAGGCGTTGAAGCGCCACCACACCACCTGCAGGATGTTGGGCAGCCAGATGCCCGCCATCATCAACCACAGCGCGAAGATCAGCCACTGGGTGATCTCCTCCATCATGAGGCCGTAGAAGAACGAGCCCAGCAGCAGCACCACGGTGGCGGCGCGTCCGACCCACACCAGCGTCCTCTCCGGGGCCTCGGGGTAGAGGTAGCGCTGGTAGAGATCGCGGGTGAAGTACAGGGCGCCCAGGTTGAGGTGGCTCGAGATGGTGGAGAGGTGGATGGCGAGCAGGGCGCCGAAGAACACCCCCACCAGGCCCACCGGCAGGAGCTCGAAGCCGAGCCGGAACCACCCCAGCTCGTACTCGGCGGCGGAGGCGATGTTCGGGGCGAGGACGAAGAAGGCGAGGATGCCCACCGCCCACACGGCGTTGCGCAGCAGGGTGACGGCCCCTCCGGCCCAGAGACCGTAGGCGGCGTCGCGGACGCTCTTCGCCGACTGGATGCGCTGCGCCTCCACGTACCAGTCGATGCTGGTGCCCATGCCGAAGCCGCCGATGACCGCGATCACCAACATGGTGAGCCACCACGCCGCAGGGAACTCGCCGCCGAACCAGCCGGTGAAGGCGAAGGGGTCGAGCCGCCACCCGTCGCCGAGCTCGATGATTCTCGAGGTGAGCGCGACGGGCCCGCCCACTGCGGCGACGCCGACCACCGTCACCACCACGATCGCGAACACCGCGACGATCCCCTGGAGGAAGTCGCCCATCACCACGCCCCAGTAGCCGGCGGCCAGGGTGTACGCCGCGGTGATGACCGTCGGCACCACCAGACCCACCCACAACGGCCATCCGAACGCCAGCTCGCAGACCTTGCCCATGGCCATACCCACCCAGCCGAGGATGAACATGTTCATGAACACCTGCCAGCCGGCCAGCCAGCCGCGCAGCAGCTCGGCGCCGAGCCCGCCGAAGCGCAGCACCTGCCACTCGGCCTGGGTGTAGGCCAGTGAGCGCCGGAAGATGCGCGCCGAGACGAAGGCGCCGATCGCGGTCCAGGCGGTGAAGAAGGTGTACCAGAGCCCGCGCAGGCCGTGGGCGTAGACGACGCCGGTCACCCACATGGGCGTGTCGGTGGCGGTGTGGGTGCTGAACACCGACGATGCCGGCAGCCACCACGGCAGGCCCCGTCCGGCGAGGAAAAAGTCGGACTCGGACCTCCGTGCCAGACGGTAGAAGAAGAACGCGCCGCCCACCATCAGCAGCAGGAACGAGCCGGTCCAGAACCAGTCGAGCGGTGTGAAGTGGGCCACGGAGTCTCCCATGCTCGCAGGTCGTCGGGCGGGCTCGATCTTACAGATCGAGATTACCGGCAACAACCGGTTGTGTGTGCTGCAGCGCGCCGATCACGGGTGAAGGGCATGACAGGGCCCCCAACAACCGGTTCCGCTACCATGAGGCAGGCACCAGCCAGCGCGGAGCACCGCCGTCCCGGGGGAAGCCGCATGGGTGATCAAAGCTCCATCCTGGTCGAGGGCGACACGGTCTGGAGAGTTGCGACTGCCGACCGGCTCGCCTTCATCATCGACGGGGCGGACTACTTCGCCGCCCTGCGCGATGCCCTGAGCCGGGCCCGGACGTCGGTGCTGATCCTGGCCTGGGTCATCGACAGCCGGCTGCAGATGCTCCGTGACGGCACCTCGGACGGACGCCCCAGCGAGCTCGCGGCCTTTCTCGCAGACCTGGTTGCGGAGCGCCCCGACCTGCACATCCGCATCGACTGCTGGGACCACTCCGTGATCTACACGTTCGACCGTGAGTTGCTGACCCGGGTGCGGCTGGGTTGGACGAGCCCGGAAAGGGTCCATTTCGAGCTCGGCAACCACCAGCCGCCCGGCGCCTCCCTGCACGAGAAAGTGGTGGTCATCGACGACGAGGTGGCCTTCATCGGCGGCCTCGACCCGGGCATGTCCCGCTGGGACACCAGGGAGCACCGGCCGGACGATCCCCGGCGGGTGAACCCGATCGGCGAACCCTACCCGCCGTTTCACGACCTCCAGGTTGTGGTCAGCGGCGACGCCGCGCGGGCGCTCGGCGAGCACGCGCGCCGGCGCTGGAAGGAGACCACGGGCGAGACCGTCGAGCCGGCGGCCGCCGAGAATGACTGTTGGCCGGCGACCGTCGAACCGGTAGTCGAGAACGTCGAGGTGGGGCTGGTCCGCACCCGCGCGGCCTGGGGCGACGAGCCCGAGGTCCTCGAGACCAAACGCCTTCACCGGCGGCTCATCGCCGAGGCGCGGGAGCACATCTTCATCGAGAACCAGTACCTGACCGAGGACGACATCGGCCGCCAACTGGCGGAGCGGTTGCGGGGGGAGGATCCGCCGGATGTCGTGGCCGTCACCTCGAGAGAGTCGGAGAAATGGCTCGAGCACGTCACCATGAGCGGCCTCCGCGCCCGCTGGTGCCGCGAGCTCATGGAGGCCGACCGGGAGGACCGGTTCGGCGTCTACTGCCCGGTGCTCGAGGGCGGCACGCCGATCATGGTTCACAGCAAGCTCGTCTGCGCCGACGACCGGCTGCTGTACCTGGGCTCCGCCAACCTCGCCAAGAGATCGATGTACCTCGACACGGAGTGCGGGCTCGCCATCGACGGCAGCTCGCGTGCCGATGTCCGGCAGGCCATCCGCGGCTTCCGTCGCGCGCTGCTCGCCGAGCATCTCGGCACGACGCCGTCGGCGGTCGCCGAGTGCGAGCGAGAGCTCTCCCTCAAGCGGACCGTCGAGGCCCTGGCCGGGGGCACGCGGACGCTGGCCGAGCTGCCCATCGACGAACAGGAGATCCCGTCCGTCCTGGAGCCGCTGGCCGAGCTCGCCGACCTCTACATCTTCCCTTCGGCGTCGAAGGTCCTGCGCGCGATCGTGACCGACGGCGACGTCGGCGAGGC
>CAZMED010000149.1:0-7858 GCA_964565045.1 uncultured Thermoanaerobaculia bacterium
AGCCCGCAATGCCGGGCGGCGGCATGGGCGACATGGGCGGCATGTACTGAGCGCCCGCTCCTGAACGGACAATTCGACCCGGGCCGCAAGGCCCGGGTTTTTTCATTTCCCGTGCCCGTTTCCGTTTCCGTTTCCGTGCCCGAACTCAGGTTCAGTGACAGCGGCAGCGTCAGTGGACAGCGTCAGAGGGCAGCGACCGGGGCATGGCCACCTCCGGGTCGTCCGATCCGGCATCTGGCCCGTCCGGCAGCCGGGACGGCTGCCCCACCAGGCCGATCGTGGCGCCGGGTCCTGAATCTGGCGACCGGACTCGGAAACCGGGCCGGGTGAACGATCAACGTGTCAACGTGGAATGGATGCATCCGGGCACGGGCACGGAAACGGAAACGGGCACGGGTGAGAAACGGAATATCGGCAACTGTCACGGCGATGTAACGTACAATCCGAGGGTCGGTCAGTGGCCCCGGCCGATACCACGGATCAAAGGACCTCGATTCACTGATGCTCAACGCGGAAACGTCCAACCTCGTCCGGCGCGCCGCGATGTCGGTCGCTCTGGTGTGCGCCCTTTTCACGGTCGCCTGCGGCGGCGCCGCCGACGGAAGCGGCGAGGCCGCGGCCGAAGGCGGTGAATCGGGCGCCGGTGAGCCGGCGATCGCGGTCAGCGTCGGCACGGTCGCCCGCGAACCCATCGCATCGCTGTACTCGACCTCGGCGACGCTGCGCGCCGACCGCAGCGCGACGGTGATCGCCCGCACCCGCGGCGTCGTCGAACGGCTGGTCGTCGAGGAGGGCGACCGCGTCGCCGCCGGCCAGCCGCTGGCCTACCTCGAGGACGACGAGCAGACCATCGCCGCCGCCCGCGCCCGCACCACCGAGGAGACCGCGCGGCGTGAGCACGAGCGCGCGGGCGGCCTCTACGAACGCGGCCTGCTGAGCGTCGACGAGTACGAGGCCAGCCGCCGCGACGCCGAGGACGCGCAGCACGCCCTCGAGCTCGCCGAGCTCGAGCTGTCGCGGACCGTCATCCGGGCGCCGATCGGGGGCACCGTGGTCGCCCGCCACCTCGACGTCGGTGCGACCGTGTCCGACGGCACCCCGGTCTACGACCTCGCCGACGTCGACCCGCTGTACGCCGACATCAACATCCCCGAGCGCCACGTGACGCGGCTCCGCCCGGGCCAGACCGTCCTCCTCGCCGCCGACGCGACCGGCGCCGAGGCGAGCGCGGTGATCGAGCGCATCGCGCCGGCGGTCGACCCGGCAACCGGGACGGTCAAGGTCACGGTGGCGGTGCAGGGCGACTCGCGGCTGCGCCCGGGCGCCTTCGTCCGCGTCGACATCGTCACCGACACCCACGACGACGCGCTGGTGGTCGCGCGCTCGGCCCTGGTCGCCGAGGGGCGCCGCTGGCACCTCTACCGCCTGGCCGAGGACGGCCGGACGGTCGAGCAGGTCGAGGTCGCGCTCGGCTTCGAGAGCGGCGACCGGGTCGAGATCCTGGCCGCCGTCGATCCCGAGACCTCGATCGCCGCCGGCGACCGGGTCGTGGTGGTGGGCGCACCGGCGCTGTCCGAGGGTGCGGTGGTGCGCGTCATGAACGACGAGGACAGCGGAGCCGAGGCCGGCTGATGGCAGCCTGCCGCGCCGATCTTCCGCCGTACGGCGCGAGCTGAGCCGTGCTGCCGCGCTTCGCCGTCAACCGGCCGGTGACCGTGCTGATGGCCACCCTCGCGGTGTCCACCTTCGGCCTGCTCGCGGTCCAGAACCTGCCGGTGGACCTGCTCCCCGACCTCTCCTACCCCACCCTCACCATCCAGACCGTGTACCCCGACGCGGCCCCCGAGACCGTGGAGCAGTTCGTCACCCGCCCCATCGAGGAGGCGGTGGGCGTCATCCCCGGAGTGCGGGAGATGCGGTCGCAGTCGCGCTCCAGCCTGTCCGAGGTGGTGCTGGAGTTCGAGTGGGGCGAGTCGATGGACAGCGCCGGGCTCGACGTCCGCGAGCGGCTCGGCCTGGTCGAGCTGCCGCGCGAGGCCGAGATCCCGCGGGTGCTGCGCTTCGACCCCTCGCTCGAGCCCATCATGCGCCTCGGCTTTTCGGGCGAGCGCGACCTCGACGAGCTCCGTCAGCTCGCGGAGCGCTGGCTCAAGCCGCGCCTCGAGGCGGTGGTGGGCGTGGCCGCGGCCAAGGTCCGCGGCGGACTCGACGCCGAAATCGTGGTCGAGGCCGACGAGGACCGCCTCGCGGCCCTCGGCCTGACCCCGGCCGACCTCGCGCTCGCCCTGCGCCAGGAGAACGTCAACCAGCCCGGCGGGACGCTGCGCGACTTCAACGCCATCTACCTCGTCCGCACCATGCACGAGTTCGAGGACCTGGAGCAGATCCGGCGCACGGTGGTACGGGAGACGTCCTCGGGCCGGGTCCGCGTGGAGGATGTCGCGCGGGTCTTCCGCGGCCACCGCGACCGCGAGGAGATCACCCGCCTCGGCGGCCGCGAGGTGGTGGAGATCGACCTCCACCGGCAGGGGACCGCCAACACGGTCGCGGTCGCGAGAGCGGTCCAGGAGCGCCTCGACGAGCTGCGGACGGAGATGCCGCCCAACCTCGAGATCGAGATCCTGACCGACCTCTCGGCCTACATCACCGCCGCCATCTCCATGGTGTGGTCGGCGGCCTGGATCGGCGGCGTGCTCGCGATTCTGGTCCTCTACTTCTTCCTCCGCGACCTGCGCGCCACCGCCATCATCGCCCTGACGATCCCGGTGTCGGTGGTCGCCACCTTTC
Organism: uncultured Thermoanaerobaculia bacterium; assembly: GCA_964565045.1. Lineage (GTDB taxonomy): Bacteria > Acidobacteriota > Thermoanaerobaculia > Thermoanaerobaculales > Sulfomarinibacteraceae > Sulfomarinibacter. Next base: position 2,788 of record CAZMED010000149.1, read on the forward strand.
TCTTCATGAGCCGCGCGGGGGTGTCGCTCAACATCATGTCGCTGGGCGGGCTCGCCCTCGGCATCGGCATGCTGGTCGACAACTCGATCGTCGTCCTCGAAGCCATCGACCGGCGCCGCGGCGAAGGGCTGGAGCGGGCCCCCGCCGCCATCAAGGGCGCCGGCGAGGTGGCGGGCGCGGTGACGGCGGCGACCCTGACGACCGTGGCCGTCTTCCTGCCCATCGTCTTCGTCCAGGGAGTCGCCGGCCAGCTCTTCCGCGACCAGGCGATCACGGTCTGCCTGTCCCTGGCGACCTCGCTCGTGGTCTCGCTGACCCTGATTCCGGCCTTGTCGGGCTTCACCGCCCGCACCGGCTTCGAGCAGGCGTCGCGGTTTGCCGGCCGCCGCAGCGACGGCGGGCACGAGCTGCCGTTCACCTTCCACCTCGCGGGCCTCGAGCTCGAACCGATCGGCGGGGGCCGGAGCCTGGCCAGCCGCGCCGCCACGGTGGCCGCCTTCCCACTCCGCTTCCTGCTGCTGCTGGCGGCGCTCGCGATCGGCGCGGCGTGGTGGGCCTTCAATGGCGCCTTCCGCATCGCCGCCACGCCGCCGGCTCACGCCCTCGACCGCCTCGGCCGAGCCTACCCCGGGGTGCTGCGGCGCGCCCTGCGGCGGCGGGCGGCGGTTCTGATCCTGGCCGTCGCCGCCTTCGCGGGTTCGGTGCTGATCGTGCCCTCCCTCGGCACCGATCTGGTGCCCGATCTCGCGCAGGGCGAGTTCGCCTTCCAGCTCCGGCTGCCCGAGGGGACGACCCTCGAGGCCACCGCCGAGACGGTCGAGCGGATCGAGGCCATGCTGGTCGACGACCCCGACTTCGCGGCGGTGTTCTCGATGATCGGCAGCCTGCCCTCGGCGGCCTCCGGCCGCCGCACCCTGGGCGAGAACCTGGCCCAGATCAATCTGAGAATGGCGGCCGGGACCGGCGCCGACGAGGAGGCCGCCGCGGTGGCGCGGGTTCGCGCCGCCATCGCCCGCTTCCCGCGCGCCGAGGCCGAGCTGGTGCGGCCGGCGGTGCTGTCGGTGCGGCCGCCGATCGCGGTCCAGATCTTCTCCGACAACCTCGACGAGCTCGACCGGGCCGCCGCGGCGGTCTACGCGGCCCTCGAGGCCCTGCCGCAGGTCCGGGACGTCGCCTCGACCGCCGAGCCCGGCAGCCCGGAGATCCTGGTCGAGCTCGACCGCGAGCGCGCCGCCGCCCTCGGGGTCTCGGCCGAGGCCGTCGGCGCCGCCATGCGCACCAAGATCCGCGGCGACGTGGTCGGCGAGTTCCGGGAGGGTGAGGAGCGCATCGACATCCGGATCCGCGCCGGCGAGCGCTTCCGCTCGCTGGCCTCGGGCGTGCAGGCGCTGCGCATCATCCTGCCCGACGGCTCGACGGTGCCGGTTTCGGCGGTGGCCGAGGTCATCCTCGGCCGGGGCCCGGCGGCGATCTACCGCCACTCGGGGGCGCGGGTCGCCGAGGTCACCGCCCTGCCGGCGACCCGCGACCTCGGGCAGGCCCTGGCCGCCGTCGACGCCGCGGTCGCGGGGCTGGTCCTGCCGGCCGGGGCGCGGGTCGAGCTCGCCGGACAGAACGAGGAGCTCGCGGTCAGCTTCAACTCGCTGTGGCTGGCGATGGCGCTGGCCACCTTTCTGGTGTACGTGGTGATGGCCTCGCAGTTCGAGTCGCTGATCCACCCCTTCGTGATCCTGATGGCGGTGCCGCTGGGTGCGGTCGGCGTGGTGGCGGCCCTGCTGCTGACCGCGAACTCGATCAGCGTGCTGGTGCTGATCGGCGCCATCATGCTCGCCGGCATCGTGGTCAACAACGCCATCGTCCTCGTCGACGCCGTCAACCGCCGCCGCCGCGAGGGCCAGGAGCTCGACGAGGCTCTGGTCGGCGCCGGCAGCGAGCGGCTGCGGCCGATTCTCATGACCACCGCCACCACCGTGCTCGCGCTGCTGCCCATGGCCCTCGGCCTCGGCGCCGGGGACGAGCTGCGGGCGCCGCTCGCCATCACCGTCATCGGCGGCCTCACCGTCGCCACCTTCCTCACCCTGTTGGTGATACCGTGTCTCTACAGGGTCATCGGCGCGGCGCCGGTGAGGATCCGAGTCGAGGAGAATCAACCCTCTTTCAATGAGGAATTAGGAATTAGGAATTAGGAATGCCCCCACCCACCCCGATCTCTCCGAATTGCGCCAGCGCCTGTCACCGTCCGACACTCTCGCCGGCTTCACTTCCTCGGGGGGGCGGGCGGAAATTCCTCATTCCTAATTCCTCATTCCTAATTCAAGGGCTGCAGTGCGCCTGACCGACCTCCCTCTCGACCGTCCGGTGGCGACCCTCATGCTGCTGCTCAGCCTGACGGTGCTCGGCACGGTGTCGGTGTTCCTGCTGCCGCTCGACTTCATGCCGGTGGTGAAGGAACCCGAGATCGACATCGAGATCCCCTTCCCCGGCGCCCACCCGCTGGAGGCGCTGCGCGAGGTGTTGGAGCCGATCGAGGAGGAGATCGCCACCATCCCGGACGTCAAGCAGATCCGCGGCAACACCCAGTCGGGTTCGGCCCGCATGGAGGTCATGTTCGACTGGGGGGTCGACATCGACATCAAGAAGATGGAGGTCCGCGAGGCCGTCGACCGCGCCCGCCCGCTCCTCCCCGACACCATCGGCCACATCTCGATCCAGGGCGACACCGACGGCGGCAGCGCCCAGGTGCTGGCCGGGCGGATCTCCGCCGAGCGCGACCTCTCCGAGTCCTGGGACCTCCTCGACCGGCGCATCGGCCGCCCGCTCGAGCGCATCAAGGGCGTCGCGCGGGTCGACCTCTACGGCGTCGAGCAGCAGCAGGTCCGCGTCGACCTCGACCTCGACGCCCTGCGCCGGCACGGCATCGACGCCGGCGAGGTCCTCGACACCATCAACACCGCCAGCCGCGACATCGACGCGGGCGTCATCCGCGGCGACGTGGTGCGCTACGAGGTCCGCACCCTGACCCGCTTCAAGTCGGCGGACGAGATCGCATCCCTGCGGATCGGCAACGGCGACATCCGCATCGCCGACGTGGCCTCGGTCGAGATGCGCGAGCCGCGCCTCGACTACGGGCGCCACCTCGACCGTTCCTTCGCGGTCGGCATCGACGTCTACAAGGAGCCCAGCGCCAACACCATCGAGGTGGTGGACAAGGCCCTCGAGCGCATCGAGGAGATCAAGCGCGACCCCCAGCTCGAGGGCATCAACCTCCTCATCTGGGAGAACCAGGGCGAGGCGATCCGCAACTCGCTGGCCGGCCTGCGCAACGCCGGCATCTACGGTGGGATCCTCGCGGTGGCGGTGCTGCACTTCTTCCTGCGCCGCTTCCGCACCACCCTGATCGTCGCCACCGCCATCCCCTTCTCGCTGCTCGTCACCTGCGGCGCGATGTTCGCGCTCGGCGCGCAGTTCAACGTCCTCACCCTGCTCGGCCTGATGCTCGGCGTCGGCATGCTGGTCGACAACGCCGTGGTGGTGATCGAGAACATCCACCGCTACGAGAGCATGGGCGAGCCGCCGGCGGTGGCGGCCCGGCTCGGCTCCCGGCAGGTGGCGCTGGCGGTGGTCGCCTCGACGGCGACCTCGATCTTCGTGTGGTCGTGGCTCTTCGTCTCCGAGCGCAACACGATGGTCATCATGTTCGGCGAAGTGGCGCTGACCATCTGCCTCGCCGTGGCCTGCTCGCTGCTCATCTCTCTGACCTTCATCCCCCTGGCGGCCGCCCGATTCGCGCCCGGCGACGAGCCCCGGCCGGGCATTGTCGTGCGCCGGTTGGTTCCGGCCTACCGGCGGGTGCTCGACTGGACCCTCGACCACCGGCTGGCGACCCTGTGCCTGCTGTTCGCGGTCGCCGCGTCCGCCGCCTGGCCGATCGCGAAGATCGAGAAGTCGGGCGACCTGCCCGAGCAGACCCGCGAGGTCTCGATCTTCCTCCGCGTCCACGACGACTCCTCCAAGGAGGTCCTGGAAGGGCACGTGGACCGGGTCGAGAACTGGGTCTTCGGCCGCAGGGAGGAGCTCGGCTTCGACAGCGTGTACTCCTGGTACACCGAGCACGGCTTCTCGATGATCCGGGTGTACCTGCCGGAGGACCAGGCCAACCCCGAGTCGGTCGAGCGCCTGCGGACGCAGCTCCGCGACGGCCTGCCGCAGATCGCCGGCGTCACCCTCGAGGTCGGCGACCGCGACAACTGGCGCCACCGCGGCGGACAGGACCGGCGCATGGTGTCGGTGGCGCTGCACGGCGAGGACCCGGAGTTCCTGGAGGACCTCTCGATGCAGGTCGAGGAGCGGATGCGCGGTCTCGAGCACCTCGAGGAGATCTGGGGGCCGACCATGCGCGGCACCAAGGAGCTGCGGCTGCTGATCGACGCCGACGCCGCCCACAGCCTCGAGGTCAGCCCGCAGAGCGTCGCCGACGCGGTGGGCTTCGCCTTCCGCGGGCGGCGGCTGCGGCGCTTCCAGGGCCCCGAGGGCGAGGTGGAGATGGTGCTCGGCCTGCCCGAGGACGCGCAGCCCGGCATCGACGCCCTCGCCGACCTGCCGATTCCGAACCGCAGCGGAGGGATCGTCCCGCTGAGCTCGGTGGCCGAGGTCACGATCGCCCGCACCCCGGAGCGGATCCAGCGCGAGGATCGCCAGACCACGCAGTGGGTCACGGCCCAGTTCGACAAGGACGCCGTGACCACCGACGAGGCGCAGCGCCTGGTCGAAGAGCGCATGGCGGGCTTCGAGGTGCCCGAGGGCTACTCCTGGGACTTCGGCCAGTGGGGGCGCGACCGCGACAAGGCCCTGGGGACGATGTTCCGCGGCGTGGTGCTGTCGTTGCTCGCGGTGATCCTCCTGATGGCCGCGCTCTTCGAGTCCTTCACCCAACCCTTCGCCATTCTGATCACCCTGCTGCTGGCGTTCTTCGGCGCCTTCTGGAGCCTGTGGCTGGGCGGCTTCGACCTCAACCCGATCGCCTTCATGGGGATCATCATCCTCATCGGCATCGTGGTCAACAACGGCATCG
>CAZMED010000150.1:0-5754 GCA_964565045.1 uncultured Thermoanaerobaculia bacterium
TCGTTGACGAAGATCATCATCTGGGCGAGGGCGGTGTTCATCTGCAGGGCCTCGGTGTCGGCCGTGACCTTTTTGATGGTCTTGTGCAGCGAGCGTTCGAGCTCGGGCACGGAGGCGGCCGGCTGGTCGCCGAGCCGGCGGCTGAGCCCGCCGCTCTTCTCGTCCACCACCAGCCGCCACACCCGTTGCAGGAAGCGGTTGACCCCCTCGACGTCCTTCATCTGCCACGGCTTCTGGACCTCGAGCGGGCCCATGAAGAGCTCGTAGAGGCGCATGGCGTCGGCGCCGTAGGCCTCGATGACATCGTCCGGGTTGACGACGTTGAGCTTCGACTTGGACATCTTCTCGATCTGGGCCTCGAGCGCGGTGGCCGTTCCGGCGGCGAAGAAGCCGCCCTCGCGCTCCTCGACATCCGACGGGTGGTAGTACCTTCCCGCGGCGTCGCGGTAGGAGTGGGCGAGGATCATGCCCTGGTTGAAAAGGCGTTGGAAGGGCTCCTTGGTGTGCACGTAGCCGCAGTCGTACAGCACCTTGTGCCAGAAGCGGGCGTAGAGCAGGTGCAACACCGCGTGCTCGACGCCGCCGACGTAGAGGTCCACCGGCATCCAGTACCGCTCGACCTCCTGCGACCACGCCTCATCCCGGTTGTGCGGGTCGAGGAAGCGCAGGTAGTACCAGCACGAGCCCGCCCACTGCGGCATGGTGTTGGTCTCGCGCGTCGCGGTCCGCCCGTCCGGCAGCACGACCCGGAGCCAGTCCTCGCCGGCGCGGGCGAGCGGCGGCCGGCCGTCGTCGGTGGGCTTGAACTCGTCGATCCGCGGCAGCTCGACCGGCAGCCAGTCCTCGGGCAGCGGCACGACCTCGCCGTCGTCGGTGTGGGCTACGGGGAAGGGCTCGCCCCAGTAGCGCTGGCGCGAGAACAGCCAGTCGCGGAGGCGGTACTGCACCCGCCCCCGACCGAGCCCGCGCTCCTCGAGCCAGGCGGTGATCTTCGCGATCGCCTCCGGCACCCTGAGCCCGTCGATCGACAAGCCATCCTTGCCGGTGGAGTTCACCAGCACGCCGTCCTGGTTGTCGGTGTAGGCGGCCTCGGTGATGGGGACGTCCGAGCCCGACACCACCTCGACAATGGGCAGGCCGAACCTGCGCGCGAACTCGTGGTCGCGCTCGTCGTGGCCGGGCACCGCCATGATGGCGCCGGTGCCGTAGCCCATGAGCACGTAGTCGGCGACCCAGATCGGGACCCGTTCGTCGTTGACGGGGTTGACGGCGAAGGCGCCGGTGAAGACCCCGGTCTTGGTCTTGGCGAGGTCGGTTCGGTCGAGGTCGGTCTTCTGCCCGGCGGCCGCGATGTAGGCATCGACAGCGGCCCGTTGTCCGTCGGTGGTGATCTCGGCGACCAGCGGGTGCTCGGGGGCGAGCACGCAGTAGGTGGCGCCGAACAGGGTGTCGGGCCGGGTGGTGAAGACCGTGAACTCGCGGTCGCATTCGTCGACGCGGAAGACCACGTCGGCGCCGTGGCTCTTGCCGATCCAGTTGCGCTGCATCTCCTTGACGCTCTCGGGCCAGTCGACCTCCTCGAGGTCGGCGAGCAGCCGCTCGGCATACTCGGTGATCCTGAGCATCCACTGCCGCATGAGCCGGCGCTCCACCGGGTCCCCGGTCTCGACGTACGCGCCGTCCTTGACCTCCTCGTTGGCCAGCACCGTGCCCAGCGCGGGGCACCAGTTGACCGGCACCGACGCCTCGTAGGCCAGGCCCCGCTCGTAGAGCTTGAGGAAGATCCACTGCGTCCAGCGGTAGTAGTCGACCGACGAGGTGCTGATCTCGCGCTCCCAGTCGTAGGAGAACCCGAGGCGCTGGATCTGGGTGCGGAAGGTGCCGATGTTGCGCTCGGTGATCACCGCCGGGTGCAGCCCCTCGCGGACCGCGGCCCGCTCGGCGGGCAGCCCGAAGGCGTCCCAACCCATCGGGTGGAGCACGTTGAAGCCCTGGGCGCGTTTCATGCGCGCGATGACGTCGGTGGCGGTGTAGCCCTCGGGGTGGCCGACGTGGAGGCCGGCGCCGGAGGGGTAGGGGAACATGTCGAGCACGTAGAACTTGGGTCTGGCGCGCAGCTCCGCGGGGTCCGAGGGCGTGCGGAAGGTGCCGCGCTCGGCCCACACGGCCTGCCACTTGGGCTCGATGACGGACGGCTGGTAGCTGTGCTCGGCCATGGTCTCCTCTCAGGATCCGCCCCGGTCGGCGGATCGGCGTATTCTACGCATCTCCGCGGGCCGGCACCAGGGTACCGGCCCGCGGAGATCGTGGCATAATCACCGTCGGTGGCGAGAGGCCGAGCCTGACATCGACCCGTGAAGGAGACGCTTGACATCATGAAGGAACCCAAACCCACCGGTCTGAAGCTCAGGGCCAAGGAGCTCGAGGAGGGCTTCTTCGTCCAGGAGAACGCCCGCCTGCTCGCCAAGCTGCGCGAGGAGGCGGCCAAAGAGGAGAAGAAGAAGGAGTTCCGCACGGTCCTCAACGTGCAGAACGAGGAGTTGCTGGACGCCCTCATCGAGCTCGGCGTCGAGGCGGAGACGCTGGTCGCCCTGAGCCTGGTGCCGCTGGTGGAGGTGGCGTGGGCGGACGGCACGATCCAGGACAAGGAGCGCGCCGCCATCCTCAGGGCCGCCGAGGAGCGGGGGGTGACGCCCGGCGGTGCGACCCACGATCTGCTCGAAAACTGGCTCAAGATGAAGCCGAGGCCCGAGCTCCTGGAGGTCTGGCGCGGCTACACCGAGGAGCTCATGGCGTCTCTCCAGGGCACGGCCCGCGATCAGCTGAAGAGCTCGTCCCTCGGCCGGGCGCGGGCCGTGGCCGAGGCGGCGGGCGGTTTCCTCGGCCTCGGCTCGATCTCGGCCGCCGAGAAGAAGATGCTCGAACAGCTCGAGAGGGCTTTCTCCTGAGCCGCAGCGGGGCCCTCGGCCTCGCTGCCTGCATCGCGGTCCTGCTCGCCTCCCCGATGCCGGCGGCCTCGCAGGGCCTGACGATGGAGCTGGTCGCTGCAACCGAGATCTCGGGTGAGCTCGAGGTCGACGGGACCCTCGTCGGCGGGCTTTCGGGCCTGACGTACGACCCTGCCTGCGATCTCTTCTACGCGGTCTCGGACGATCGCGGCAGCCAGGGGCCGGTCCGCCTCTACACCCTGCGCATCGGGCTCGGCGACCCGCCGTCGGTCGAGGTGCTCGACGCGATCGTCTTCAGGGAAGCCGGCGGCGAGCTCCTCAGGCGCGGCGATTTCGATTTCGAGGGGTTGGGGTTCGACTCCGCCGGTGCGCTTCTCATCGCCTCGGAGGGCGCGCCGCACCGCGGGGTGCAGCCGTCGGTCGAGATCTTCGGGCTCGACGGGGTCTGGCGCGGCGCGCTCGGGCTGCCGGAAAAATTTCTCGCAGATGCCGGCGGCACTCGCGGCGTCCGCAACAACCTCGCCTTCGAGGGCGTCGCAGTCGGCGCGGACGGGCGCCTGTTCCTCGCGACCGAGAATGCCCTGCACCAGGACGGCCCGGTGGCCGACCTCGGCGTCGGCAGTCCGGCCCGGCTTCTGGTGCTGGATCCGTCATCCGGCCGGACCGTCGCCGAGTACCTCTATCCCATCGAGCCGGCCCCGGACGAGCCGGTCCCGCCGAACGCCTTCCGAACCAACGGCGTGTCCGAGATCGTCAGCGTCGACGCGCACCGGCTGTTGGTGATCGAACGTGCGTTCTCGGCCGGGGTCGGCAACCGCGTCCGCCTCTTCCTGGTTGACCTGCGGCTGGCCGACGACATTCAGGCCATCGAAGCCCTTGCGGACCACCCCGGAGCGGTCCGGCCACTGCCGAAGACCCTGGTCGCCGACCTCGACCACCTGGGTGTCAAGCCCGACAACATCGAGGCGGCGGCCTTCGGCCCCGCCCTCGCCGACGGCCGTCGCCTGCTGGTCCTGGTGGCCGACAACAACTTCCAACCCTCGGTTCAGTCCACCCAGGTCGTGCTTCTGGCGGTCTCGGGGGTCGCGCCGCCTGCGGTGCAGCTGCCCGAGCTGCGCGTGGCTGCGATCCAGGGTGCTGGGCATTCTTCGCCCTACACGGGCCGGTGCGTCCGCGGGGTGGAAGGGGTCGTCACGGCCATTCTCGGCAGCCGCTCCGGCCAGGCCTTCTGGGTGCAGGACCCGGAGGGCGACGGCGACCCGGCGACCTCCGAAGGCCTGTTGGTAACGGCCCCGGCGGGGCTCGGGCAGGTCGAGGTGGGCGACCTGGTGCGCCTCGCGGGGCGGGTGGAGGAGCGCTCGTGGGGGCTGGAGCTGCCGGTCACCCGGCTCTTCGCGAGCTCGGCCGAAATCCTGGCCCGGGGGCAGGAGCTGCCGTCGCCGGTGCGTCTGGGTACAGGCGGCGTCGTGATTCCGCAGCCCGAGATTGCGGCTCCCGGACTCTCGTCCTTCGATGCGGACCGCTTCGCGGCCGACGCCTTCGAGAGCCTCGAGGGCATGCGGGTGCGGGTCGAGGGCGCGGTCGTGGTCGGCCCGACCTCGCGCCACGGCGAGGCGGTGGTACTGGCGGACGGCGGCCGCGACGCCGAGCTGCGCACGGCGCGCGGCGGGCTGCGGCTCCTCGACCACAACCCCAACCCGCAGCGCCTGATCATCGACGACGCGCTGGTTGCGGACGAACCCCTGCTGACGGTGGGCGACAGGCTCGCGGCGCCGGTTGACGCGATCCTCCACTACGGATACGGCAGCTATAAGCTGCTCAACACCGCGCCCCTGCCGGATGTGGCGGCGGGCGGACTGGCGCGGGAGCGGACCACACTGGCAGGCTCGGCGTCGCAGCTGACCGTCGCCACCTATAACGTGGAGAATCTGTCGGCGGTGTCGGATGACGACCGGTTCCGCCGCCTCGCGGAGGAGGTGGTGCGCCACCTCGGCAGCCCGGACATCGTCGCCCTGCAGGAGATCCAGGACGACTCGGGCCCGGCCGACGACGGCACCGTGAGCGCCGCAGGCACCATGGCGCGCATCGTCGAGGCCATCGTGGCCGCGGGCGGCGCCCGCTACGATTGGCGGTCGGTCGACCCGAGGGACGGCGAGAGCGGCGGCCAGCCCGGCGCCAACATCCGCAACGCCTTCCTCTTCGACCCGGCGCGGGTGGGCTTCGTCGACCGCGGCGGGTGCGGGGCCCTCGTTGCGGCAGAGGTGGCGCCCGGCCCGGCGCTGAGCTGCAGCCCGGGGTTGCTCGATCCGACCGGCCCGGCCTTCGCGCCGCGGCCGGACGGCGAGGGCGGCAGCCGCAAGCCGCTGGTCGGAGAGTTTCGATTCGCCGGTACGACGGTCTTCGTCGTCAACCTCCACCTCGCGTCCAAGGGCGGCGACGACCCTCTCTTCGGCCGCCGCCAGCCGCCGGTGGAGGGCTCCAGCACACGGCGGGTGCGCCAGGCGGAGGCCGTGGGGTCGTTCGTCGCCGGCCTGCGGGAGCTCGACCCCGAGGCGCGGGTCGTGGTCCTCGGCGACCTCAACGATTTCGAGGGCAGTCCCGCCCTCGCAGCCCTCGAGGCTGCGGGCCTCGAGAACCTGATGCGCCGGCTCCCGCTCGCCGATCGCTCCACCTACGTCTATCTCGGCAACTCGCAGGTCCTCGACCACGTGCTCGTGACGCCGATCCTCGCGGCCGGCGCCGAGGTCGACGCCGTGCACCTCAACGCCGAGTTCCCCGCCGCCGACCGCGCCTCGGACCACGACCC
>CAZMED010000150.1:5854-7831 GCA_964565045.1 uncultured Thermoanaerobaculia bacterium
TCTGCTAGCATCGCTCCATGCCGAGCCGCGTACCCACCGAGATCCGCCACCGTTTGACGCCGGTCCGCTTGTTGGTCCTCGACGTCGACGGCGTGTTGACCGACGGCAGCCTCGTCTACTCGGGCGAGGGCGAGGTCCTCAAGGTGTTCTCGGTCCGCGACGGGCTCGCCGTCCGCCTGCTGCTCGGCGCCGGCATCCAGGTGGCGGTGATCTCCGGGCGCTCGAGCGCGGCGGTGGCGGCACGCTGCGCCGATCTCGGGATCCGCTCGGAGATGGTGTTTCTCGGCTCACGCGACAAGGTGGCCGACCTCGAACGGCTCGAGCAGATGCTCGGCATCGTCGACCTCGAGGTGGCGGCGATGGGCGACGACCTGCAGGACCTGCCGCTGCTCGGCAGAGCTGCGTTCACGGCCTGCCCGGCCGACGCGGTGCCGGAGGTGGCGGCGGTCTGCGATCTCGTGTGCGGCGCGGCCGGCGGACGCGGTGCGGTTCGCGAGTTCGCGGAGCTCATCCTCAAGGTCCAGGGCAAGTGGATGGACGCGGTGGGTCACTGGGTGGCAGCGGAGACCGGGTCGGAATGAAGCAGTACCTGGAGCTGCTCGACCACGTCCTGCGGCGCGGGGTGGCCAAGGACGACCGCACCGGGACCGGCACCTTGAGCGTGTTCGGCTACCAGATGCGCTTCGACCTCCGCGACGGCTTTCCGGCGCTGACGACCAAGAAGCTGCACCTGAGATCCATCATCCACGAGCTGCTGTGGTTTCTCGCCGGCGACACCAACCTCCGCTATTTGCACGACAACAAGGTCACGATCTGGGACGAATGGGCCGACGCCGACGGCGACCTCGGCCCGATTTACGGGTACCAGTGGCGCTCGTGGCCGACACCCGACGGGCGCAGCATCGACCAGATCACGAGGCTCGTCGACGGCCTCAGGGAGAACCCCGACTCGCGGCGCCACATCGTCTCGGCGTGGAACGTGGCCGACATCGAGCGCATGGCGCTCCCCCCGTGCCACTGCCTGTTCCAGTTCTGGGTCGCCGAAGGCGGGCTCTCGTGCCAGCTCTACCAGCGCAGCGCCGACGTCTTTCTCGGCGTTCCCTTCAACATCGCCTCCTACGCCCTGCTCACCATGATGGTGGCCCAGGTCTGCGGGCTCGAGCCGCGCGAGCTCGTCCACACTTTCGGCGACGTCCACCTCTACCGCAACCACGTCGAGCAGGCGGAGACGCAGCTGGTCCGCTCGCCGCGGCCGCTGCCGCGGATGTGGATCAACCCGGAGGTGCTCTCGGTCTTCGACTTCCGCTTCGAGGACTTCCGGCTCGAGGGCTACGACCCGCACCCGGCCATCAAGGCCCCGATCGCGGTGTGAAGATGCTGGTGTCGCTCATCGTCGCCGTGTCGTCGAACGGGGTCATCGGCCGCGACGGCGGCCTGCCCTGGCATTTGCCGCGTGACCTCCGCCACTTCAAGGCGACCACCATGGGCCACCACCTGATCATCGGTCGCCGCACCTGGGACGAGCTTGGCAAGCCGCTGCCCGGGAGGACCATGGTCGTGGTTACCCGTGATCCCGGGTTTGTCGCTGAAGGCGCGTCGGTGGTTCACTCGCTGGACGAGGCGCTCGCGGACGTGCGAAACGACGACGAGCCCTTCATCGGCGGCGGCGCCGAAATCTACCGCCAGGCCCTCGATCGCGACCTGGTGGACCGCCTCTGCATCACCCGCGTCCATGCCGACCTCGAGGGCGACACCTTCTTCCCAGACGTGGACTTCGATGACTGGACGCTGATCTCCGAGGAGCACCACCCCGCTGACGAGAAGAACGAGCACGCCCTCAGCTTCCTGGTCTACGATCGAATTCGATAGCACGTTCGGCGTCCGAACATCGTGACGTACCAACGTTCGGCTCATCCGGAATCACATGGGATGGAGGCATCGGATACGACCCGAGCCCGTCTCCGTGCCCGGATTCAG
>CAZMED010000151.1:0-7828 GCA_964565045.1 uncultured Thermoanaerobaculia bacterium
GCCGGGCTTCAGCACGCTCTGCGGGCGCCTCGGCGCCCTCCGCCTGCTGTGAATCTAGCGGGACTCTTTGAAGATCACGTGCTTGCGCACCACCGGGTCGTACTTCTTGAGCTCGAGCCGCTCGGTGGTGTTCTGCTTGTTCTTCTTGACGTGATACATGTACGGGCTCTCGGTGCTTTTGAGCTTGACCGTGATGCGATGTCCCTTGCCAGCCATGGTGCCTCCACTCTCGAACCGGCGGAGGATAGCCGACGGGCCGCGCCGTGTCAAGCGACGGTGAGGTCAAACGGCTGAACGTTCAGCCCTTAAGAAGGCCGCGATCAGGGTGCGCAGCTCGTTCTCGAGGTCGATGACCAGGCCCGCGAGGTCGTCGTCGTCGCGGTCGAAAGCTGCCGCGCCGCGCGGGTTGGCCGCCGGCTCGAGGCCCGCCGTGAGGAGCTGCACCAGGTACAGGAGATGGAAGCCGGACCCCGCTTCGAGAGCGCCCGCGCGCTCCAGGAGCCCGCCCAGCTCCGTCATCCGGTCGTGCCGCCAGCGCTGGAACCGGTAGACCTCCACGGGTTCCATGTTCTGCTCGAGCACCACCGGTGTCAGGCTCAGCAGCCGGCCCAGGAGATCGGGCTGGGAGATGCTGCGCGCGATCAGCCCGGCCAGCTCGGACGGATCCAGGATGCCCGGTACGCCCGCGAGCTCATCCGCCAGGGCCGAGTACCAGACGTCGAGCTCGTTCCTCAGCACCAGCAGGAAGATCTCCTCCTTCGAACCGAAGAACATCGAGGCCACGCCGCGATCGACGTCGGCACGCTGGCCGATGTGGTCGAGCGTCACCTCGGTATAGGACATGCTCGCGAAGATCGACCGCGCCTCGTCCAGAATCCGTTGTTTGCGCACGGCCCGCTGCTGTCGCGCGCGCTCCCGCCTGCCGCGATCAATCAGTCGCCCCATGCGGGGCATTATGCACGAGCCGCCGCCGGGCCGGCCTCCCGCGGTGGAGACCGGGAGGCGACCTACGCCTCGTCGAGACGCAGGTGGCCCTCCTTCAGCAGCTTCCAGAAGACCAGGAGCGAGCCGATCTCCGACAGGGGCGAGATCTTGATGATCGAGCGGATGTCGGACCTGCCGTTGATCCGCGACAGGATGAAGCCCTCCTCGGGCGAGAAGTTCACCGTCCGCAGCTGCTTCATGTCCGAGATCAGCACCGGCACGCAGTCCGGGAGGACGCCGGCGTCGGCGATCTCGCCGCGGATCTCCAGCTCCTTCTGCTGGATCACCAGCCGCAGGTCGCGATTGTCGGGCTCGAGGCTCGACGCCGCACGCAGATGGCGCATGGCGGCCTCGAAATCACCGTTCTTCAGGTGCACCATCGCCCGTCCGACCAGCGCTTCGCCACTGGCCGCAGCGGCGGCGTCTCTCGACGCCTGGCCCTGCGCCTCGCGCTCGAGCACCCTCGGCCGCACGATCTTCAGCTGGCCCTCGACGAGCTTCCGGTACAGCACCTGGCACACGAAGAACTCGCTCGAGTGGGTGTGGAGGCAGATGTCCTCGATGCTGCGGTCGTCATCGACCGCCTCCAACACGCCGCGCCAGCCGAGATCGAGCTCGTCGTCCTCGAGCAGGGGCCCCACCGCCACCGGCACGCACTGCGGCGACGGGATGACCTCCTTCATGGCGCGGGCATGGTCGATCCGGCGCATGCCCTCCATGATGAGCCCGGTGATGTTGGCGGACATCGGCACCAGGTCGTGATCGGGGAGCTCGCCGTCGAGAAACTCGAAGCTGCCCTGCTCCCAGGCGAAGAGGTCGCAGATGTTCTCCTCGGCGTTGAGCCTGAGCATCCGGTCGAGGGTCTCCTGTTCGATGGCGCCGCCCTCGACCAGGATCTCTCCCAGCAAGCCTCCCTGCTGCTCCTGAACGGCCATCGCCTGCGCGAGCGTCTCCTCCGAGATCACGCCTTTGCTGACCAGGAAGTGGCCGAGGAGCCGCTTCGGATCGGAGCTCGACGAGGAGAGGATGCTGCCTTTCTGCAGGTAGATCCGCTTCTCCACCGCGCCGTTCGAGATGATGAGGGTCCCGGTCTGCCGGTTGTTGGCGAGCCACTGCAGGAGCTCGGCCAGGTTCATCGTCTCGAGGTTGCCCGTGATCGGCATCGGTGCGCCGGCCCCTACGAGCTGCTGGCCGGGCCGACGGACCCGGACCGGGCCGTTCTTCCACCACGCCTCCCGAGACCATGACGGCGTCGGGGCAATGCGGGTTGGAGGCTGCCGCGGGCGCCGGGCGCATGGGGGAGACAGATCGGGCTGGAGCACATCTCACACCGAAAATAGCCCAGCCCCCCGGCCCTGTCCATGGTCCGCACCGGGAAACACCGCCCGCCGGGCGTTCGAAAGGTCAGCGGCTCTCCGGAATGTCGATGAAGAAGACCGTGCCCACCCCGCTCTCGGTCTCGAAGGAGATCGAGCCTCCGAGCTCCTCCATGATCGCCTTCGAGATGCTCATGCCGAGCCCGGTGCCGCTGCGGTGCCGCCAGCTGCCATCGTCGGCGCGAGCGAACTTCTCGAACACGCGGTCGCGGAACTCGTCGGAGATCCCCGGTCCGCGGTCGCTGATGGCCACCCTCACCATCCCCCCTGCGTTGGAAGCGCTCAAGGTCACGGTACCTCCAGGGGGCGAGTAGCGCACCGCGTTGGAGAGCACGTTGTTCAGAACCTGGATCAGGCGGTCCGGATCGACCCGCACCACGGCATCGCCGAAATCGCCCTCGACGACGAGGCGCACTCCGTACTTGTCGCCGTACACCGAGGTCGCCTCGACCGCCTGCTCGACGAGGGTCATGGGCGCCACATCGGCGAGCCGGAAATCCATACGCCCCGTGTCGAGCTTCCTCGCCGACATGATGTCGCCCACCAGACGCTCCATGCGCTCGCAGTTGCGGTGGGCGATGGCGACGAGCTCGCGCGCGCTGTCGCCGAGCTCACCGGCCACGCCGCCGCTCAAGAGACCGATCGCTCCGCGGACAGCGGTCAGCGGCGCCCGCACCTCGTGGTGGACCATGGTCACGAACTCGTCCTTCTGGTGCTCGATCTTGAGCCGTTCGCTGAGGTCGGCCGCCACCAGCACGAAGCCGCGCGGCCGCTCGCCCGCGGCCGCCAGTGCCGCCACCGAAACCATCACCGGGACCGACCCGCCGGACGCGGTCGCGAGCGTGGTTTCCACGCCGCGAATCGCGCCGCCCGGCGCGGCCGCCTGCAGGATCGACGAGGTACCCGGTGGGGCCCGCAGCAGCACCCGGCAGTTGACACCGACGAGATCCGGTTCGGCGCGCTGCGCGAGCTCGCATGTCTGCTTGTTGACGCGCACGATCGTGCCGTTGACATCGGTGACCACCAGGCACTCCCCCATCGTCTCGAGGATGAGGTCGAGCTCGTCTCGGGACACCGTCGTCTCCCGCAGCCGGTAGGTCATGTCGTTGAAGGCGGCGGCGAGCTCGCCGACCTCGTCAGCGGTCCGCACCGGCAGCAGCGGGACCGGCTCGCCGCGCGCTACCGCGCGCGTGGCCGCGGTGATCTCGCGCAGGGGACGCGTGACCGCCTCGGCGAGCAGGGCGGCGGCCAACACCCCGAGCAGCGCGAACACCGCCCCGAGCAGGGTCGTCCGCCGCGCCAGCTCTGCCTGGTCCTCGGAGAGACCCGCGAGCGAGTAGTGCAGCGTCACGCCGCCGAGCCGCTGTGCCCCGAGGACGACCGGTTTGGTGACCTTGACGACATCGCCGCTGAACTCCACCAGCAGCTCGTCGGTGCTCGCTGCGTGCTGCCGGACCGCGTCGGACACCGGCTGGTGCCGGCGCGGGTTTTCGAAGGTGCCGTCGGTGAGGACCCGCCCCCGCCCGTCGAAGACCAACGCATCAACCACGTACTCCTGGTTGCGGGTGTCGAGGATCAGGCGCCGCAGCTCCCCGATGTCCAGCAGGACCACGGCGTCGGTCGCGTTGGCCGCGACGACCGTCGCCAGGAGCTTGCCGCGCTCCTCGAGCTCGTGCCGCAGACGCTGGTTCTGTGAGCGGACGGCGAATGCCGTCAGCACCGCCCCGAAGGCGAGAATGACCGCCGACACGAAGACGACGAAGCGGCCCCTCAGCCCGAGGCGCACGCACCTGCCTCCCGCGACCGGTCCGCGGCCGCTCGGTCCGGACTCATCGTCCGAGATCTTCCTCGACGTACGGCAGCATGCCGATCACTTCGTTCAGGGCCTGCTCGGCGCCGTTCGGAAAGAGGTCGAACCTGAGGGTGTTCTCGAAAGCCTCCATCACGGCCCGCCCCTCGGCATCCCCTTCCATCGCGAGCAGCACCTCGACGATCGCCTCCTTCACCCGGGGATCGAGACTGGAGCGGGCGCAGACGATGTTGCGTGGCAGGGCCGGCGTGCGGAGGAGCACCTTGAGCTCGCCCAGGCGCGGCCCGGCCAGAACCCGGTAGTAGTCCTCGTTGACCGCTCCCGCCGCCGCCTTGCCCTCGAGGACCCAGAAGACGGTGTTTTCGGCGTCGTTGGAGAACACGTACCCGACCTTGTCGGAATCCACGGATGCCGCCGGGTCCTGAAACGGGACCAGCTCGAGGCCGGCCGCAGCCAGGGCCGCCTTCGGCATCAGGAAGCCCGCGGTGGAGAACGGGATGCCGAAGGCGACGACCTTTCCCCGCAGGTCCTCGAGCGTGTCCACGCGGCTTTCGCCGCGGACGAAGACGACGCTTCGGTACTCGTCCCTACCCCGCTTCCAGCGCCGCGCCAGCACCGCGAGATCGGCTTCGTGCGCGACTGCGAAAGCTACCGGAAACGGGCTGTCGAGATAGAGGTCGACGCGCCCCGCATTGACCTCCCCGATCATGCTGTGCAGGGAGTCCACGACCACGACCCGGCAGCGGCCGATGCCGACCGCGGCCAGCCGAGCGGCCAGATAGTCGCCGAACGGCTGCACCACCTCGTGCTCGCGTCCGGGGCTGATGGACACCGAGCCGATGCTCAGCACTCCTGCGGGTGCTTCGACGCCGACCGCCCCGGGCGCCGGCGGCCCTGCGGGGCCGGCCCCGCAGGCGGCGGCGGACAGCCCCAGGCCCAGCGCCGCGAGCCGTTCGACGAGCGCGAGGCCCCGCAACCCTCAGCCTCCTCCCTCGCCGGAAACGATGCGGTTACGGCCCGCGCGCTTGGCGCGGTAGAGCGCCTCGTCCGCCCGCGCGATCAGCTCGTGCACGCTGGCCGCTTCGGGGAACTCCGCGACCCCGCCGCTGACGGTGACCGTGAAGCTGCGGCGGCCCGTGTCGTGCTCGACCGCGGCGAAGTTGCGGCGGATCTCGTCCATCTTGGCGAGCGCCGCCGCGGCGTCGGTGTCCGGCAGCACCACCAGGTACTCGTCACCCCCGTAGCGCCCCAGCACGTCGCTCAGGCGCAGGCGCTGCCGCAGCAGATGGGCGAGCGCCTTCAGGACCTGGTCGCCGACGAGGTGCCCGTGGGTGTCGTTGACGAGCTTGAAGCCGTCGATGTCGAGCATCGCCACCGCGAGGGAGCCCTCACGCCGGTCGGCCCGCCGAACCGCCGCCTCGAGCTGGTCGATAATCCGGCTGTGCGAGTAGAGACCGGTCAGACCGTCGTGCTCCATGAACTGGCGCAGCCTGCGCCCGCGCTGCGCCCGCGCCACCACCGCCGCAACCAGCTCGTCCGGCGACACCGGTTTGGTGAAAAAGTCGTCGCCGCCCTCACCAAGCGCCGCGATCTGCTTCATGCGGTCGGTCTCCCGCGACAGGAAGACGATCGGAATTCCGACGAACGCTTCCTCCTGGCGGATCACCGCCGCGAGCTCGGGCCCGCTGCAGCGGGGCATGTAGACGTCCGCGAGAATGACGTCCGGCTGGAACTCCACCAGCTGCGAGATGACCTCGAGGGGGTCGGTCAGGATGACCGCACGCAGGCCCGCCGCCTCGAGGCTCGCTGCGTGGAATGCCGCAGCGTCCGCCTCGTCGTCGATGATCAGGATGCGGTAGGGCTCCGGCTCGCTGCGGGTGATCCGGTCGAGGGTGGTGACGATCTCGGAGAAGTTGACCGGCTTCACGAAGTAGCCGCGGCAACCGGCGCGTACGGCGTCGAGGCGCGCCTCGATGTCCGAGCGGTTGGAGACGAAGACCAGCGGCACGTCGTCGCCCAGGCTCGCCCGCACCCTGGCCGCCGCCCGCAGCCCGTCCTGGTCGCCCGCCTGCGACGACAGATCGAGGATCACCGCCGCCGGGCTGCGCGCCATGCCGCGGGAGTCCAGCTCGTCGAGCCGCTCGATCATCTGCAGGTCGAACCCGAAGTGTCCGAGCTGGAGCGCCAGCTCGCGGGCGAAAGGGCCTCCGGTCTCGACGACGACGATCAGGTTGCGCGGCTCAAAGAAGGACGACGCGACCCGGCCCTCGTCGCTCCCGGACTCGGGCTCCTGGCCCTGGCGCTCGGCAGCGGCTGCCGCCGCCAGTTCCCCGAGCAGGGCCTCCACCCTGCGGGCCGCCTCGTCCCCGGGAGGCTCCTCCGACTCGGCGAGCGCCGCCACACACTGCTCCAGGCGCCGTGCTGCCGCGGATGTCGCCGGCAGGCCCATGCTGCCGGCGGTGCCCACCAGCCCGTGGGTCGAGTGGTGGAAGGCGCGGGCGCTGTCCCGGGCCCAGCCGCCCGAGATGAGGCGCTGCCACTCGCCGCTCAGCGACGACATGCGGCCCGGGAAACGTTCCAGGAAGTTGCGCCGCAGCTTCGCGAGCTCCTGGGCGAGCTGCTCGGCCGGCGGGATCGGACCGTTGTCATTGGCCATGGGAGCCTTCCCAGATGCGTCCGATGCGGTCGGCCAGGGTCATGGGATCGAAGGGCTTGATGATGATGTCCGCCGCACCCGAGGCGCGCAGCTTTTCGAGATCCCGCTCGAGCACCAACCCGGTGAGAAAGACCACCGGCAGGTCCTCGTAGCCGGGCTCGCGGCGCAGCGCATCGAGGACCTCGATCCCGCCCATGTCCGGCATCAGCACGTCGACCACCACGAGATCCGGTCCGAACTCCGGCAGGAGGCGGAGCAGCTCGGTGCCGGACTGGCAGGTCGCCACCTCGTACCCTCCCAGGGTCTCGAGCGCGATGCGCGCGATCTCGAGGAGATCCGGCTCGTCGTCGGCGACCAGAATCCTCTGCAATGAGATCTCACCCACGCTCCGCCCCCCGTCTCTCAGTCCGGCGGCCCGGCCCGGCCGGGCCGCGATTCGGGTCGTCCGATCTCAGTCGCCGCCCGCAACCCGTGTCCATTCCTCGGTGCGCCCGATCATCGAGAAGCCTATGAATCCCCGCACCTTGAGCGTGTCCTCGCCCTCGAGCCGCATCTTGCACTTGTACGTCTTGCCGTCATTGGCGTCGTAGATCGTCCCCTTGTGCCAGGTGCCCTTGCCGTCGTAGACGAAGCCCTCCATCAGCACCAACCCCATGATGGGCCGACTGCGCAGGGCCGGGTCCGGGTTTTCGGTGTCGACCTTCGCCTGGCCCGCTTCGCCGTCCTCGTCGCCGGGCAGGTACACCGGTTCCTCGAGCCACACGATCCTGCCGTCGTAGCGGTCGCCGTTGGCGTAGATCTCGATGTGCGCCTGACCGCCGTCGTCATCCGGGTCCGTGGCCCACACCCCGACCACCGCGTCGCCGTCGGCGGCGAGGAGAGGGGCCGCGGCCAGCACCAGGAACGAGCACCACAGAAGGAATCGACGCCGCATGGCAGACCCCCTTGCTCGAAAATCCGACGTCAAGATCATACCGCGGACCGCGAATCCTGGCAGTGATG
>CAZMED010000152.1:0-5975 GCA_964565045.1 uncultured Thermoanaerobaculia bacterium
GTCGCCTCCACCAGCGGCACCGACTCCGACTGGGTGGTCAAGCTGATCGACGTCTTCCCCCCGGAGGTCGCAGGCCAGCCCGGGATGGGCGGCTACCAGCTCATGGTCGCAGCCGACATCTTTCGAGGGCGCTACCGCGAGAGCTTCGAGCATCCGACGGCAATCCCTTCCGGTGAGCCCCTGCTCTACCGCTTCGCGCTGCCGACGGCGAACCACGTCTTCCTGCCCGGCCACCGGATCATGGTCCAGGTCCAGTCGAGCTGGTTCCCCCTCTACGACCGCAACCCGCAGACCTTCGTCGACAGCATCTTCTGGGCCAGGCCGGAGGACTACGTGAAGGCCACGCAGCGCATCTGGCACGCGCCGGAGAACGCGAGCTTCATCGAGCTTCCGCTGGTCATGCCGTCGGCGGGCCCGTGAGCAGCCACGGGTTCGACGTCCGCAGTGCCGCGGTAATTTCGGAGTCCTTCCCAACCTTCACCCTTGGGCTCCACGTGCGCATCCCCATCTGACCCCTGAAGGGTTCGGGGGTGCGTGCGTGGCACTCAGTGGAGGGTCGGTTGGCCCTGGCTGCCGCGTGACACCGACACCTCCGTGTCAGGCACCTTGACTCGGTGATGACCTTGATCCAAGAAAGCTGTGAGGTTGTGATCAGTGGGACCTGTTGTACGAGGCGGTGGCGGTCACCTCTCTCGATCAGGGCCGGAACCGAGAACCCGCTCGAGCCCGCCGATGCGCTGGTGCTGTACGGGGAGGCATTGCAGGGAGCTGGGCGTCGCGTCGAGAGCGAGCCCGTCGTCACCGAAGCGCTCGCGCTCTTCGAGGCGGCCCTCCCCGACGACCACCCGGACATCGCCACGACGAAAGAGCTTCTGGCGCGGGTGCAGGCGGGAGATCCGTCCTGAGTAGTTCCGTGGAGGTGCACGGGGTATGTGACCCCATGATGCTCGAACATCGACACCCCGGAGCACGACGGCCGGGCCGTGAGCAGAGTCGTGTGAATGTGGAGTTTCAGGTGTGGATGATCGAGTCGCTCGGCCGCGAGGTTTGCCGCCCCAGAGTGTCGTGCCAGTCGCAGATCAATGTGCTCTGATCGCACCGCATCTCGAAGAGGCGTCCAGAGGGGGGTTGGAGGCTGCATGGCTCGACGGGTAACACCAAACCCCCGTACCGGGCACCTGCACTGGCGGCTCGGGTCAAAGGTTTGGCGATCGCGATCAAGTCTCGTTCTCTGTCAGCCGCTATCTTCGGACCCATCGATCGATGGGATCGAAATCAGCCGAACGGGGAGGACGCAATGACCGAGAACAACCAACCCATTCTGATCATCGGAGGCACCGGAAAGACGGGAAGCAGGGTCGCGAGGAAGCTCGCGGACCGGGGCGTGACAACCCGGGTCGCCTCGCGCTCCGGCGCAATCCGCTTCGACTGGGACGACAGCTCGACGTGGGGCGCCGCACTGGATGGCGTGAGGGCGGCCTACGTCACCTATTCGCCGGACCTGGCCGTGCCCGAGGCACCCCCCGCCATCGAGGAGCTCGCGCGACTGGCGGCCGAGGGCGGCGTCCGGCGGCTGGTCCTGCTTTCGGGCCGGGGCGAGGAGGAAGCGCAGCGATGCGAGCGCATCGTGTTGGACACGAACCCGGACTGGACCGTGGTGCGGGCGAGCTGGTTCAACCAGAACTTCAGCGAGGGGTTCTTTCTGGACCCTTTGCGCGACGGGGTGCTCGCGCTGCCCGCCGGCGACGTGCGAGAGCCGTTCGTCGATACCGAGGACATCGCCGATGTGGCGGTAGCGGCACTGACCGAAGCCGGCCACGAGGGGCGGATCTACGAGGTCACGGGTCCGCGGCTGATGTCCTTCGCCCAGGCAGTCGAGGAGATCGGGCGGGCGGCCGGCCGCGAGCTGCACTACCAACAGATCCAGGCTGATGACTTCGTCCGTGGGATGCGGGAGCTGCAGGTTCCGGAGAACATGGTGTCGCTGACGCGGTACCTCTTCGAGACGGTGCTGGACGGCCGCAACGCCTCCGTGGCCGACGGCGTCGAGCGGGCCCTGGGCCGCCCGGCCCGCGACTTCTCGGACTACGCGCGGGAGGCGGCCGCCGCGGGCGCGTGGACGAGCAGGGATTCGGGCGGCGAACGACCGGGATCGGGCACCGTCCCTGCGAACGGCTCCCATGAACGGGTCCTGCGCCGTTTCGCCGACGAGGTCATCAACCGCGGCGACACCTCCGCCCTCGCCGAGCTGGTCCACGACGAGTACATCTACCGCAGCCCGGGGGAGGAGCTCCGCGGCCCGGAAGGCCTGGCGGCGCTGTTCGATGGCTACCGCTCGGCGTTCCCGGACCTCGCGCTGGAGATCGACGATCTGGTGGTGGCGGACGACGCCACGGTGATGGTCTTCACCCTCACCGGGACCCACCGGGGCGATCTGCCGGGCATCCCGGCTACCGGCCGGCGGGTTCGGGTTCACGGCATGGTGCGCAGCCGGTTCCGGGACGGCAAGATCGCCGACGAGTGGGAGATCCTCGATCAGTACACGCTCTTCGAGCAGCTCGGGGTCATCGGGGGTGCCGCATGACGACCGTCGTCGTCGCCTCGGCGATCGGCGCCGCGCTGGTCTCCGGCATCTTCTACGCCTTCTCGGCCTTCGTCATGGAGGCGCTCGGACGGCTGGAACCCCGGCAGGGCATCGCGGCCATGCAGTCCATCAACATCGCCGTCATCAACCCGTTGTTCTTGCTGGCATTCTTCGGCACGGGGGCGATGTGTGCAGTCACCGTCGTCGCTGCGCTGATTTTCGGGAGCGGCCTGCCGCTTGCAGCAGCGGTCTCCGGCTGCGCGCTGTACCTGTTGGGGTGCCTCGGCGTCACGATCGTCGGCAACGTGCCGCTGAACAACCGGTTGGCGGAGCTGCATCCGGACGACGCCGAGGCGCAGGCCCTGTGGCGTTTCTACCTGGTTCGCTGGACGAGATGGAATCACGTTCGGACCTCCGCCTCGTTGGCCGCAGCTGCATTTCTGGTGGTCGCGGCCGTGGCGGTGTAGGCGATGACATCGCGCGCCGCGGCGCGGAATTCGGACTACCCGAGGGCGTGTTGCAGTCGTCGAGAGGCGCTCGGTATTGGGGTACGTTTCGGCCATCTTCGCCCGCAGGATGATCCAGGCCGCCGGGGAATCGGTCGAGGCATCGGCATTGCTGAGCTCGGTGGGTCTCGAGCCGGACGAGCCGTTGGACGTGACGGAGAGGATCTCGGACGACGCGTACTACGACCTCCTCGAACGCATCGCATCGGAGATGGACCGTGCCCACGAGCTGCCGCTCCGGGTCGGGCCGCTGATGCACCCCGATGACTACGGGGCGCTCGGCCTCGCCTGGAAATCGGCGCCGACCGTCCGCAGCTCGCTCGAACGGGTCGAGCGCTACTGCCGGCTGTGGACCGACAACCTGACCTACGAGATCTGCGATCACGACCGCGGGATCGATTACATCGTCCACAGGTCCGGCGAGCGCCGGCTCGGAATGAGGCTCTCCAACGAGGCGACTCTCGCGAGCGCCACCTCGCTGATCCGGCAGACATCGTCGCCGCGATTTCGTCCGCTGGCCGTGTCGCTGAAGCACACGGCGCCGAAGTCGGTCTCGGCCCATGAACGATACTTCGGATGCCCCGTCCATTTCGGCTCCGACCGCGACGCATTGTCCATTCCCGGCGAGGCGCTTGCCCGTTCCAATCACCTGGCAGACGACGGGATCTCCCGTTTTCTGCTCTCCCACCTCGATGCGGAGCTCGGGTCGATCGGGGCCGAGACCACGATCGAGTCGCTCGTGGAGCGGGAGGTCTCCCGGTCGTTGAGCGAGGGGGTCCCCAGAATGGGGGACGTGGCCCGACGGCTCGCCATGAGCGAGCGCACACTCCACCGGCGGATGTCGGAACGTGGTGTGTCATTCAAGTCTCTGGTGGATGCGACGCGCCGGCACGTGGCCGAGAACCTCCTCCGGGACAGCCGCTACACCGCGACGGAGGTCGCGTTTCTCGCCGGTTTTTCCGAGCAGAGCGCGTTCAACCGCGCGTTCAAACGGTGGACCGGTCGGACGCCGACCGCATACCGCACGGAAGCTCGGGACGAGCGCAAGTAAGAGGGAAGCAGGATCAGGGTGCCGCAGGCACCGATGTCTTGATGTCATGGTGTTTTGGCCAACGCTATCGGGGGCCCCACGGACGGCGTACGACCCGGCGCTCGGAGAATTCGTGACGGACGGTGGTATGCTAAGATCGAGAAGGAGATTCAAAATCATGAAGAAGATGTTGGTCCTCGCTCTTGTGGGCGCGGCTTCGATCACCGGTGCGCAAGAGAGCTCGAGGGGCGCGGTCGGCAGCGGCAGGGCCCCGGCCGCCGGGGTCGCCGTGCAGCCTGGAAGCGTGCAGCTCACCGACCTGAGCAGGGGCACGTTCTCATTCAGCCAGGAGCTGGAGCGGTCGGTCTTCAACCCGCAGGGCCTGCGGGCGCCCGCCAGCATGAGGCTGTCGAGCCTGGACCGGGAGCTGGAGCCCGGCGAGCAGGTCATCGTTCTCGCGCCCGCCCGCGTCCATTACGAGCCCTGCAGGTTTCGACGCCAGGAGAGCCCGGAGATGGCGGCAGCGTGCCAGGGCATCGAGTACCTGTGGGAGGTGCTGGCCACCGACCGGGGAACCCTGGTCGCGGTTCCTGTGCCGGTGCTGGGGTCTTTCGGCCGAGCTCCGGACGCTTGCGAATGCGTGTCCCCGAGTATCCCCGGCAAGTGCACGTCAACGAAGCACTGCAACGGCACGCTGCCGACCGACAGACATTGCATGAGCAAGATGGACACAGTCGACACCGGTGCGAACCTGAGCCCGGACATCATCAAAAAATACTGCGCGCCGCAGCAGAAGACGGCCGCGAGCGTGCAGGGGAACGTGGACTTCGTGGTCTCGTACACCGTCCGCCACCCCGGCGGTGAGTGGTGGATTCCGATCTGGGGCGCCGCCGAGGCGCAGCCGGTGGGCAACGTCGCGTGGGCAGGCACCCTGGTCGACGGTGTCGGCTACTTCCTGGAAGACACCCGTGACGGCGCCGGCGTTGCCGGTGCCTCCAGGGCGGCCGCAGACGTGGTGAACGAGGTGATCGCGGCGCAGGGACTGGCCTCGAAGTTCGAGTTCGGCATCAAGGAAAAGGGCATCAAGTAGGAGCGGTCTCGCGTCCCTCGTTGACGATCTCGCAGGACTCCTCGAGATACCGCAGGGCCCGCCTGCGGTTCTTCGGGGAGGGGAGGTCGGGGCTGCTGAAGAGCGCCTCGAGGTCGGGGCGTCGCCGGTTGATGACGGCAATCGCGGACGGCAGCTTCCGCAGTCGAATCATCCTTTTTGGCGGCGTCGTCTCGACCGTCGACGGACCGAGCGGGCATCGATCCGTTTGCGGAGCCGCACTGTGTCGGGTCGCGTCGCGAATCCTGGCTGTCCGCGCGGCAGCGTGGAACCTGGCGGCGATTCCAAGGCCACAGCTGATACTCTCGGAAGGATGAAGGGTCTCCGAGCCCTTGCCGCTCCTCTTGCGCTGATTCTTCTGATACCAGTTCGTGCCGAGAGTCTCGAGACGTCGTGCGACGTGGCGACGCCGCCCCCGACGACCTCGGTGACGTACTACGTGAGCACCTCGGGCGATGACGCCGACGACGGCCTGACCGAGCAGACACCCTGGAGGACACTCGAGTACGCCGAGGCAAGCGCAACGGTGCCGGGCGCTCGCATCGCGCTGCGGCGGGGGGACGTCTTCGAGATGGCGACGGCGCTCGGCCTCCACCACGGCGGGGCGCCGGGTCAGCCGATCGTCTGGGACGGCGACTTCTGGGGCACCGGCGGCAGGGCCACCATCCGCTCGTCCCACGACCGGGACGCGCCCCACAAGGCCGTGGTCAACATCACCGGCGCCAGCCACGTCGTGTTCCAGAACAT
>CAZMED010000152.1:6075-7806 GCA_964565045.1 uncultured Thermoanaerobaculia bacterium
GTTCACCCAGAGCGTGGTCGACGGCGTCATCGAGTGCAACACCATCACCCAGGGCCCCGACAGCCTGGACGGCGCCGGGATCGTCATCGCCGGCAACGCGGACGGCACCCCGCAGAACGCGGTCATCCGCTACAACGACATCCGCATGCGCGACAAGCCCGGGATGGCCGTTCAGAACGGGTATGCCCCGACCGCGACTGTCTACGGCAACCTGATCCATCAGGAGTCGGCCGACGGCAACGCGGCGATCTGGATCCAGATCGCCCCGGGCGTCGGCTACACCGACGGCATCGAAACGGCGCAGCTCGACTTTCTCCACAACACCATCGTGGTGGATCAGGGCACGGCCTTCATGGACGACTCGAGCACCCCGGGCGTGACGGTTTTCCGCAATAACCTGGTCGTGAACAGGGGGTCAGGGGATGACCCCTGCTACGTGGCGAACTGGGCATCGTCGGCCACCCACGACCACAACGCCTATTACCGGCCACATCCCGGCGACGTGGTACTCGCGAAGGAGAACGACGGCAGCTACATCTACCGGAGCCAGATGTCCGTCTGGGAGCCCACGGCGGTGATCGAGGATCCGCTGTTGACCGACCTCGACGGCTTCGACTGGATGCCCGCGCTCGACTCGCCCGTTCGACAGCAAGGAGTCCCCGCCGGAATCCTGGCGGACCTGAACGGCGCCCCATACGCGACGCCACCCTCGATCGGGGCGTACGAGATCGGCGTCATCTTCAGCGACGGGTTCGAGTCCGGCAATCTCTCGTCATGGGGAGGCTCCTGAGGCCCGCCCGTTCCCGGGGCTTCGGCCGGCTGCATCATGGCCAGTTGGATGAGCGCAGTGCTGAAACCTCGAGCCGGGTCGACGGGCAACCGCTGATGCTCACGGTGACCATCAGGCCCGAATCGATCAGCTTCGCAGCTGATTCTGACGTATCCACCAATTCGTGCGCTATTTCTCGACAACCCGTGCGGCAGGACGAAACGCTGTGGGATCATGATCCCCACGACTGGAGGTCTTGATGGCGATCGACGGGCGCCTGGACGGGTACAGCTTCGAGGACCTCGAGGAGGGAATGTCGGCGGTGATCAGCAAGACGGTCACCGAGGCCGACATCGTGCTCTACGCGGGCATCTCCATGGACACCAACCCGCTTCACCTCGACGAGGCGTACGCCTCGGGCAGCCGTTTCGGCGGGCGGATCGCCCACGGGATGATCGGGGCCGGGCTGATCTCCGCACTGCTCGGGACCAAGCTGCCGGGCCCGGGCGCGATCTACGTCAGTCAGAGCCTGCGCTTCAAGGCACCCGTGCGGATCGGGGACACCCTGGTCGCTGAGGTCACGGTCACCGGGCTCGACCCGGAGAAGAACCGGGCCAGGTTCGCCACCCGCGTCCACGTCGGCGAGACACTGGTGATCGACGGCGAGGCCGAGCTGCTGATGCCATCGCGGACCTGACCACCGAAGAAGGGCCGCGTATCTCCCGACGACATTGCGCTGTGAGCGCACCCGTCGTCAGCGATTCCGGGTGAAGTTCCTTCGAGCGTCGTTCCGATCATGCTTGCAGTACGGAGCAACGGTAAGACGCGTCGCACCCCGAGCCATCACCGGCCCGTCGAGCGCAGCTCCGCGAACCAGTTGGTGACGATCTCGACGTTGCCCCGGGCCGGGTTCTTCACCAGGATGAAGCGGTCGCCGTCGGGGTGGATGTCGTACTGCCGCG
>CAZMED010000153.1:0-7781 GCA_964565045.1 uncultured Thermoanaerobaculia bacterium
GCGACAAGGACAACTTCTGGGCGATGGGCGAGACCGGCCCCTGCGGCCCGTGCTCCGAGATCCACTTCGACCGCGGTCCCGACCCGCTCGCGCCCGGGCGGGGCGAGCTGGTCAACGGCGAGGGCGACGACATCGTCGAGATCTGGAACCTCGTCTTCATGCAGTTCGACCGCGACGCGGCCGGCACCATGCACCCCCTGCCGCGGCCCTCGATCGACACCGGCGCCGGCCTCGAGCGTTTCGCGGCGGTCCTCCAGGGCGCCGCCTCGAACTACGAGACCGACCTCTTCCTGCCCCTGATCGAGGCCGTCGCGAAGCTTGCGCAGCGCCCGTACGACCCGTCCGCCGAGCTCGCGCCGGCGTTCCGGGTGATCGCCGACCACCTGCGGGCCGCGACCTTCCTGATGAGCGACGGCGTGGTGCCTTCGAACGAGGGCCGGGGCTACGTGCTGCGGCGGATCATAAGGCGCGCCCTGCGCTACGGCCGCAAGCTCGGCCTCGACGGCGCCTTCCTCTACACCCTGCTGCCGGTGGTCGTCGAGCAGATGGGCGAGGTCTTTCCGGAGCTCGTCGCCCGCCGCGAGGTGGTGACGACCCAGCTCCGGCAGGAGGAGGAGCGTTTCGCGCGCACCCTGAACAGCGGCACCGACGTCGCGCAGCGCGAGCTCGAGCGGCTCAAGCGCGCCGGGCAGAGCGTCGTGCCCGGTGCGACGGTGTTCGATCTCTACCAGAGCAAGGGCATTCCGGCGGAGCTGCTCGAGGAGTTCGCCCAGGAGGAGGGGCTGACGATCGACCGCGCGGGCTTCGAGGCCGCGCTCGAGGAGGAGCGGCGGCGCGGCCAGGCGTCGTGGCGCGGCGACCTCCTGGCCCATTTCCGACCCGAGTACGAGTGGGTGATGGAGAAGGGGATCCGTTCCGAGTTCGTGGGCTACGACCGCTTCGAGCTCGCGACCGAGGTCGCGGCCCTGATCGGCGACGACGGCGTCGAGGACGAGCTGGACGCCGGGGAGAGCGGCGAGGTCGTCCTGGCGGCGACGCCTTTCTACGCCGAGTCCGGAGGCCAGGTCGGCGACAGAGGCCGCCTGCTCTGGAAGGGTGGACGCGCCGTGGTCCTCGACACCCAACGGCCGATGGAAGGCCTGATCGTGCACCGGGTGGAGGTGGAGGAAGGGGTGCTCCAGACCGGCGCCGAGGTGCAGGCGCAGGTCGAGGAGGGCCCGCGCGTCGACACCCAGCGCAACCACACCGCGACCCACCTGCTGCACGCCGCGCTGCGCGCGGTGCTCGGGGAGGCCGCCCAGCAGGCCGGATCGTTGGTCGAGCCGGACCGCCTGCGGTTCGACTTCTCCTGGGGCGAGCCCGTGAGCCGCGAGCAGCTGCGGGAGATCGAGCGCCTGGTCAACCTCGAGATCCTCCGCAACGAGCCGGTGTCCAAGGAGCTCATGCCCATCGACGAGGCGCGCGCGCGCGGCGCCATGGCCCTGTTCGGCGAGAAGTACGGCGACACGGTGCGGGTGGTGAGCGTCGGCGACGGATCCCACTCGACCGAGCTGTGCGGCGGCTGCCACGTGGACCGTACCGGCGACATCGGCCTCTGCACCATCGTCGCCGAGCGTGGGGTGGCGGCCGGCGTCCGCCGCATCGAGGCCGTGACCGGCCGCGGGGCGGTCGAGCGCCTGCAGGAGCGCGAGCGCCTGGCCGAGCAGCTGGCTTCCGGCTACCAGACCTCCTTCGAGCGGCTGCCCGAGCTGCTGGCGGCCCGCGAGCACAGGCTGAGCGAGCTCGAGGACGAGGTGCGGCGGCTCAAGCACCAGCTCGCCTCGGGCGACGCCGGCGGCTCCGAGATCCGGCGCGAGGTGGCCGGCATCAGCGTCCAGGCCCGCCGGGTGCCGGAGATGAGCCCGTCGGAGCTGCGCAACCTCGCCGACACCCTGCGCCAGAAGCTGGGGTCCGGGGTGGTGGTGCTCGGCATGGAGTCCGGGGGCAAGGCGACCCTCCTGGTCGCCGTCACCGATGACCTCGTCGCACGCGTGCGTGCGGGTGATCTGGTGCGCGAGCTGGCCGAGGTGGTGGGTGGGCGCGGCGGCGGCAAGCCGAGCCTGGCGCAGGCGGGAGGCCCGGACGCGGCGCGGCTCGGCGAGGCGCTGGAGCTCGCCGCCGGAGTGGTTGAGAGGCTGGCGGCCGGCGCCTGAGATCAACGGCGCCGTCGGGCGCCTTCCCGTGATAGGCTCGATCTCCAGGAAGGGCACAGCCTATCTGCGGAGTCGTCTTCGTCGTCGTCGCGCTGGCGGTCGCCGCGGCCGCGGGCTGGCGGATCATGTCGCTGAGAGTGCGGCGGGCCGAGGCGCGGATCGGCGAGCTCGAGCTCGAGATGGCCCGGCTCCGGAGCGCCGGCGCGCCACCCGAACCTGAACCGAGGCCCGCCACCGAGGCGGCGGACCTGGGGCCGAGCGCACCCACCACGGGCCCCGTTCCGGATGCCGCCGCTGCCGTCGGCCTCGGGCCGGAGCCGCCTCGCACCGACGCCGGGAGCGACGAAGCCCCGCAACCCCCTCTGCCGCCGCCCTCAACGCCGGCGCCCCCGGGACCGGACGAACCGGAAGGTGTGCGAACGCCGGCGATCGAGATCGACTGGGAGCGCTGGGTCGGCGTCCGCGGGGCCGCGGTGGCGGGCGGCGTCGTGCTCGCGCTGGCCGCGCTCCTGTTCTTCAAGTACTCCATCGAGCACGGCCTGATCCCGCCGGTCGTGCGGGTCATTCTCGGCGTCGCGGCGGGGGTGGCGGCGATCTGGAGCTCGGAGATGCTGCGCAGGCGGGGCTACGAGCCGGCCGCCAACGCCCTGGCGGGGGCCGGGATCGTCGTGCTGTACGGGGCGCTGTGGGCGGCCAACCGCCTCTATGATCTGCTGCCGACCGCCGCCGCCTACGCTTCCATGGTGGTGGTGACCGTCGCGTGTGGGGTCCTCGCGTGGCGCCACCGCTCCCTGGTCATCGCCATCCTGGGCCTCGCGGGCGGCTTCGCGACGCCGCTCCTGCTGGCGACGGCGGCGGACCATCCGATCGGCCTCTTCGGCTACATCCTGCTGCTCGACGCCGGCCTGCTGGTGCTGGCGCAGCGCCGGCGTTGGCCGGTGCTTGGAATTCTCGGGCTCGCGGCGACGGTGCTGTACCAGGCCGGCTGGATCATCGACCGCATGGACGCCGAGCAGCAGATCCTCGGCCTCGTCATCGTCGCCGTGTTCGCGGTCCTCTTCGCCCTCGGGGCGGTCCGCGGGCGGCGCGGCGCCGAACCGCACGAGGAGCTCGGCTGGCGGATCAGCGGTGTCGCCGGCGTGCTCGTGCCCTTCGCCCTGGGCCTCTACTTCGCCGGCCGCTCCGACCTCGGGGCGCACCTTTGGGGCGTCGCCGCCCTGCTCCTCCTGCTCTCGCTGGCCGCCGCATGGACCGCCCGCGAGCTCGATCGGCCGGGGGTCGCCGTCGCCGCCGCGGCCGCCGACGTCGCGGTGGTGCTGGTGTGGTGCGGCAGGACGCGGTTCAGCGACGCCCTGGCCTGGGAGGCAGCCGCGATCGCGGGCGCGCTCACCCTCGCCTTTCTGCTGATGCTCGAGTGGGAGCGTCGGCGCGCCGGCCCCGCCGCCGGTGAGGGGCTGGGACGGCCGGCGGTGGTCGCCGCGGTGGGCTTCCTGCTTCTGCTGGTGGGCGTGCCGTTGGGCGCGGTCGAGTCGTTGTGGCCGTGGCTGGCCGGTTGGGCGGTGCTGGCGGCGGTCCTGGTCCGGCTGGCAGGGGTCGCCGGGTTCGCCTGGCTGACCGCGGTGTCGGGCGGGCTCGCCGGGCTCGGCTTCGCGCTGTTCTTCGCGGTCCACGGCCGGACGCCGGCGCTGCCCGCGCCGCCGCTCTTCTTCGGCCTCGTGCTGGCGGCGGCGGCGGTCTTCCAGCTGCTGGCGGTCACGCGCCCGGGCGGGCCGGACGCGAGGTGGAGGGAGGCTGCGGCGGCGGCCCTCCCACTGGCCGTGCTGCTGGCCCTGGTGGTCGAGTCCGGCGAGCCGTCGCTGGCGCCGGGGCTCTACCACCTGGTGTCGATCCTGCTCGCCCTGCTGGTCGTCCTCGCGTCGACCCGGCTCGAGGAAGGACGCCTGGTGCTGGCGGTGATGGCGGTGCTCGCGCTGCAGCACCTGCAGTGGGTCACGTCGTTTCCCGGGCTCGCCGATGCACCCGGAACGGCGCTGGCGGCGATGGCCTTCCAGCTCGCCGCCGTCGGCCTCTTCGTTGTCTGGCCGTTTCTCGCCGCCGGCCGCCTCGTCGGCGACCGTTGGGCGTGGTATGCGGCCGCTCTGGCGCCGGTGTTGTGGTTCCCGTCCCTGAAGAGGTTGTACGAGATCCGCTTCGGCGACGCGTCCATCGGCCTCCTGCCGCTGCTGCTCGCCGGGGTCGCGCTCGCGGCGGCCTACCGGTCGCGCGGGTTGTGGGCCGCGGGGGACCCGAACCTGCGCCGCAACCTGGCGTGGTTCGCCGCCGTCGCGCTGGCGTTCACCAGCGTCGCCATCCCGCTCCAGCTCGACAAGCAGTGGGTCACCATCGGGTGGGCCCTCGAGGGCGCCGCCGTGATGGTGCTGTGGCGGCAGCTCGACCACCCCGGCCTCAAGTACTTCGGCCTCCTGCTGCTGGCCGCGGTGACGGTGCGGCTGGTCGCCAACCCCGCGGTGCTCGGCTACTCGGCGCACCCAGGGTGGCCGGTCCTGAACTGGCTCGCCTACACCTACCTGGTGCCGGCCGCCTGCCTGGTGGGCGCAGCTCTCGTGCTGCGCCCGCTCGAGGTGGCCCGGGCGCTGGAAGCGGAGCGTCCGCTGTACGCCCGCGGATGGGCGGTGGGGTCCGCGGGCTGCGGTCTGGCCGCCGTCGCCGTGGTCTTCGTGTGGATCAACCTGACGGTCTTCGACGCATTCTCGCGCGGCGCGCCCCTCAGCATCTCGTTCGAACGCATGCCGGCGAGGGATCTCACACTGTCGCTCGCCTGGGCGCTCTACGCCCTGCTGCTGCTCGGGATCGGCATGGCGCGCCGCAGCCAGGGGCTGCGTTGGATCAGCCTCGCCTTTCTCGTGCTGACGATCGGCAAGGTCTTTCTCTACGACCTCGGCGAGCTCAGGGATCTCTACCGGGTGGCGTCTCTCCTCGGCCTCGCGGTATCGCTCATCCTGGTGTCCCTGGCGTACCAGCGCTTCGTCTTCGGGCGCGCGCCGGAGCCCGGGGCATGAGCCGCCAGGCCTGCAGTCCGATCGCGATTGCCCTCGCGGCACTCGCCGCGGCGGCCGCGGGAGCGGAAGCTCCCCGCGACCTCGCAACCCTGTTCCCGCAGCAGGCCCCGATCTTCGTCGACGGCGGCGGCATCGCGCGCCTCGTGCTGCCGGCCGAGGTGCTCGGCGCCTGCCGGTCGGACCTCTCCGACCTCAGGGTTTTCGACCGCGAGGGCCGCGAGGTCGCGTATCTGATGGACAGTGGTGGGGCACCGGAGCAGCGGCTCGAGGCGACGGAGGCCTTGACCCCCGAGGTGCTGGCGGTCGACCGGCGGCGCATCGACCGCGATTTCGGACCGCCCCTGTGGCAGGAGCGCTTCGAGATCGCCCTGCCGGCGGCGGCGCCGGTTTCCGGAAGTTGGACCCTCGTGCTCGAGACCCGTCGTCCGTCCTTCGTGCGCCGGGTCGACGTCGCCGAAATCGGGGCCGACGGTTCGCGAACCGGGTTGGTCGACGGCGGCTCGTTGT
Source organism: uncultured Thermoanaerobaculia bacterium (assembly GCA_964565045.1). Taxonomy (GTDB): domain Bacteria; phylum Acidobacteriota; class Thermoanaerobaculia; order Thermoanaerobaculales; family Sulfomarinibacteraceae; genus Sulfomarinibacter. Next base: position 5,759 of record CAZMED010000153.1, read on the forward strand.
TCCGGCTCCAGGATCCGCTCAGGCAACGGCTGGACGTCGCGCTTCCGGAGACCGCCACCGGCCGGCTGCAGGTGACGCTCGCCGGCGAGGACGGCCCCTACCTCGAACCGGTGCTCCGGCTCGAGAGCACGAGGCTGCTGGCCGGGGCGGAGCGGGCGAGCGTCAGGCTCGAGGAGCTCGGCCGGCGCCGGGCCGACGGCCGCACCGTGGTCGAGCTGGAGCGTCCGCGCGGCCTGGTCCCGGACCTTCTCGTGCTCGACACCGCGACGCCGGCGTTCAGCCGCCGCGCGGAGGTCTGGGACCACGGAGCGGGGGCTTCGGATGCGAGGCTCGGCGCGGGGCTCGTCTTCCGGCTGCGCACCTTCGCCACCGTCGAGGAGACCTCGCTGCCGGTGGCCCCTGCGCGCGGCGACCGGCTGCTGGTGATCGTCGAAGACGATGACAGCCCGCCACTCGATGGGTTGGTCGTGTGGGCGGTCGTGCGGCGGCCGGCGCTCCTCTTCGCGTTGCCGGAAGGCCCGTCCGGCGAGCCCGCCGGCGTCCTGCGGTACGGCGGCGGGCGCGCTTTCCGCCCCCGCTACGACCTCGCCGGGTTGGCGGCGGCCTTGGGGCCGGGGACGCCCGGAGAGCCGGCCGAGGTACTGATCGACCCGCGGCGTCTGGCCGTCGCGTACCTTGGTCCGGCACGGGCCAACCCGGCGTTCGACGCCGCGCCGGCGCTGGCCTTCGCGCAGCGCGCCGGGGCGGCACTCGACCGTGCGCCCTTTTCCCACCGCCGGCAGCTGCAGGTCGCGCCCTCGCCGGAAGGCCTGTCGCGCCTGGTGCTGCTTCCGGAGGATGCGGCCCTCCTCAGGCCGGACCTCGCGGACCTTCGGGTCGTCGATCCGGACTCCCGGCAGTGGGCCTACCTGCTCGAGGATGAAGCCGAGGTCGAGACCCGGGAGCTGCCCGTCGGGGAACGCCGCACCGAAGGCGGCGTCAGCTCCTACCGCCTGGAGCTGCCGGTGGTCCCTGCGGTGCTCGAACGGCTCGTGATCGAGGTGCGCGAGCCCTTCTTCGACCGCGCGTTCTCGCTCGAGGCCGCGCTCGACGGCGATCAGGAGACGACGACGCTGGCGCGAGGCCGCCTGGTGCGTCGGATCGGAGACCCGCGGCCGCTCACCGTCGAGCTTCCGGAAACCGCCGTCCACGCCCTGGATCTCCGCATCGAGGACGGGGACGACGCGCCGCTGGTTCTCGACAGGGTCAGCGCCCGTTTCCCGCTGGCGGCGGTCTTCTTCGCCGCTCCCGAGGGCGCGTACGAGCTCCTGCTCGGGCACCCGGACGCCGTCCCTCCGAGGTACGAGCTGGCGCGGGTCCGCGACGTCGTGCTCGCCGTCGCCAGCACGGAGGTTGCCGCGGGACCCCTGACCGCCAATCCCGACTTCGAACCGGGCTTCGGGTCGGCGGCCCGGCGGGGTGCCGTGCTGCAGGCCGCGTTGTGGGCGGCGATCGCCGTTCTGGTGGTCTTTCTCACCGTCCTGACCCTTCGACTCGCGCGCCAGGAGCGCTGAGCATTTCTTTACTTGCGCTTCATGGCGGTTGAGCTATCCTCTGTTCTCGGTATGAGAACAGACAGCGAACAAGGGGAGGTGCTCATGGCGGGCGAATGGGTGCGACGTGTGTTCCGGATGACGTTGATCGCGATGGTTCTCGTCCTGGCCGCAGCCGGGACGGTCGTGGCCCAGGAGGCGCCTCCGGCGGCGGAGACGCAGGTTGTCGAGGGGGAGGAAGCGGCCACACCGGTCGCGGTGGGCGAGATCACCGTCACCGCGCGCAAGGTCGAGGAGAACATCCAGAACGTGCCGATCTCGATCTCGACCCTGCAGGGTGAGGACATGGACATCCTGACAACCGGCGGCGCCGACATCCGGGCGCTGTCGGGACGCGTCCCGAGTCTGGTCATGGAGTCATCCTTCGGCCGCGCCTTCCCGCGCTTCTACATCCGCGGCCTCGGCAACCCCGACTTCGACCTCAACGCGTC
>CAZMED010000154.1:0-2592 GCA_964565045.1 uncultured Thermoanaerobaculia bacterium
CGGCGAGCTTGTCCTCGTCGCCCTTGGACTTGGGCTCGAGGGCGAAGCTGATGGCCGGCTCCGGGATCGGCACCGCCTCGATGCGCAGGTCCTTCTTGGCCTCGCACAACGAGTCGCCGGTGTGGGTCTCCTTGAGCTTGGGCACCGCACCGATGTCGCCCGGGGCAAGCTCGGCGACGTGCAGCAACTCCTTGCCCTGGGGCGCCGACAGCGCGCCCAGGCGTTCGGGTGAGTCGCGGACGGGATTGTTGACGTGCGCGTCCGAGACGATGCCGCCGGTGAAGACGCGCATCAGGCTGATGCGGCCGGTGTAGGGGTCGGAGATCGTCTTGAAGACGTAGGCCGCAAAGGGCGAGTCCGGCGACACCGCGAGCTCCTGCTCAGCGCCGTTCACCTGCACTTTCGCCGGCCGCCAGTCCGGCGCCGGCACGAGGTCGACCAGCACATCCATGAGCGGCTGCACGCCGATATTCTTGCCGCCCGCGAGCGCCAGGACCGGAAACAGGGACCGCTCGCTGACCGCCTTCTTGAGGCCGGCGATGAAGGTCTCGGCGTCGAGCTCTCCAGCCTCGAGGTAGCGCTCCATGAGGGTCTCGTCCTGCTCGGCCACCATCTCCATCAGCGCCTCGCGCGCCGCCGCCACCTCGGCCGCCATGTCGGCCGGGACGTCGCCCTCGGCCGCCTTGCCGCTCTCGTCGGGCTCCCATGTGAAGGCCTTGCCGCTGACCAGGTCGACCACGCCCCTGAAGCTCGACTCCTCGCCGATCGGAAGCTGCAGCGGCGTGACCTCGCGGCCGAACTTCTTCTGCAGCGCGTCGAGGGCGCGCGAAAACGAGGCACGGTCGCGGTCCATGAGGTTGATGGCGAAAAGCACCGGCAGCTCGAAGGAGGCCGCGACCTTCCACAGCTTCTCGGTCTGGACCTCGATGCCGGCGACCGCTGAAATCATCATCAGAGTGGCATCGGCCACCCGCAGCCCCTGCACGGCGTCGGTGGTGAAGATCCCGTAGCCCGGCGTGTCGATCAGGTTCACCTTGACGCCGCGGTGACCGTAGTGAGCGACCGCGGTGTTGATGGTGATCTTGCGCTCATGCTCGTCGTCGTCGAAATCGGTGGTCGTGTTGCCGTCGTCCACCTTGCACAGACGATTGACGACGCCGCTGTCGAAGAGCAGCGCGGACACCAATGAGGTCTTGCCCGTGTGGGAGTGTCCGGCCACCGCCACGTTGCGGATGTTCTCGGTTGCATAGACGGTCATGGAAGGTCCTCCGCTGGTCGGGAATTCGGGATGCGTCAGTCGCTCGCGGCCGCCGGGTCCAGCTCTTCTCCGGTCAGCAGGCGGTAGGCCTCGAGGTAGCGCGCCAAGGTGCCCTCGACCACTTCGGGCGGCAGGGTCGGCGCCGGCGGCTCCTTGTCCCAGCCGATGGACACCAACCAGTCGCGCACGAACTGCTTGTCGAAGGAGGCCTGCGACTGCCCCGGCCGGTAGCCGTCCGCGGGCCAGAAGCGCGAGGAGTCGGGCGTCAGGGCCTCGTCCATCCACACGATGCGGCCGTCGCCGTCGAAGCCGAACTCGAACTTGGTGTCGGCGATGATGATGCCGCGCTCACGCGCGTAGGCGGCCGCGGCACCGTACAGCTCCAGGGTCAGGTCGCGGAGCCGGTGGGCCGTCTCCTCGCCGATGATCTCGACGGTGCGCTCGAAGCTGATGTTCTCGTCGTGGCCGTCGGTCGCCTTGGTGGCCGGAGTGAAGATCGGCTCCGGCAGCTCGGCCGACTCGGTCAGCCCCGGTGGCAGCGAGATACCGCAGACGGTGCCGGCCTCCCGGTATTCTTTCCAGCCGGAGCCGGCGAGGTAGCCGCGGGCCACGCACTCCACCGGGATCGCCTGCAGACGGCGCGCCAGCACGCTGCGACCGGCGAGCTCGGGATGATCGCGGTAGGGGGCAGGGAAGTCCGCCAGATCGGTGGCCAGGAGGTGGTTGGGGACGCGGTCCGCGAAGCGGCGGAACCAAAACGTCGAGAGCCGGGTGAGGATGACGCCGCGTCCCGGGATGCCGGGTGAGAGCACGCTGTCGAAGGCGCTGATGCGATCGGTGGCGACCAGCACCAGGGCATCGTCGGTGGCGTAGATATCGCGGACCTTGCCGCGGTTCACCAGGTTCCCGGTCGGAATCGAGGTGATGAGCACGGCCTCGGCCATGGCCTCAGGCTTCCTTGCCGGAGATCACCGCCTCTGCCTGCCGGGCCATCCGCGATTTGTAGCGCGCCGCCGTGTTGCGGTGGATCACGCCCTTGCGCCAGCCCACGTCGATGACCGACATCGTCGCCGGCAGGAGGTCCTTGACCTTGTCCGCGTCGCCGTCGGCCAGCGCGGCGCGCATGATGCGCATCTGGCGGCGCACCCGGGTGCGCACGGCGCGGTTGCGCATCCGGCGCTCGAGAGACTGGCGGTGCCGCTTGCGGGCCTGCTTCTTGGTTCCTTTGATGGTAGCCATCGCTTCGCTTCTCCTTCAGTCGGATGCCGCCGGTTCAGCCGCATCGGGTCGCACATCATAGCGGAAACCGGGAGATCCGGCTAGTACCAGGGGCT
>CAZMED010000154.1:2692-7739 GCA_964565045.1 uncultured Thermoanaerobaculia bacterium
CTCGGACTCACCGAATGGTGAGTCCGAGTGACTTGAGCTGCTCCCGGGCGAGCTCGGCCTCGCGGGTGCCCGGGTGCTCGTAGACCACGTACTGGAGGTTGACGACGCCCTGGCCCTGGTCGCCGGTCTTGAGGTAGATGAGGCCCTTCTTGAGCTGGGCGGCCGCCGCCTTGTCCGAGGTCGGGTACTCGTCGAGGACCCGCGTGAAGGCGTTGAGCGCATCCTCCGGACGCTCCTGGGCGTCGTAGCACTCGCCGATCCAGTAGAGGGCGTTGTCCGCGAGCTCGGTGTCCGGGAAGCGCCTGAGATACTCTGCAAAGCCGTCCGCCGCGAGGGCGTAGTTTCCCCGCATGTAATCCTCGTAGGCGCTGCGGTAGAGCTCGTCCGGGCCCGATCCGCCACCTGCCGGCAGCGCGGCCGCGCCCGCAGCGGCCGCGGCCGCTGCGCCGGGGTCGCCGCCTTCGCCGGGCGGCGCCGCAGTTACCGGCGGCAGGGCCGCGATCGGCGCCGAGCCGGCACGCGCCGCCGCGAGCTGCTGCGAGATGTCCTGCAGGCGACGGGTCGTGACCTCGAGGCTCGCGTACAGTGCCTCGATCTGCTCCTGCAGGTCGCCGACCTTCTGCGCGAGATCGGCGTTGGAACGCATGTTCTTGTTCGTCAGGTCGGACATCGACTGCTCCATCGCCCGCAGGTCCGACTTGTCGATGACCTCGGTCTGCAGGCTGGCCACCGAGCGCTGCACGTCGGTGATCTCACGGTGGAGCAGGGCGAGGTCCTCGGACGAGGTGCAGGCGGCGAGAACCGCGATCGCAGGCAGGAGGAGCAGGGTCGAGAGTCTGCGCATCGTGGCCTCCTATCGCGCGACGATGACGAAGTGCGAGCGGCGGTTGAGCTTCCAGGCGCTCTCGTCGCTGCCGAGGGCGAACGGGCGCTCCTCGCCGTAGGAGATGATCTTGATCCTCGGCGCCGGGATGCCCAGGAACACCAGGTAGTCGCGCACCGCGCTCGCACGCCGCTCGCCCAGGGCAAGGTTGTACTCGCGGGTGTTGCGCTCGTCGCAATGGCCCTCGACCAGGATCGAGATCGTGGGGTACTGCTGCAGCCAGGCCGCGTTCCTGGCCAGCGACTCGCGGGCCGTCGGCGTCAGATCGTAGCGGTCCGTGTCGAAGAAGACATCCTCGAGATAACCCTGGGCGTTGAGCTGGGCCAGGTCCTCGGGCAGCTCCTCGGTCACCTCCTCTGACACGATCGTCTCGGTGACCGGCTCGTACACGACCTCCTCGGGCACGCTGCCTTCGGTGGCGTCCGGCGTCGAGGTCCTCGCCGGTGACGGCGCCTGCATCTTCGGGCCGCTGCTCTTGCACGCGCCGAGGCCGAGAGCCATCACCAGCACCACGAGCGCCGCCACGATCCGGGTCATGTTACGCATGTCAAGGCCTCCTGCCTGGGTCCGTCTCTGTCGGGCGAACGGCGCCTCGAACATCATCTTTCGCCGCCCGCGGGTCTGCTCTGCGGCTCACTCTAGCAGGCCGGCGGACCGGGAACAACCGACGACTGTGACCTGGATCAACCGCCACCCGAACGATCGGGGTTCGTCTCGGCGATGCCCCCGCGCGGCCGGTCGAGGCGGCCGCTTTGATGCAGCTTGGCCAGACAGTCGTAGAGCACGATGGAGCCCGCGACGGCGAGGTTGAGCGACGGCACCAGCCCCCACTGGGGTATCTGCACGATGAGCTTGGCCTCGTCCAAGAGCTCCGCGGGCACGCCTCCGAGCTCGGCGCCGAGGAGAAAGCATGGGCGCTCCGGGTACTCCGCCTCGAAGAGCGGCACGGCGCGCCGGTCGAGCTCCACCGCCACCAGACGCCAACCGCCGGCCGCGAGGTGGTCGCGGAAAGCCTGCACGTCGGGCAGGCGTGCGACCGTGGTGTAGAGCTCGGCGGTTCGCGCCGCCTCCACGTTCCACTCGCGGGCCCCCACCAGGACGACCTCCTCGGCGGCGACGGCATGCGCCGTGCGCACCAGCGAACCGACGTTGTGCTCCTTGGAGATGTTCCAGGCCGCGATGGAGATCGGCCGCAGCCCGCGTCGGTACTCCTCGCGCCGCCGCGACCTTCTCGCGAGCCGCCGCTGCCATACGAAAAGTTCTCTGAAATCGTCGGTCACTGCAATTCCCCCGCGGGCTCGCGCCCATCGTGCCGTGACATTCGCAGACCCGCGGGGGAATTGCAAAAAACGAAACCCCGCGGGAGCGGAGTTTCGTCGCGGCGGGTGTGCCCGCCCGGACCTTTTCAGTTGGTATCGCGGCTGTAAGGTCCGTTCGACACCCGCGGTCCCTGAGGACACCTCCAATATGTGGCGGCGGGCAGGACGTGTCAAGGGCTCCATTTCGAAAGAGACCCGCACGGAGAGCACGGTCGCGGGAAGCTCGGACGCGGGTGCGGGCCGTTCTCAGATCTCGCCGTCGGTCAGGAAGTCCGGACCGAACGCGAGGGGCAGCAGCTCGCCGACGGTGGTCACCTGGCGGTCCCCGCTCAGGTTGGCCAGAACCACCTGGAAATCGCCGAACTCGGCCAGGACCTGCCGGCAGGCGCCGCACGGCGAGGCCGGCGGCACCGTGTCGGTGACCACTGCGAGGCCGCGCAGCCCGGTGGCGCCGACCGCGACGGCCGCCGCCACCGCGTGCCGCTCGGCGCACACGCTCAGGCCGTAGGAGGCGTTCTCCACGTTACAGCCCACGTGCGTTCGGCCGCTCGCATCGAGCACCGCCGCACCGACCGCAAAGCCCGAGTAGGGCGCGTGCGCCCGCGATCGCACCTCGGTCGCCGCCTTCACAAGGGCCTCGATCTCATCCTCGGCGAGCGTCTTCATGCCGTCCACTATACGCCGGAGGCCCCCGCTCAGCGCTTTTTAGCCCCCGAGGAACCGCTGCCCGAGCCGCCCGACGGCCGCGCGGTCGCTCCGGACGGGCGTGAGCCGCCGCCGGACGGCCTGGCCGCGCCGGCAGACGAGCGCGGCGGACTCGAGGTCCGCGGCTGCGAGCTGCCCACGGTCGAGCTCCGAGGAGCCGTGCTGCCGGAAGGGCTTCTCCGGATGGACGACGAGGAGCCCGAGGAGGGCGCGGTGCCCGCGGACGGAGAGCGCACACCGGAGGGGCTCGCGCCGGTGATGACCGGCGACCTGCCGAGCGTGGACGAGCCCGTCGGCGGCACGATCACCGGACGCGAGCTCGCTCCGACCCGGCCGGCGGAGCTGCGCGGCACCACCGGCTGCCGCAAGGCGCCGCCGCGGAGGCTGCTCGGCGAGGTTGCCGCTGAGCCCGCCGCGCTACCGGCCGCGCCCGGCCGATACAGGTTCGGCTGCTCAACCGTCCGCACCCGGGTCTCGGCCGAGGAGGCGAAGGGCGACGCGGCGCCCGTCGACAGCCGCGGCGCGATGCTCTGCGGGGCGCCCGCTGCGGGTTCGGCGGGGCGCCGGCCGAGGAGGTCGGCGACGGTCGTGCGCTCGCCGATCCGGCGGGCGACCTCAGGACTCAGGGAGCTGTCGCGGGCGAGCAGGGGGCTGAGATCGGTGGGCGAGCGCCTCTCGACGCCGCGGAACACCCGCTCGATCTCGCCCGGCTGGCTGGTCAGCGACGGAGCGCGGGTGGTCAGCGGTCCGGTCATGACGACGCCGGTCTGGTCACCGGCGGACGGCATCACGCGGTCGGCCGGCTTGGCGAGTCGGGTCAGGCTCGGGCTCGTGAAGTCCTCCTGACGCACGACCGTCCAGCCGCGCCGGTCCACCGACGCCAGCCGCACCCTGCCGTTGAGGTCGAGGGCCGGTTGCGCGCCGGCCGGAACCTGGCTCGCATCGCCGCCGATCCTGGCCGAAGCCGTGCGCGGCGGCACCACATCACCGCGCGGTATGGCCGTGCCGCCGCCCGGGTGGGGGGGTCGGTGCGGCGGAAAGCGGTTCCAGTACCAGGTGTTGTAGAAGCCGAAGGGGCACCAGCCCACATGGCCCGGCCACCACATCCAGCTCACCCAGGCGGGACCCCAGAAATTGCCCCAGGACCACACCCAGCCGAATCGCGCGGACAGGTGCCAGGAGCCGTAGTGATAGGGGAGCCAGCCCCACGGCTCGTAGGAGAGCCAGGCGTAGCCGGTCGGGGTCCAGTACCAGCGCCCGGCGGTGTACGGCCGCCAGGCCGTGCTGACCGTCGGCTGCCACGCCCAGCTGTTGATCGAATCCTCGTAGACCCAGCTGCCGTAGTTGTCGAGCTGGGCCGCGTGGCGCGAGTACCGGAGGTCGATGTACTTCGCGCTCTCTCCGGCCGTGACCTGGCGCCGCGCCTCGACCCACGCCGTGAAGTCGTCGCCCCAGCTGATCACGGTCTCCGACCGCTGCACCTCGCCGCCGCCGACCTCGGCCGCGGTCTCGGCCCGCACGAGGACGCCGCCGGCGGTGGTCGAGGCCTCGGCGAGGCCGGCCTGTACCTCGAGCCTCAGGCCGCCCGAAGGCAGGGACTCGAGACGGTAGAGCCCGGGCTCGGTCAAATACACGGTGGCCCCGGGACTGTCGATCCGCATCGGCTTCGAAGACAGCGCGTGCTCGGAGATCTCGACCAGGACCGAGCCGTCGGCGATGAAGAGCACCGTCCGTTCGGACTCGATGTCGCGGCTGAACGCAACCGCATCCAGGCTGACGGCGGTGTACTCGTCGAGCCACAACGTGTTGCCGTCGGCGAGCATGATCTCCATCCGCCCCTCGCGCGCCGTGTCGATCCGATCACCGGCCGCCAGGGGCATGTTGATCACCGCTTCAATGGTGTCCTCCTGGTTCGCCGGCAGCACCGTCGCGTAGCGCTCGAGGTACGAGATGTAGCTCAAGGAGGTCAGCTCGTCCCCCTCAGAGGCCGGCGCCAGGTTGACGACGGCGAGAATACCTGCTGCGATCAGGACCTTCTTCATGGTCCACCTCCCGGTCACCCTCCTGATACGCAACCGCCGTGCCAACTCCCTGTGCCCGTGTCAGACCGCTTGGGGCTCGGGGCTCGGGGCTCGGGGCT
>CAZMED010000155.1:0-7708 GCA_964565045.1 uncultured Thermoanaerobaculia bacterium
AGGTGGCGGTGCTGGTGGAGATCACCGCCCGCTTCGACGAGGCGCCGAACATCGCGTGGGGCCGGCTCCTCGAGCAGGAGGGCGTTCACGTTGCCTACGGCATCGAGAAGCTGAAGACCCACGTCAAGCTGGCGATGGTGGTACGCGAGGAGGAGGACGGGGTCAGGCGGTACGTTCACGTCGGCACCGGCAACTACCACAGCGGGACCGCGCGCGTTTACGAGGACCTCGGCATCCTGAGCTGCGACCCCGACCTCAGCACGGACGTGGCGGCGGTGTTCAACGAGCTCACGAGCTCGACGCCCTACGAGGACTACCGCATCCTGCTGGTCGCGCCGCGCTTCATGCGGGCGCGCTTCATCGAGATGATCCGCCGCGAGGCGGAGCACGCGGCCGCCGGGAAGCCGGCCGGGATTCGCGCCAAGATGAATCAGCTGCAGGATCCGGAGATCATCCGCGAGCTCTACCGCGCCAGTCAGGCCGGCGTACCGATCACGCTCAACGTCCGCGGTCTGTGCTGCCTGCGACCCGGGGTGCCGGGCCTGTCGGAGAACATCCGGGTTTTCAGCGTTCTCGGTCGCTTCCTCGAGCACGGCCGCATCTACGGCTTCGAGAACGGCGGCTCACCCGAGTACTTCGTCGGTTCCGCCGACTGGATGAAGCGCAACCTCGATCGTCGCGTGGAGACCATCACCCCGGTCCGCAGTCCGGCCCTGGTGGCGGAGGTCGAAGAGATCCTGACGGTGGCCGAGAACGACAACCATTCGGCATGGGACCTGCAGCCGGACGGCAGCTATCTCCGCCGGCGTCCGGCGAAGGGCGAGGCGCCGCGTCCGTCGCAGCAGGTGTTGATGGAGATCGTGCGGTAGAGCGACCGCCCGCCCACCCGTCTCGCATCTCGTCCCGGCGGAGTCAGTCCGGTCGGAGTCAGCGGCGGTGCGCGCGCTCGGCTTCGATCTCGGCGATCAGCTCGAGCAGCCGCGTGCGGGGCACGTGGTACTCCGTCCGGCAGAAACCGCAGGTGACGGTCGCCCGGCGCTCGTTGTCCTCGTCCATCGAGGCGCGGATCTCGCCGATGCCGAGCAGCTTCAGGGCGGTCTCGACGCGCTCGATCGAGCACCCGCAGACGAAGCGCGCCGGCACCTCGCCGAGAACCGAGCAGCCCTCCGAAAAGACCTCGGCCAGCCACTCGCGCGGGCCGCGGCCCTCGACGAGGCTCGACGACAGCGCGCCGATGGCCCGGATCCGTGCGCCGATGGCCTCCGCCTCGTCCTCCGAGACGCCGGCCAGGAGCTGGACGAGAAATCCACCGGCAACCTCGACCCGGCCGGCCGGCACGACCAGCACTCCGAGGACGACCGCCGACGGGGTCTGCTCGGAGCTTTCAAGGTAGGCGGCGAGGTTCTGAGCCAGGTCGCCGGACTGCATCGCCACCACCCCGCGGTAGGGCTCGCCGCTGCCGGAATCGCGGGTCACCACCAACTGGCCGCTTGCTCCGACGACTCCGGCGACATCGAGCGTCCCGTCATCGCGGTGCGGTGAGGTGGCGAGCGGTTCGGCGACGGTGGCGCGCACCCAGCCCGCGGGCGAGGCCGTGGCCACGAGCCGACCGGCGGGCCCGTCGCCCTCGATCTCGAGTGTGAGCACCGGCTCGCGCGCGGTGGCCTTCTCCACCGTCGCCGCCAGCAGCAGCGCGCCGGTGGCGGCGCGCGCGAGCGCCGCCGCCACCTGTGGGGACGGGTCGTGAATCCGCCGCAGCTCCTCGGCGGTCCCGGTCGTCAACGCGGCCACCGCCCGGGCCCGTCCGCCCAGCCCGATGGCGCGGATCAGATGGTCCGCGTGCGAATCGGCCGCGGTTGCTCTTCGAGAGGCGATGGTCTCCTCCTTTTCGTTCCATGGCAGGCGTCGATTGGTGGCATTGTGCGGATCGCCACAGCGTGCGTCAAGGAGCCGAACGGCGGTGGCCGGAGGAGCGGTTTCATTCTGCTACATTGTCCGTGCGGACTCTTTGTCGAGCGGCAGCGTGCAACCGGAGGTGCTGGTATGAGGAAGCTGTGGCTGTTCTTCGCGGTGGCTGGCGCTATGACGACCGCGTGCGGCTCGTCGACGGGCGCCGACCCCGACCTCGACGCGTGGACGCGAGAGGTCCGGGTTCTGACGCCGGCACAGATCGGCGGCCGCGGCTACGAAGAGGTCGGTGCGCTCGAGGAGCGCGAACCCATCGGCGGCTGGACCGAAGAGCGGGCCGTGGCGACCGCCAAGGAAAACCTTCGCCGTGCGGCGGCGAGGATCGATGCGGACGCGGTGGTGATCGTCGAGTGCGGGCGCGAGGTGCGCCCGTCGAGTCCGTTGGACACGAAGCCGCTGCAGGACGAAGTGATCTGTCGCGGTGTGGCCATTCGGTGGAAGGACGTCTGATTGGCGGCACCGGACGCCGGCGGCGGTGACGTGGCGACGCTGGAGCCGGCGCCGGTGGTCAACGGCGCGGTGCTCATCGGCGGCGCCAGCCGGCGCATGGGCCGGGCCAAGCAGTGCCTCGAGGTCGGCCGGAGGACGCTGACCGAGGTGGCGGTCGCCGCTCTCGAAGGCCAGGTCGAGCGGGTGTTCCTGGTCGGCGGCGGCCCGGTGCCGGATGCGCTGCGGAGCCTCGAACGCCTGGCCGATCCGCCTGGGATCGCGGGACCGATGGCCGGCGTCCTCGCGGCCCTGCAGAGGGCGCCCGACGCGGCGTGGGCCGTCACCGCCTGCGACATGCCCCTGCTGTCACCGGCGGCGGTGCGCTGGCTCCTCAGCTGCCGCCGCCGTGGGATCTGGGCCGTGCTGCCCCGTCCTCGCGGCGGGGTCGTGGAACCGCTGCTCGCGGCCTACGAGCCGCGGGCGCGGCTCGTGGTCGAGAGGCTCGCCGCGGAAGGCAGGTGGGGGCTGCGGCGACTCGCCGGACTCGACGGCGTTTCCAGCCCGAGCCCTCCACCCGATCTCCTCCCTGCGTGGCAGGATGCCAACACCCCGGAACAATTTCGGGCTTCCCTTGATTTGTTTGTATGATGAGCATCGATGACCAGGAGTGACAGCCCATTGGAACCCATGAGTTTACACGTTGTGCCCACCGAAGGTGCGGCCTTCGACCATGCGCTGGACGGTGACAGCTTCGTCATCGGGCGATCGTCGAAGGCGGACCTGACGGTTCCCGACCGGTCCATGTCCCGCCTGCACGCCCGGCTGTTCGCAAAGGATGGCGCCTGGTACATCGAGGACCTCGGCTCGCGCAACGGGACGCTGCTCGGAGGGCGGGCGGTGGAGAAGCCGGCGCCGGTGGGCCACGGCGCTGTGATGCAGGTGGGCAGCACGACGATCACGCTGCGCGAGGCGTCGCGCCCGATGGCCTCGGGCGGGCCCGGGGACACTCCGAGCCGGGACAGCCACACCATCTTCCGCTCGGCTGCCGAGCTGCTGGAGGCGCCGGAGGAGATCCGCACCGATTCGGTCGCGCCGACCAGCGAGGCGCTGCGGCGTTACGGCGACCGCTTGCGCCTCCTCACCGAGGTCAACCAGGCCCTCGACCGGGTGATGTCCCTCGGAGATCTGTTGGACCTGATTCTCGACCGGGCCTTCGCGCACTTCGCGCCGGAGGACGCGGCCATCTACCTCCGCAACGAACGCGGGAGCTACGACTGTGCCGCCAGCCGCTCGGTCGGCCGCGGCGACTCCGGGATCCTGTTTTCGACCAACCTGATGGAGCAGGTGGTCGAAGGGCGGCAGGCGGCGCTGGTCCTGGACGCGCAGACCGACGAGCGCTTCCACGAGGCGATGAGCCTGCTCGACGCCGGCGTCCGCTCGCTGGTGGCCGCGCCGCTGCTCGACCCGGACGGTGCTCTCGGCCTGATCGTTCTCGGCTCGCGGCTGACCCTCCGCCAGTTCACCGAAGAGGACATGGAGCTGCTGGCGTCGCTGGCTTCGGTGGCCGCGATGCGGATCCGCAACGTCCACCTCGCGGAGGAGGCGGCGGAGCGCCGCCGCCTCGAGCAGGAGGTCGCCCTGGCTCGCGAGATCCAGGTCGGCCTGCTGCCCGCCCGCCTGCCCGAGGTCGAGGGCTGGGACATCGTCGCCGGCAACATCCCGTCGCGCGGGGTGTCCGGCGACTTCTTCAAGGTCGAGATGCGGCACGATTTCAGCGAGGTCGTGCTGATGATCTCGGATGTCTCGGGCAAGGGCATCGCCGCCTCGCTGCTGACCGCATCGCTCGAGGCGCTCTCCGCGGGGCCGATCCACGACGGGGTGGCGGTGGAGGACGTGTTCCGCTCGGTCTCCCACCTCCTCTTCGAACGCACCCCACCGGAGAAGTACGCGACCTCCTTCCTGACCTCGATCGACCCGGCAACCGGCGCGATGCGCTACTGCAATGCGGGCCACAACCCCGGCTTGCTGCTGCGCACCGACGGCTCGACGGAGTGGCTGGAGTCCACGGGCATGCCTCTCGGCATTCTGCCGGAAGGCGTCTTCACCGCCGGCGAGCTCGTGCTGCAGCCCGGCGACACGCTGGTGCTCTACACCGACGGCATCACCGAGCCCGAGAACCCCGAGGAGGAGGAGTACGGCCAGGACCGCCTGCGCGACGTCTCCATCGCCAACCGCACGCAGCCGCTCGAGCAGCTCAAGTCGGCGATCGAGAAGGACCTCTACGAGTTCGTTCGCGGCGTGCCCTTCCTCGACGACCGCACTCTGGTCCTGATCCGGCGTCTGGAAGGCTGAGGGGCCGACTCCGCGAAGGGGCGTGACGGCCGCCCACTGCTGAGATTCCACCGACAACTGAAATGCGTCCCCGTCTCAAATAGGTTATAGTGCGTGGCGTCCATTCAGTGTGGCAGACGGACCGGCGCCATGGGCCGACGTGCGGAGTCCGCGAGAGGCTCGGGCTCGTTGCAGGGCTCGAACCTAACGATGGTGTCCGGGCGAGGCGGACGCGGATGCGGGGGGCTGTGATGTTGGGCAGAAAACTCTCGCACTTCGAGATCACCGCCAAGCTCGGCGAGGGCGGGATGGGCGAGGTGTGGCTGGCGCGCGACACGCGTCTCGGCCGCCCTGTGGCGCTCAAGATCCTGCCGACCGAACACGCCGGACGCGACGACCGGCGCCGCCGTTTCGAGGACGAGGCGCGCGCCGCTTCGGCCCTCAATCATCCCGGCATCGCGCACATTTACGACGTGGGCGAGGCCGACGGCATTCACTTCATCGCCATGGAGTATGTCGAGGGCGAGAACCTCGATTTCAGAATGGCGCGGGCTCCCCTCACGACCTCCGATATCGTCGATCTCGGGGCACGCCTCGCGGATGCGCTCGCCGCCGCCCACGACCACGGCGTCACCCACCGCGACATCAAACCCTCCAATCTGATGGTCACGAACGAGGGCCGTCTCAAGGTCCTCGATTTCGGTCTCGCCAAACTGCAGCCCTCACTCGAAGCGGACCAGGGGACGACGGTGGAGACCATGACCCGGCCGGGGCTGGTGATGGGCACGGTCCAGTATATGAGCCCGGAGCAGGCCCTCGGCAGGGAGGCCGACCATCGAAGCGACATTTTTTCAACTGGCGTCGTTCTCTACCAGATGGCCACCGGCCGTCTGCCCTTTCGCGGATCGACACCGACCGAGACCATCACCGAGATCGTGAAGTCGGAGCCGGTCCCGGTCTCCGAGCTCAGCCCGGTCTCTCCTCCCGAGCTCGAACGCATCATCCGCAAGTGCATGGAGAAGGACCCTGCGCGCCGGTACCAGAGCGCGCGCGAGCTGGCGGTCGACCTCGCGAACCTGAAGCGCGACACCGAGAGCGGAGTGACGCTTCCGGCCGCGCGGGTCCGCTCGTCCCGATCGTGGGTCGGATACGGCGTGCTCGGCGCGGTGGTGCTGATCGTGATCGCCGCCCAGTTCATCTGGAGCCGCGCGGCGGATTTCCGCGGCGAGACCATCGCCTCGATCGCGGTCCTGCCCTTCGAAAACGCCACCGGCGACGCCGAGGTCGAGTACCTGAGCGACGGGCTCACCGAGAGCCTCATCAACACCCTCTCGCAGATTCCCGAGCTCAGGGTGATCTCGCGGCGCTCCGCCTTCGCTTTCAAGGGCAGCGCCGACGAGCCGCAGGACATCGGACGCACGCTGGGCGTGCAGGCTCTGGTCATGGGCCGGCTCGTGCAGCGCGGCGAGGAGCTCGCGGTCAGCGCGGAGCTGGTGGACGTGGCCGACAACCGGCAGCTCTGGGGTGGCCGTTACAGCCACCCGCAGGCGGACGTGCTCGCGCTCGAGGAGAAGCTCGCGACGGTGATCTCGGACACCTTGAAGGTCGAGCTCTCGCCGGACACCGAGGCCCGGCTCGCGCGACGCTTCGACGTCGACCCGGAGGCCCACCGCCTGTTCCTGCAGAGCCGCCAGTTCATCGTCGGCAGCGAGCGGGAGATGAAGAAGGGCGTCGAGTACCTCCAGCAGGCGGTCGCCATCGACCCCGACTACGCCCTCGCCCACGCATGGATGGGGTACGCGTACCTGGCGCAGGCGTACCACAGCGTCATCGACCGGGGCGAAGCCCTGCGGCTGGCCAAGGCCTCGCTCGCGCGAGCCATCGAGATCGAACCCGAGCTCGCCGAGGCGCACGCGGTGGCGGGCAGCCTCGCCTGCTTTTTCGACTGGGACTGGGCGACGGCGGAGGGTGAGTTCCGTCGCGCCATCGAGATCGATCCGAAGAGCGTCATGGCGCGTCTGACCTACGCGGATTACCTGACGGCGATGGCCCGTTGGGACGAGGTCATCGAGCACAGCGCGATCGCCAAGGAGATCGACCCGTTGTCGTCGTCACCGGCCCACTGGCTGGCCATCGGTTACATGGGCCGGCACCAGCACGACCTCGCGATCGCCGAGTTTCGCGAGACCCTCGACCTCAATCCCAACTGGACCTGGGGTTACATCAAGCTCGCCAAGGCCTACGCCGACGCCGGTCGATGTGACGAGGCGCTGGTGACGGCCGACGACGCAGAGGCTCAACTGCACGGCGGCAGCACACCGCTGGCGCGAGCCTGGGTCGGCTACACCTACGGCGTGTGCGGCGACCGGGAGCGTTTCGATGAGGCCGTGCGCGAGCTCGAGGCCTACGAGGCCGAGCACTCCATGGACCCCGCGGTCTACGCGGACCTCTTCTCCGGTGTTCAAGACGCAGAGGCGGTGCTCGACGCGCTGGAGCGCTCCGTCGCGGACCGCTCGCCCGATGCCGTGTATCTGCCCGCGATGCCCGATCTCTTCCTCGACAGTGTGCGATCGGAGCCGCGGTATCTGGCCCTCGTCGAGGCCATGGAATACGGTCCGCACGTCAACCCGGGAGGGCCCCCACGATGAATGTCAAGCCTGGCGCGACGCTCGCGCACTATCGAATCACGGACGCCCTCGGGGAGGGCGGCATGGGCCAGGTCTGGCGCGCCGAGGACTCGAAGCTCGGCCGCGAGGTGGCGCTCAAGGTGTTGCCCGAGTCCTTCGCGCAGGACCCCGAGCGCCTGGCACGGTTCGAGCGCGAGGCCAGGGTTCTGGCAAGCCTGAATCACCCGAACATCGCGCATCTGTACGGGTTGGAGACGGTGTGGGCGGACGCGGACGCGGAGGAGGGCTCGGGGCTCGAGGCTCGGGGCTCGAGTCCCCCCTCCCACCCGGCAGCCGGGACGGCTGCCCCACAA
>CAZMED010000156.1:0-7660 GCA_964565045.1 uncultured Thermoanaerobaculia bacterium
AGGTGCTCGGGGTCGCGGCCGAGAATGGCGCGGGCGATCCTGAGGAAGCGGTCGGAGGCGTCGGTGAGCTCGATGCGGAGAGTGCCGGGCTCGCCGTGCGCGGTGTCGATGAGCTCGGAGCAGTCCGAGATCACGGCGTCGGCCACCGCGTGCGCCGAGTCCACCAACTGGACCCCGGGTCCGACCACCCGCGCCAGCGACGGCTTCAGCAGCGGATAGTGGGTGCAGCCGAGGATGATCGCCTCGGCGCCCCAGGCGAGCATCGACCGCAGGTAGTGGCGGGCGATCTCGTCGGTGATCGGGTGGTCGCCCCAGCCCTCCTCGGCGAGCGCCACGAACAGCGGGCACGGGGTCGCCATCACCTCGACCACCGGGCCGAGCCCGGAGAGGGCCCGCTGGTAGGACTCGGAGCGGATCGTGCCCTCGGTGCCGATGATGCCGATGCGGCCGGCGCCGGTCATCAGCGCCGCCCTCACCCCGGGCGTGACGACGCCGACCACCGGCACCGGCGAGGCCGCGGAGACGGCGTCGAGGGCGAACGAGGTCGCGGTGTTGCAGGCGACGACCAGGAGCTTGATCCGGCGGCCGACGAGGTGGCGGGCCGCGTTGACGGCGTAGCGCTGCACCGTGGCCGCGGTCTTGGTGCCGTACGGCAGCCGGGCGGTGTCGCCGAGGTAGACGAAGCTTTCGCTCGGCAGTCGCTTCCGCAGGGCCTGGAGGACCGTCAAGCCGCCGACGCCGGAGTCGAAGATCCCGATGTGATCGTCGCCGGTGGCCCTCATGACTGGGCGATGAAGCGCTTGTTGAGGGCGAGCGGCCTCGACAGGTCGAGATGGCCGGTGAGGGTCGCGACCTCGCGGCCGCCGAAGAGAACCTGGACCGCTGAGACCTCGGGGCAGTTGAGGATGATGGAGTCGACCACCCCATAGGCGAGCATGATCTCGATGTTCGACCCCTCGAGCGGCTCGGGCGGAGCGGTGAGGTCGACGTAGGCGTTGCCCTCCTCGTCGACGAAGACGGCTTCCAGGCTGGCCTCGTAGGGAACGACCGGCGCCAGCCTCGAGGACGGGCCGGGGCCGGCGAGGAGCTCGTGCATGACGACCCGGATGCGCTGCTCGACGGCCTCGGGCAGGGGGACCGACCGCAGCTCGGGGTGCAGGAGCCCGTCACCGCCGACGAAGAGGAGGACGATGCGCTGCTCGGGGGCCGGGGTCGGCGTCGGCAGCTCGTCGAGCGCTGCCACGACCTGCTCCGCCCGCTGCGGTCCGCCGGCCGTGAGCAGCCACACCAGCAGCGCGATCGCGGTGAGGGCCGCCAGGGCGATGAGGGCGACGCGGGGGTTCATCAGCGCCCCACGAAATCCTCGATGCCTGCGGCGATGGCCTCCGCGAGCTCCTGCTGGTGCCCGGGATCGTTCAAGCGGCGGGCTTCGTCGGCGTTCGAAAGGAAGCCCAGCTCGACCAGCACGGCGGGCATGGTGGCGCCGGTGAGGACGACGAAGGGCGCCTGCCGGACGCCGCGGTCGCGGCTGCCCGAGCGGGCGTTGAGGCGATTTTGGACTGCGAGTGCGAGCTCGGCGCTCTCGTTGAGGACCTCGGCCTGGGCGAGGTCCCAGAGGATGAGGTCGAGGGGCGTGCGATCGTCCGGTTGGGGTCCGGCGCGGTTCTCGAGATCGGCGGTCGCGGCGGCTGCGGCGTCGCTCGCCGAGTCCAGCGACATGTAGTAGGTCTCGGCGCCGGCCGCCGACGAGGCGGTCGAGGCGTTGGCGTGCAGGGAGACGAAGGCGACGGCATCGAGGCGGTTGGCGAGCGCGGTGCGGTCGGTGAGCGCGCGCGCCTCGTCGCCGTCGCGGGTCATGCGGACGCGGTAGCCGCGCCCCTCCAGCACCCGCGCGAGCCGGCGCGCGAGAGCGAGGGTCAGGTCCTTCTCGAGCAGGCCGTCCCGCGACCTCGCGCCGACGTCGTCGCCGCCGTGACCGGGATCGATGACGATCGGGCGCGGACCGGTCTCGACCGCGAGCGGCAGCCTTTCGGGTGCGGGGGTCGGCGTCGGCCGCGCCGGGCCGAGCTCCATGGTCACCCGGGGCGGGTTCTCGAGACTGTGCCAGGTCAGCAGGCCGGTGTCCCGCGCCAGCACCACCACCAACTCCTGGCCGTCATTGCTGATCGACCGCACCCGGCGCGACCGGAAGCGCGCCGTGGTGTCGAGCTGGGGCGCGGCGTCTGCGAAGCGGACGACGAGGCTCCCGGGCTCGGGCTCGCGGACCTCGACCTCGACGGTGCGACTCAATGTGAGGACCAGGGTCGAGGTGGTGTTGAAGTCCGCGACCACCGGCCGAACGTCGACCGGCTCGGCGAAGCGGCCACCGCGTTCGATGCGGAACCCTTCCGGGATCGCCTCCAGGTGGAAGCCGAGCGGGCTCAGGAGGGAGCGTTCGAGGTAGGCGAGCGAGGCCGCGATCCCTGACGGCGAGGCCACCGGCGCCTCCTGGGCCTCGACGAGGTCGCCGTCGACCAGCATGTGCTTGCGGCCGGCGGCGAACTGCAGGACGTGCTCGCCGAGAATCACCCCCCAGGTGTCCATGGACGCCGAGAACCCGGTCTCGGCGCCGATCAGCTCGAGCACCGGCAGCACCTCGACCTTGGGGCCGAAACGCGGCACCACGATCGCGCGGCCGTCGAAATGGAACTCGAGCGTGCGGCCCGGCTCCTGCGCAACCAGGGTGCCGCAGCAGAGAGCGAGCATCAGAAGAAATGTCAGATGACGTTTCACGCTTCGTGAACTCCGCTTCACGCCGATACTGGATTCGGCCGCATTTGATACCGATGCCGCTGCGACGGCCCACCGAATTGTAGTCCGGCTTTTTCAGACGATCTACGTGATTACAAATTCGGCCCTCAATCCTCCGAGGATTGAGGGCCGAATTTGTATTGGTGGAGGCGGTGGGAATCGAACCCACGTCCGAGGAACTCCGGTCGCCGGTTTCTCCGTGTGCAGCCGGCTGGTTGTTCTCGCCGCGTGGTCAGTCAGTCGGCACCCTTCCTCGCGGCCAGCCCGAAAAATCTCGATCTCCGCCTTCGGGCGCGACGGCGATCCAGCCCGTCTGACTTCGTCGCTCTCAGACCGACGGGCCGAGCCTCGAGAGCGACGTGGCTACTTACGCAGCCAGAGCGTAGTTGTTATCGGCAGTTGTGATTGCCTTCACCCGTTGTACGAGCGGATGACCCTCGACACGCTGCCGACAACCGGAACCGTTCCCCGTCGAAACCTGGACGCCCCCAGATTCGACAATCAGAAGTCTACCACCCTGTCTCCCGTGCCCGTCTCCGTATCCGTTTCCGTGCCCGATGGACCGAGGCTCGGAAGGGGCGGAAAAGAGGCGAACAGAGCCCCTGGCGGCGACGTCCCTCTGAAGAGAACTACGTTTTCGGGCGAGCTCTGATTCCCGGAAGTGCCGTCAGCACTCTCTGGACCCGACGCGCACGCCGGGCACGGGCACGGAGACGGACACGGAAACGGGTTGACGGCGCGGCCCGGTCCTGGCATCGTAGTGCTGTTCCACGCTGCACAACGAGGGAGAGAACTATGCTTGCGAAGGCGTACTCTGCCACGCCGCGCGGCGTGGAGGCGTTGTTCGTGACCGTGGAGGTGGATCGGATCCGCGCGCAGCAGCCGTCGGTGACGGTGGTCGGCCTGCCCGACACGGCGGTCCGGGAGGCGCGCGAGCGGATCTTCGCGGCGATCCGCCACCTCGGCCGGCGCTCGGAGCCGGCCAACGTCGTCATCAATCTGGCCCCGGCCGACGAGCGCAAGGAGGGGACGGGCCTCGACCTCGCGATGGCGATGGCCTTTCTCGGCGCCACCGGCGACGTGCCGGCGGCCGCGCTCGAGGACAGGCTGTTGCTCGGCGAGCTGTCGCTCGAGGGCCGGCTGCAGCCGGTGCGCGGGGTGCTGCCGATCGTGCTCGCGGCGCGCGACCGCGGCCTCCGCGAGGCCGTGGTGCCGGCCGCCAACCGGCGCGAGGGCTCGGTCGTGTCGGGGATCCGGGTGGTGCCGGCATCGACGCTCGGAGACGTCGTGCGCTACGTGCGGGACGGGACGGTGCCGGAAGGCGCCGCCCGGGATTGCGACGCCCCGGCCAGGACGCGCCCCGCGCCCGATCTCGCCGACGTCATCGGCCAGGAGCAGGCCCGGCGCGCCCTCGAGATCGCCGCCGCCGGCGGTCACCACCTCCTGTTCATGGGCCCTCCGGGCAGCGGCAAGTCGATGCTCGCGCGCCGCCTGCCCGGCATCCTGCCCCCGCTCGGCCTCGACGAGGCCCTGGAGACGACCTGCATCTACTCGGTCTCGACCCGCGTGCCGCGGCCGGCGGGGCTGATGTCGGCTCGCCCCTTCCGGGCCCCGCACCACACCTGCTCGGCCGTGGCCCTGATCGGCGGTGGTGCGAGCCCGCAGCCGGGGGAGGCGTCCCTCGCCCACAACGGGGTCCTGTTCCTCGACGAGCTCACCGAGTTCCGGCGCGACGTGCTCGAGGCCCTGCGCCAGCCGCTCGAGGACCGCCAGGTGACGGTGGCACGCGCCCAGTCGACGCTCAGCTTCCCCGCCAACCTGCAGCTGGTGGCGGCCGCCAACCCCTGCCCCTGCGGCTTCCTCGGCGACGACCGGCGCGACTGCCGGTGCACCCCGCTCGCCGTGCAGCGCTACCGGGGCCGACTCTCGGGCCCGCTGCTCGACCGGCTCGACCTCCAGGTGGCCGTGCCGGCGGTACCCTGGCGGCAGCTTTCGGCGGACCGGCGCGGCGAGGCCTCGGCGGCGGTCGCCGCCCGGGTGGCGGGGGCAAGGCTCCGCCAGGGCGAGCGGTTTGCAGGCGCCGGACTGCGCCTGAACGGCGAGATGGGGCCGGACGCGATCCGTCGTTGGGCGCGGCCCGGGGACGACGGACGCCGGCTCCTCGAGCACGCGAGCCGCGGGCTCGGGCTCTCGGCCCGCGCCTACCACCGGATCCTGCGGGTGGCACGGACCATCGCCGACCTGGCGGGCGAGGAGCGCCTCTCGTCCGCCCACCTCGCGGAGGCCATCGCCTACCGCTGCCTCGACCGGGAGGCAGACCCGCGCCCGACGGCGGTGGGGGAGTGGTCCGCGGGAACGGTTGATTCGGTGCCCGGTGCTCGCAACGTTAAACGTTGAACGTTCGAATGTTGCGCCGCTGTCTGAGACCGGTGTTCATGAGCTTGTGAAAAGATTGACAAGCGGGGCGACCCGGCTAGAATGAACCGGCCCGACTGGAGGAGGGGAATGGAACACTACGTCCCGATTCTGATCTTCACCCTCGTCGCGGTCTCCGTCCCGATCATCATCCTGCTCATCGCACGGGTGATCCGCTTCGGTTCGTACGACCCCGTCAAGGCGGAACCTTACGAGTGCGGCATCGAGCCCACCTCGTTCGCACTCGACAGCCGGTTCTCCATCCGCTACTACCTGATCGCCGTCCTCTTCGTGGTGTTCGACGTGGAGACCATCTTCCTCTTCCCGTGGGCGGTGATGTTCGACGAGCTGGCGCTGTTCGGGTTCATCGAGATGATGGTGTTTCTCGCCATCCTGCTCGTCGGCTATCTCTACGCCTGGCGAAGGGGGGCTCTCGAATGGGCCTGATCGAGAACCGGTTCGAAAAGAACATCATCACCACGACCTACGACACGGTCTTCAACTGGGCGCGGCGCTCGTCGCTGTGGCCGATGCAGTTCGGCCTCGCCTGCTGCGCGATCGAGATGATGGCCGTGCTCGACCCGCGCTACGACATGGCGCGCTTCGGCGCCGAGGTCTTCCGCGGCTCGCCGCGCCAGGCCGACATGATGATCGTCGCCGGCACCGTGACCGAGAAGATGGCGCCCATCGTCAAGCGGCTCTACGACCAGATGGCCGACCCCAAGTGGGTGCTGGCGATGGGCTCCTGCGCCACCTGCGGCGGGCCCTACAAGACCTACGCCGTGACCCAGGGCGTCGACCGCATCATTCCGGTCGACGTCTACATCCCGGGCTGCCCGCCGCGCCCCGAGGCGCTGCTCTACGGCCTCATGCAGCTGCAGCGCAAGATCGACCGCGAGACCATCGCCCGCAGTCGGGCCTCGTGAGGAGGGCGGCATGAGCGACGACAAACCGACGACCCCGCCGCCCGAATCGGCGCCGCCCGCCGACGACAAGACCCCCGAGACCGCAGCCGCCGCGGCCGGGGACGCACCCGCGACTGGGAAGACGCCCCTCTCCGACGAGGAGAAGGCGGCCAAGATCGCCGAGGCCAAGGCCCGCGCCGCCGCCAAGAAGGCCGCCGCAGCCGCCGCCGAGAGCGAGGAGCCGAAGCCGCCCTGGGAAGAAAAACCGGTGCCGCCCGACCACGAGGATGCGGCCGACGACGCCGACGCCGCGGCGTTGAACGCCGAGCTGCCGGGCGCGGTGCTGGCGGCCGACCGTTTCGCGGGAGAGGTCACCCTGACCGTGCCCGCCGACCGCATCGTCGAGATCTGCTCCTTCCTCAAGACCGGCCTCGGCTACGGGTTCCTGGTCGACCTGACGGCGATCGACTGGCCCGAACGCGAGCAGGGCCGCTTCGACGTCGTCTACTGGATGCACCGGCACGACGACTCGAAGCGTCTGCGCCTGCGGGCGGCGGTCGCCGACGAGACGCCGGTCGCCAGCGTCAGTGGGGTGTGGAAGACCGCCAACTGGATGGAGCGCGAGGCCTACGACATGTTCGGCATCATCTTCGAGGGCCATCCCGGGCTCGAGCGGATCCTGACCTGGGAGGGCTTCAACGGCCACCCGCTGCGCAAGGACTTCCCGGTCGAAGGCATCGACACCGGCGCCGCCATCTACCCCGACACGTACCCGCCGGGCGGCGGCCCGCCGCCCGAGGACGCGGAGGGCGAGGAAGGGGAGACCGCATGAAGGTTCCCGATCATTCCCTCTTCGACGTCGAGGAGATGGAGATCAACTTCGGGCCCCAGCACCCGGCCACCCACGGCGTGCTGCGGGTCAAGATGAAGCTCGACGGCGAGAAGATCATGGAGGCGGTGCCGATCATCGGCTACCTCCACCGCGGGACCGAGAAGCTCTTCGAGACGATGGACTTCCCGCAGTGCATCCCGCACACCGACCGCATGGACTACGTGGCGGCGGCGACCAACAACCAGGGCTTCTGCGTCGCCATGGAGAAGCTGCTCGGGATCACCATCCCACCGCGCGCCGCCTACATCCGCATGATCCTGGCCGAGCTGCAGCGGCTCGCCTCGCACCTCGTGTGGCTGGCGACCCACGCCGTCGACATCGGCGCCATCACCCCGTTCTTCTACACCTTCCGCGAGCGCGACGCGATTCTCGACCTCTTCGAGGAGTACTGCGGCGCCCGCCTGACCCTGAACTGCATGAAGATCGGCGGCGTCCCCTTCGAGCTGCCGGACGGCTGGGTCGACCGCTGCTCGGTGCTGGTCGACGGGTTCAATGCCCACATCGACGAGTACGAGAACCTGCTCACCGAGAACCGGATCTGGAAGCAGCGCACCATCGACATCGGCGTCGTCACCGCCGAGGAAGCGATCGAGTGGGGCCTCACCGGCCCGCCGCTGCGCGGCTCCGGCGTCAAGTGGGACATCCGCAAGGTCTTCCC
>CAZMED010000157.1:0-7660 GCA_964565045.1 uncultured Thermoanaerobaculia bacterium
AGGTGGTGCTGGGCTGGTTCGAGGAGCTCCGCCGCCTCGCCGAGGCGGGCGCCCGGTGACCTGATACCCCGGCGCCCGGGGTCGCGCCGCCCTGCCTGCGCCCTTCCGCTCCTGATGCGGGTGCACCTATCCGTTCCCGACGGCGACCGCTTCGACGATCACGAGGAGCGGTCTCGAATGGAAATTCCGAACATTGGGTTTGAACCGCGCTATACTGCCCGCGATGGCGCTGCCTCGCTTCTCCAAGCTCTCCGCCGACCGTCGCCTCGGGCTGATCTCGGCCGCCGCCGTCGAGTTCGCCGAGAAGGGCTACAAAGGGGCCGTGCTGGAGGCCATCGCCGACACGGCTGGAATCGGCAAGTCTTCTTTCTACTATTACTTCGCCGACAAGGCCGATCTCTGCCACACGGTCCTCGACGAGGCCTGGCGGCGCCTGACGGCGAAAGGCCGGGTCGATCTCGAGGCCCTGACGGCTGACACCTATTGGACGACCTTCGAGGAGGTTATCAAGCAGAACCTCGCCGCGTGTACCGAAGATCCTTGGTTGGTCGACGCGGCCAGGTTTCTCAACCGCTCGCTGCCCGATCGGACGGGGGAAGCGGTCCTCGAGGAGTACCACGAAAAGCGCCGCGAATGGGAGCTGGCCTGGATCACTCGGGGACAGGAGCTGGGGGTGGTCCGCGGAGACCTGCCCGCCGCGTTGCTGGCGGCGATGTCGCTCAATGCGCGTCAGGCGTCGAACCTGTGGTTGCTCGATCGGATCGAGAAGCTCGGTCTCGCCGAGACCAATCGAGTCGCCCTGCAGGTGATGGGAGTCCAGCGCGCCATGCTCCTTCCTCCCGAGGCCGACCGGAACACCCGAGTCAGCTCCTGAACCCTTCGTCGGCAGCTGCCGGCCCCATTGCACGGCCCGGATTCGTGGCCCTCATCCGGGTCTCGAGGTCCGGTTCCCAGCCCGGCCGGGCAGTGGTTTCAGCGACGGAACATGTCGATTGGCCCTTGACATGGGGCGTTCTTCGACTTAAGTTTTCGAATTATGATTCGAAACAGTCGGTCGAAATCAACCGAACGCCACGGAGGAGGGGCCATGAGAAGGGTGCAATCTCTTTGGATCGTTGTGTTTGCAGCGACGATGACGGTTGCGTTGCCGTTGGGTGCGCAGGGCACAGCGTCGATATCCGGCACCGTGACCGCCGCGGATGGGACGCTGCTTCCGGGGGTGACTGTCGCCTTGCAGGGCGCCGCCCAGGGAGAGCCGAAGGCCGCTGTCACGGATGTCCAGGGCTTTTACTCGATCACCGCATTGGTGCCCGGCACGTACCAGATGACGGCGGCGCTCGCCGGATTCGCATCGGGGACCGTCGAGGTCACCCTGGCGGCAGACCAAACGGCCACCAGGGACTTCGTGCTCGAGCCGGTCTCGTTCTTCAACAACATCACGGTGACCGCTCAGAAGCGCGAGCGCGAGATCCTCGACGTACCCGCTTCGATCTCGGCAATCACGGGCGACTCGATCCAGAAGCAGGGGGTCACCAATCTCACCGAGATTCAGGGCACCATTCCCAGCCTGTCCATGGTCGAGACGGGACCGGGACAGCAGCGGGTTCAGATCCGGGGCATCTCATCGCCCCAGAACCTGCCCACGGTCGGCGTGTACATGGACGAGATGCCGATCACCCCGGAGGCCGCCGGCTCCAACCTCGACGTCCGGCTGCTCGACCTCGAGCGGGTCGAGGTCCTGCGCGGTCCGCAGGGGACGCTGTACGGCGAGAGCTCCATGGGCGGGACCATCAAGTACGTCACCCGGGACCCGCAGCTCGACACCTTCGACCTCGACTTCGACAGCGCCTACGGCTCGGTCAGTGACGGGACCGCCACGTACCGGGCCAGCGCGGTGGTCAACATCCCGGTCGTGGAGAACGTCTTCGGGCTCCGGATCATGGCGGGCGGGGAGCACTTTCCGGGCTGGGTCGATTACCCGGCGCAAGGCCTGGAGGATGGTAACGAAGGTGATTCCACCACCTTCCGCGTCAAGGGTCTGTGGGTGGCGAGCGACAGGCTCGTCGCGTCGTTCATGGTGCAGGGCCAGAGCACCGAGTTCGACAACCTGAACTACGCCGACGCCGACATGACGGCCCCGTTCGTGATCCCGCAGCCGGTGGAGGAGGACTCGCTGATCGCGAACCTCGTGCTCACCTACGACGCCGGGAGCTTCACGTTCCTGAGTTCCACCGGCTACGTCGACCGCGAATCCGAAGGCGCCTACGATTTCACCGCGCTCTACGTGCCGTTCCTGCCACCCGGGATGGTCGACACGGTCGCCCTGACTTACGGCGGCGAGTCCGACATCCTGACCCAGGAGTTCCGTCTCGGTTCAATCGGCGGCGGCCGCCTCGACTGGACCATCGGCGCCTACTACCGCAATTTCGACGGCAGCGCATACAACCTCTCGGTGACCACGCCGAACCCGTTCCCGTTCGAGCTCTTCGAGACCACCAACGAGGACACGACCGAGCAGTACGCCCTGTTCGGGGAGGTGGAGTACGCCTTCACGAAGAAGGTCTCGGGCACGGTCGGGCTGAGGTACTTCAAGGACGACCGCGAGCGGTCGAGCACCGTGGGTCAGTTCGGCCCGCCGGCAGCGAACCCGGACCAGAGTGGGAGCTTCGATTCCGTGAGCCCGCGTTTCGTGCTCTCGTACCGACCGTCGGACGAAACGCTGATCTACGCCAGTGCCTCGAAGGGCTTCCGGAGCGGCGGGTTCAACCTCGTGCCGCCCGGATGCGACATCTCGAACACCTTCGACCCGGAGACGCTGTGGACCTACGAGGTTGGCTCCAGCGCCAGCCTGAGCAACGGGCAGCTCGTCATCCAGGGAGCGGTCTTCCACAACTCGTGGACGGACATTCAGACGCTGACGCTGTGCCCAGGGACCTTCGTGGCCTTGACCGACAACGTCGGCGAGGCCTCGGGAAACGGCTTCGACCTGCAGCTCACCATGACCCCCTTGCGGGCGCTGCAGTTCACCGTCTCGGGCGGCTACAACGACACCGAGTACGCCGCGAACTCGTACGCCCACGCCGATGGCGATCGGGTCGACTACGCCGCGAAGTACAACTATGCGATCGCCGTGGACTGGAGCTTCGACGTCGGTCAGCGGACCCCCGGTCTGCTGCACGCGGATTACCAGGTCATCGGCCCGTTCGACCTCAATTTCCGCAACTTCGGAATCTCGGAACCGCTGCAGTCGGACGCCATCGGTCTCCTCAACGCGCGCTTCGCGCTGACGTTCGGATCCGTCGAGCTGTCGCTGTGGGGGCAGAACCTGCTCGACGACAACGGGGCCGTGTCGCCAGCGATCCCGTTCGGCGGCGTGCCGTCGGCTGTGCGGCCGCGCCCACTCAGCTACGGGGTCGGCTTGGGCTTCCATCTGTAATTCTCGAGCAGAGGGTCCGCCGCCGCGCCCGGGTCGGCGTTAGGATTCCCGAAAGCCCGGGTCAACTCCGAGGGTCGGGTGACCGGCGAGGGGGGTTCTCCGTTGATCAACGCCATGCTGTCGTTCCTCAGCCGAGAGTGGGCCGGGCTGGCGATGGCGGTGGCGACGGCTGCCACGGCTGTCCTCGGTTTCGTCTGGTCCACCTGGCTCGGGATCGCGATCCTGTCGGTTGCCGCCTGCCTGGCCGCCGGTTCGGTCGTCCACCTCGTGCAGATGGCCCGGGTGCGGCGGCGCTTTCCACCGCCTGGTCGGATGGTGGACGTGGGTGGTTTTCGCATTCACGTGCTGGCCGAGGGGGACGCACGAGACGGGCCGTCCGTGGTCTGGATGCCCGGAGGCCACGCGGCGGGTTTCGCGTTCCATCATCTGCATTGTGCGCTGCGGGAGGAGAGCCGGTCGATTCTGATTGATCGACCCGGCGCGGGCTGGAGCGACATCGGCCCGTTCCCCCGCACCACGGCGGGAGAGGCGCGAGAGATCGTTGCGGCGCTCGAAGGTGCGGGGGAGGCGGGCCCGTTCGTGCTCGTCGGCCATTCCTTCGGCGGGCTGCTGATGGCCAACGTGGCCCGGCGCTGGCCGGAGCGTGTTTCGGCCCTGGTCATGGTCGACGCGACCCCGCCCGACACGATCATCTATGGGCCGGAAATCCCCGTCCTGAAGCAGATGCGCAGCGGCGCCGTGCTCAACGCCCTGCCGCGGCTGTTCGGGGTCCACGTCGACGTCGCCGGGAGGAAACGACGGCGCAACGAACCGCCGGCCTGGAAGCGCATCAGGGAGCTCGTCGAGGAACGGCTCGGAGAGGCCGGCGCGGCCCTCGAGAAGATCGAAGGTGGCACTGGCGCGGCGTGCGCGCTCGCCTCGATCTCGTCCGAGCTCTCCGCCCGCGGCCTGGCCGAGGTGGCGTGGGACACGGTGGTGTACGAGGGCGACCTCGGCGATCTTCCGGTGCTGCTGGTCGCGCCCAAGGGCATGGAGGAGGGCGAGTTCGAGGCGACGGCGCAGATGATCGAGCGCGCGACCGGGCGTGAGATCGACCGGGATCGGCTGCGCCGGTTCTACGCCCGTTCGCGCGAGCGCTACCTGACGATCTCGAGCCGTTCGCGCCGCGTCATAGCCCCGGAAGGCACCGGTCACAACTTCCCGTACGAGGTGCCCGAGTTCCTGCTCGACGCGGTTCGGTCGGTGGTGACGGGCGTTGCGGCGGGCTCGGAGGGGAGCGCGACGACATGACAGAGCCATCTGCCACGGACTGCCTGGCCGATCTCGCCGAGCGTTACTGGCGGTTCCAGTGCCACGAGGGCCCGACGTTTGCCATCCTCGCCGGCGAAGACGTCGACGATCCGGTGCTCTTCCGCGAGGCGCCCGCCGATTTCGACCGACGCGATGCGGTCGCGGCCGGGATGCTGGCAGAGCTGGACGGTATCGACGGGTCGGATCTGGACGCGCAAAATCAGGCCACTCACAGGCTCTTGAGCCACGAGCTCGGGGCGATCCGCGCCCTGTACGTGGTCGGTGCGCATCACCGCCCCACGCTTTTCCCCACCGGGCCTGCCATGTCGGCGACCTACTTCGCCAACACCACCACCATCTCGGACAGGGCCGAAGCCGATCGGTATGTGGAGCGCCTGGCGAGCGTCCCCGCCTACCTCGGCGACGTCCGCGCCAATCTGGAGGCCGGTCGGGCCCTGGGTATCCGATATCCGAGGGTGGTGATCGAAACCGCGGCGTCGAACTTCCGGGCCACGGTCGCCGGCGAGGCGGGCCTGTCGACCTTTCTCGGGCCCTTCGAGCGGTCGACCGTTTCCTCCTCGAACGGCCTGGGCTCCTGTGCAGTCCGCTGTCGCGAGCTGGTGGAGCGGGAGATCGTCCCCGCCTTCGAGCGTCTCGCCGACTACCTCGAAGGCACGTTGGGCGCCGAGGCCCGCGACACCGTGGCCTGCTCCGATTCGCCCGGGGGCGGCGACTACTACCGGGCGCTGGTGCGCGACTTCACGACCCTCGACATCGGGCCCGACGAGGTGCACGAGCTGGGGCTTGCCGAGGTCGACCGTCTCGAGCGCGCCATGGAGGACGTCGCCGCGGACGCGGGATACACCGGCGATCTGGGTGGGTTTCGCGAGCATCTCGGGTCGCCCGGGTTCTTCACCCCGACGGCGGAGGCCCTGCGCGAGCGGCTCGAGATCCTCTGCAAGCGCATCGACGGGCTGATCCCGAGCTACTTCGGACATCTGCCGAGGATCACCTACGGCGTGAGATCGATCCCCGAGGCGATGGCCGAGCGGGTGCCCGCGGCCTACGCGCAGCCCAACCCGGCCGACCGTTCGGCGCCGGGCGTGATGTGGGTGACCAGCCTGCCCGACCGGTGCCCGACCCCCATGCACGTCCCGCTCGCCCTCCACGAGGCGTGGCCCGGCCACCTCATGCACATCGCTCTCATGCAGGAGGCCGACCACCTGCCGCTGTTCCGCCGCCACGGAGCGATCCGCTACCCGGTGTGCATCGAGGGCTGGGCCATCTACTGCGAAGGCCTCGGCGTCGACATGGGCCTCTACGAGACGCCGCACCAGCACTACGGGCGGCTCGAGATGGAAATCTGGCGGGCGCTGCGGCTGGTGGTGGACACCGGAATCCACTGGCTGGGCTGGAGCCGCGAGCAGGCCATCGATACGATGGAGCGGCACATGGCGATGCCGCGCGCGACCATCGCCGCCGAGGTCGACCGCTACATCTGCTGGCCGGGTCAGGCCCTGGCCTACCAGATCGGCAACCTCGAGTTCCGCAAGATCAGAAAGCGGTGCGAGGCGCGGCTCGGAGACCGCTTCAGCTTCCGCCGGTTTCACGACCGGATCATCGCGGCGGGGCCTGCGACCATCCCGGTTCTCAACGATCTCGTCGACGACATGATCGCGGAGACGACCGGGGTGCCGGACTGAGGGGATGAGCATGGTGACCTCCAGCCCCACGGATCCGTCGATCGAGATCTACTTCGAGGTCCACGGTGACGGGGCGCCCCTGCTGCTCGGTTTCCCGATGATGGCGTCGCAGGCCGAAGTCTTCGGGGATTTTGGAGCGGCCACCCTCGCCGGATACCTCGACGGGCTGACGGATCGATACCGGGTGCTCCTGGTCGACTACCCGAGCATCGGCAGGAGCGGCACCATCCCGCCGGACGATTTCGACGTCGATCGGGTGTGCTCCGATCTGATGGCCGTGGCCGACGCCGCCGGGTTCGACGAGTTCGCGTACTGGGGATACTCCTGGGGCGGCGGTGTCGGGCTCCAGCTGGCATGGCGGACCGATCGACTGTCTGCGTTGGTCATCGGCGGCTGGCCGCCCCTCGGTGCCCCCTATGACAAGGTTCTCGAGGGCGCACGCCTGCAGGTGGACGACCCGCCCGAATCGGCGAAGGTCGTGCTTCGCGGGCCCGGCCAGTACCGCCAGTGGGTGACCTACCTCGGGAGCGTCGGCGATTGGCCCGAGGCGGAGGCGGTCGCGCGGATCGACTGCCCGAGAATGGTGTTCACGGCTTCCGACGGGAATTCGGACGCGGGCGGCATCGTGCTGCCCATCGCGACCACCATCCTCTCGCGCCGGGGCGAGCTCGAGTCGATGGGCTGGGTGGTGCGTGTGATTCCGGATCGGGATTTCGGGGTGTGCATGGACCCGGCGGCCGTGGTGCCGGTGATGCGTCAATTCCTCGACGAGGTCCTATGAGCTCTGCACGGATTCGATTCACGAGGGCCGACTGGGTGAAAGGCGAACGTCGATGACGAAGCTCGAACGCGAGTCTCGAGGTGCGACACCTGAGAGCGCCCGCCTCAGCACCAGGGTCCTCGGGGCCTTCAGTGCCCCAGCCTTTTCGCAGTCCTTCATCCACGGGCCGGCGCTGTCGGTGCTCCAGGGCATCTACGCCAAGTTCTTCGGCCTCGGGCTCGAGCAGATCGCGCTCGTCATCTTCATCACCCGGATCTTCGACGGGGTGACCGATCCCATCATCGGCTATCTCTCCGACCAGTACCGGATCCGGAAGGGCTCGCGCAAGCCATGGCTGATGGGCGGTTCGATCATCACGGTTCTCGCCTGCTGGTTTCTCTACGTGCCGTTCGGCGAGGTCTCCGTCGCCTCGTTCCTGTTCTGGTTCCTGCTCGCCAACCTCGGCTGGAC
>CAZMED010000158.1:0-7648 GCA_964565045.1 uncultured Thermoanaerobaculia bacterium
GCAGCCCTGATCGACCACTCCAGCACCTCTCCGCACCGGAGGCGGTATTGTACGTTGCTGCCCGTTGGCTGTAAACCTGGGGTGGCCCGCCCGTGCCCGTGCCCGTCTCCGTCTCCGTGCCCGAAAAGACGATTCCCGAAGCCATCGACAGGGCCGGATGCGGATTCTCGCAGGGGCGCGGAGATTGGCGGAGGGAGTGGGATTCGAACCCACGGAGGCGTGAACCTCACCGGTTTTCAAGACCGGCGCCTTCGACCG
Source organism: uncultured Thermoanaerobaculia bacterium (assembly GCA_964565045.1). GTDB lineage: Bacteria > Acidobacteriota > Thermoanaerobaculia > Thermoanaerobaculales > Sulfomarinibacteraceae > Sulfomarinibacter. The sequence goes on from CAZMED010000158.1 coordinate 259, forward strand.
CTCGGCCATCCCTCCCGGACCGTCTACTCTACACCGGAATCTCCGCGATCCGAGGTATCGACGTGGTGACAACCGGACCGGTCCCCTGCTCGTTTTCGAAGCCTCTGTGAGAGCTCTGAAGGTCGAGCGAGGATCGGGGGGGTCTGGCGGGCACGGAGACGGGCACGGGGGAGGGCACGGGTCAGTACCCTCCCAGGTTGCCCTTGATCTCGGGCAGGGCGCCGACGCCCTTGAGGCCGATCACGATCAGGAACTCACGGGTCGGAAAGGCGCCGATCCTGGTGTCGCGGTAGACGGCCGAGATGTTCCAGCAGCTGCCCTGGTAGTTGAGGCCGTAGCGCTGGTCGCCGAACTCGGCGCGCACGATGTCGTAGGCCACCTGCACCGAGAGATCGAGCGGAAAACCGGATTTTCGGAAGGTCAGCAGGCTCCGCAGCTGCGATGACAGGCGATCGCCGGACCTCGGATTGAAGCTCTGGTACCAGGTCAGCATGGCCATGCCGATCCCGCTTCGCGCCGACGCCGCGAGCGATGTGGAGCGCAGGTTCCCGAACAGGTGGTCGTATGAGGCGCGGGCGTCGAAGCCGGTGCCCACGGTGGGGGTCAGCCGCAGCACCACGCCGAGGGCCGAGAGCTGGCTGGTCCGGGTGCCGTCGCCGAAGTTGAGAGGGGCATCGAACGAGTAGTCCTGATAGAGCTCCAGCGAGCCGAGCTCGCGGGTGCCGATGCCTTCGCGGTCGCGACCCAGAAGCCGGTTGGCGAGCACGAAGCGGACCAGGTTGGCGTCCTGCGGCGTCGAGTCCACCTCGTCGAAGATCGGCAGCAGGGAGGTGTCGGTGGGCGTGGTCAGGTAGAGGTACTGCAGGCGGGGCTCGATGAGGTGCTTGATCCTGTCGAAGCGGCCGAGGCCGCCCCCGAAGACGCGCGAGAACGACGGTCCGACCACGTCGACGCCGCCGGAGGCGTAGAGGCGGCTGATGGGCTCGTCGACGAAGCTGACGCGGTCGTCGCCGTACCGTTGGGTGTAGTAGGTGGCCCTCCCGGCCAACCTCGGCGTCACCGACAACCAGGGCGGGCCCGGCAGGGTGTAGGAGAGGGCCGGGAAGAGGTCGGCGCGGCCATAGGAGCCCGCCAGGGCGCCGCCGCGGTCGACCCGGAGGTAGCTCAGCGAAGAGATGAGGTTGAGGTAGAAGGGAGAGTTGCCCAGCTGGGTCGAGCCCGAGCGCAGCTCGATCTCCGGCAACTGGCTGAGCATGACCTCGGTGGTGGTGAGAAAGGTCTGTCGGCGGTCGGCCCGCAGGTTGAGGGCGTAGGGCCCGAAGCCGCGGTTCAGATACGCGAAGGAGTACAGGTCGCGGCGCGTGTTGGCGTCGAAGCTGCGGTCGAAGTCCTGCCAAAAGTCGATATCCGACAGGCTCTCCACCTCGGCCAGCAGCTTGAAGCCGAGAAAGTCCTCCTGAACGTGGCGGCCGAAGACCTTCCAGTTCACCTCGTCGGTTTCGCGGTCGAGGATCGCGTACATGTCGATCTCGCCGAACGCCCCCCGCACCGGCGCCCAGCGCCAGATGTTGCCGAGCCCGAGGTAGCCGCCGGTGTAGAAGTCGCCGAAGACCGTGGTGTCGTAGCTGCGGCCGAGGGGCACGAACACCGGCAGCCCGATGTTGAAGCCGCGCCGGTTGGAGTAGCCGAGACGCGGCATGAGCAGCCCCGGCGAACGTTCCTGCTTGATGGGCCACACCATGTACGGCAGGTAGAAGACCGGCACGCCCTGGACCTTCATGGCGACGCTCTTGAATCGTCCGAGGCCCTCCTCCTCCACCAGCGCCGAGCGCACCGTGAAGCTCCACGGCGGGCGGCCGTCGGTTGAGCAGGTGGTGAAGATCGCGTGGTCGATCCGGTAGTGGGTCTCGTCGAGCTTCTCGATCACGCGGCCGCTGAAACGGTACATCGGGTCGACGAAGGCCGTGGCGTTGTGGAAGGTCCCGGTCTTCGTGTTGAGGTTGAAGCGCAGTTCGTCGGCGGTGAAGCGGCTCGGTCCGCGGTCGAGGATGACGTTCCCGCGGGCCACGATGTCCCCGCTCGAGCGCTCGTACTCGAGCTCGTCACTGCGGATCTCGATCTCCTGGTAGAGCACCAGGACGTCGCCTTCGCCGCGCCAGATGGCTTCGTTTCCGGACTGGTTTTCGGCGGTCAGGATCACCCGGTCCTCGAGCTCCACGGCCGCCGCGAGCGCGTTGATCGACAACGCCAGCACGGCCAGGAACGAGCACCGCACGACGGATGCGATTCGCGTGTCGCGAAGGGTCATGAACCTCCTGCCCGGTGCTCCGGACCAGGCCCATTGTAGCCGGTCGCCGCAACGGCGATCTTGCGGCGACACGTACAATGGGCCGGTGCGATACCTGGGAGTGGACCCCGGCGGACAGCGGATGGGGCTGGCCGTGGCCGACGGCGCGACCGGCGTCGCCTCGCCCCTCGCGGTGGTCGCTTACGACGGCGTGGAGGCGGCGGCGCGGGTGATCACGGCGGCCGCGCGCGACAACCGGGCGGCCCTGGTGGTCGTCGGTCTCCCGAGCTTCGCAGACGGCCGCGAGTCTCCCGCGGCGCGGCGCAGCCGGAGGCTCGCCGAGGCACTGGGAGATCTCGGGCTCGAGGTCGTGCTGCAGTCGGAGTACTTGAGCACCGTCGAGGCGCGGGCGCGCGCCCGCGATGCCGGGAGGCGGCCCGGGCTCCCCGTCGACGACCTCGCGGCGCAGGTGATTCTCGAGGAGTTTCTCGAGCGTCTCGCCGCAGCCGGTCGAGGGGTCTGAGGTGGCGGCTCGAGCGAGGTGGGTGGCGGCGGCCGGGCTCGCGCTCGTGCTGCTCGCGGGCGGTGCGGGCGCGTGGTTCCACCATTCACTCTGGGGTGTGCGCTCGACCGCGGTCGTGACGCTCGAGATCGAGCGCGGCCGCAGCGCGCGCGAGATCCTGGACCAGCTCCACGATGAAGGCCTGATCCCATCGCCGCTCGCCGCGCAGCTCTACGTCCGAGCCCGCGCGCGCGCGCGCTCGATGCACTTCGGGCGCTACCGGTTCCCCATCGGCTCGCGGCCGGTGGACGTCCTTGAGTCGATCCTCGAAGGGAAGGTCGAGACCTTCGAGCTGACGGTCATCGAGGGCAGCGACGCGGCGGCCATCGCGGACCTCTTCGTGGGCGCCGGAGTCGGCACCGCGGAGGAGTGGGCGCAGGTGATCGCCGACCCCTCGTGGGTCGCGTCGGCGGTCCCCGGAGCGCCATCGCTGGAGGGTTTCCTGTTCCCGGACACCTACCGATTCGCGGTCGGCGTCGAGGCCCGCTTCGCCGCGCGCCACCTCGTCGATCGGTTTCTGACCGTGTGGGAGGACGAACGCGCGGCCGCGCCGCCCCTGTGGGGGACGCCCCTGGAGGTCGTCACCCTGGCATCGCTGGTCGAGGCGGAGACCTCGCTTGCGACGGAGCGCGCGGAGATCGCAGGAGTCTTCGTCAACCGGCTGCGGCGGGGCATGCTGCTGCAGTGCGATCCGACGGTGGTCTACGCCTTGAAACGGCGCGGGGAGTGGCGCGACCGTCTGCTGCGCGTCCACTGGGCGATCGACGACCCATACAACACCTACCGCTATCCCGGCCTGCCGCCCGGTCCCATCAACTCCCCGGGTCGGGCGGCATTGCGCGCCGCCGCCGCGCCCGCGGCGACGACGCACCTGTACTTCGTCGCCCGCCCGGAGGGCGGGCACACGTTCTCGGCGACTCTCGCCGATCACAACCGGGCCGTCGCCCGGCTGCGCGCTTCCCGGCGTTGACCGCGCGCGACCCGCGGTGGTAGCTTCGATTCGAAGGAGCACCCATGGTGGAGCGCTACCGACTCTTCGCGTCGCACCTGCTGTTCAAAGAGGAGGCCGACGACGCGCTGGGGCATGTGTACCGTGCCGGGGAGCTCGACCGCGGCGGGTTGCGCCGCACCGTCTGGCTGCGGGTGTTCGACGGCCCCGCGTTCGCTGACGCCGAGCTCGAGGCCGGCTTCGAGCGGGCGCGCAGGATCTCCGAGGCCGTGCAGTCGAACAATGTCGCCGGCGGCGTCCGCTGCGTGGTTGACGACGACGCGGCGGGGCTCGCCCACGACTACGTGGCTTCGAAGCCCCTGAGCCTGGTCTTCGACCGGGTCGCGGCCGAGGGGTTCCCGATTCCGGTGGACAACGCCCTCCTGATCGTCGAGAAGATCGCGCTCGCTCTCGCCGCCGCTCTCATCGCGGAGGTCGAGGGCGAGCGGGTGGTGCACGGTTTTCTGCAGCCGGGCCTGGTTTTCGTCACCTACGACGGCGAGTGTGTGGTGGCCGGCTTCGGGCTCGGACGCGAGTTGCTGGCGGCGACCGGCGACGATGAAGCCTCGGCCGCCGTCCACCCTTACATCGCCCCCGAGGTGCTCGGCTCACGCACGCCGAGCCGCCACGGTGACGTCTACTCGCTCGGCGCGATCCTCTTCCAGCTGCTCACCGGCGCGCCGCTGCCCGCCGATCCCGGGCAACGCCGGGGGGCGATCGAGGCCGCCGCCATGGCCTATGACGAGGAGGCCATTCCGGACGACATCCGGAGCCTCCTGGCGCGCTCGCTCGGCGAGCGTCCGCAGGACCGTTTCAGCTCGGCGTCGGACTTCAAGAAGGAGCTCGACCGGCTGCTGTACGGCGGCGCCTACAGCCCGACGACCTTCAACCTCGCCCTCTTCATGGATCGGCTCTTCCGCAGCGACTCCGAGGAGGACGAGCGCCAACGCGCGAAGGAGCAGACCCTCGACGTGACGCCGTACCTCGCGCCGCCGGTGGAGCCGCCGCCGGAGCCGGTGCTCGAACTCGACGACGAGCCGGCTCGACCGAGCCGGCGCCCCCTCTACCTCGGGCTCGGCGCCGCCGCGGCGGTGGTGATGGTGGCCGTGATCCTGTTCGTTGTCGGCCGCGGACCGCAGGGACCACCGCCGACGCCGACGCCGACGGCCGCCGAGATCGCGGCCCAGCGCCAGGCTCAGGAAGAGGCGATGCGGACTCTCGCCCAGTCCCTGGTGCAGGAGATGATGGCGGAGAAGGAAGCGGACATCCGTGCGGAGCTGACCGCCCGGCAGGCCAAGATCGAGGAGCTGCAACGCCGGCTGCGAGCCAGCGAAGAGCAGGCGCAGCAGGGCCGGCTCGACGAGGAGGCCCGGCGCCAACGCGAAGTTCTCGAGCGCGAGATCGCGGCCGAGGAGGAGACCCAGCGCGAGCAGGAGGCAGTGCTGGCAGCGGAGCGGAGGCGCGCCGACGAGGCGGCGCGGCAGCAGCTCGCCGCCGAGGGCGGCCCCGGCCCGGCCCTCGCAGCGGACGCGGCGCTCGCGGCGCCCGAGCCTGAGGTTCCACCGTCCGCGCCGCCCGGCGCCGCGGAAGCCATTCCCGCGGAGGTGATGCCGACCGCCGCAACCAGGCCGCCGACGGCGGTGCCGGCTTCCCCGACGCCGGCTCCCGCGACGCCCGTACCGACGCCGACCCTCGTGCCCTCGCCTCCCGTCGTGCGCGGCGCCTTCGTCGAGCCTTCCGCCGCCGACTCCCTGCCCGTTGTCATCAAGGACCACCCGGTGGCGTGGCCGGCGACCGCGCTGCGCTCGCGGCGCCAGGGTGTGATCATCATGCAGGCGACCGTGAACGCCGACGGCGAGGTCGAGAGGGTCAGGATCCTGCGCGCCGACGAGGGCAGCTTCGGAATCCCGGAGGCCGCACTCGAGGCGGCGCGGAAGTACCGCTTCAAACCCGGTTTCAAGGACGGCGTGCCGATCACGACCTACGCCACGGTCACCGTCCCCTATCGCTTCATCATCCAGCGCTGAGGACGGGCGGTCGGAGGCGAAAAAAGGGCCGGACCCGAAGGTCCGGCCTCGAGCTCTCTTCCTGCCGTCTCCCGCAGCGCCCACCCGGCCGACCGCGAACGGTCGCCGTCCGGCGCACGGGGGCGGGCGGTCCTACTTCTCGACGCGCTCGCGAAGGGTCTTGCCCGGCTTGAAGTGGACGTACTTCTTCGCCGGAATCGTGATCGTCGCGCCGGTCGCGGGGTTGCGGCCCTGCCGGGCGCCGCGGCTCTTGGTGGCGAACGTGCCGAAGCCGGGGATCGTGACCTTCTCACCGGCGTCGAGCGCGGTCGCGATCAAGCCCTTGCGGGGGTGGGCGGAAAACATGATGTCGATGATCTCCGCGGCCTTGCCCTGGCTGATTCCGGTCTTCTTCGCAAGCTTCATGGCCATCTCGGTCTTGTTCATCTGAACCTCCGGTCTGTCGTTGTACTCACATATTGGCGGGCGGCACGACGCATGTCAAGGGCGAATGTCCGGAAAAAGCAATATCTCAGCTTGTTTTCGGGGTCGAACGGGGGTAGTTTGAGCCTCCGGAGGTGCAAATGGATCTCAGACTCCGCGGCAAGCGGGCCCTCGTGACCGGTTCATCCCGCGGCATCGGCCGCGCGATCGCGCTCTCGCTGGCCGACTTCGGCGTCGACGTCGCGATCAACTACCTGCGCAACCGTTCCCGCGCCGAAGAGACGGGACGCGAGATTGAATCGCGCGGCGTGCGGGCCTTGGTTCTCAAGGGCAACGTCGCCAACCCCGAGCACGTCGAGCGTGTCTTCGGCGCCATCGGAGACGCCTGGGGAGGCCTCGACATCGTGGTCTCGAACGCCGCCTCCGGCGTCCTGCGCCCGGCCCGCGAGCTCACCCTCCACCACTTCGACTGGGCGATGCACATCAACGCCGCCGCCCTGCTGCCGATTTCGCAGCGCTTCCTCGATCTGCCCTCGAGCGGGGAGCGTGTGCTGGTGGCGGTCTCGTCCCTCGGCGCGGTGCGGGCAATTCCGAACTACACCGCGGTCGGCGCCTCCAAGGCGGCGCTCGAGTCGATGGTCCGCCACCTCGCCGCCGAGTTCGCGCCGGAGGGGATGCGCATCAACGCGGTGTCGGCGGGCACCGTGGACACCGACGCGCTGCTGCACTTCCCGAACCGGGAGGAGCTCCTCGAGGCGGCCCTCGAACGGACCCCTGCCGGCCGCCTGATCGACCCGCAGGACGTGGCCAACGTGGTCGTCTTCCTGTGCACCGAGTACGCGTCAATGATCCACGGTCAGATCCTGACCGTCGACGGGGGCTACTCGATCCTGGCGTAACGACCCGTGCCCGTCTCCGTCTCCGTGCCCGTCTCCGTCTCCGTCTCCGACGACGAGCGCCGTTCCATCGGGCACGGAGACGGAGACGGGCACGGGTTCACAGCAGCCGCTTCAAGAACTGCCCGGTGTAGGAGGCCGCGCAGCGCGCCACCTCGTCCGGCGTTCCCGCCACCACGACCTCGCCCCCTCCCTCGCCGCCCTCCG
>CAZMED010000159.1:0-7624 GCA_964565045.1 uncultured Thermoanaerobaculia bacterium
CCTCAAGGGCGTCGGCGCCCTGCCCGAGATCAAGGGCAACCTGGGAGGGTACTGAGCGATTCGCCGCCCCAGCGTCGGACGCTGCGGCGACGAATCGCTGTTGAGGATGGGGTTGTCCGGACCACCCTGCGGTAGCGATTCACCATGGAGCCTGGCATGTGCCGAACCCGCCGTTCTCCTCAGTGATGACCTACTGACCGCGCAAGCTGCGTGTTGTCGTCGGATCGTCAGGAGCTCCCGGCCTCTTGAGCGGACCTCAAGAGCAATTCAGCCGGCGACCGCCCAGCGGTCGCCGGCTGAATTGCTGGCGGAGGGAGTGGGATTCGAACCCACGGAGGCGTGAACCTCAGCGGTTTTCAAGACCGCCGCCTTCGACCACTCGGCCATCCCTCCGGGCATCACAACTTTACAGTCGATTCCGGGGCACGTACAATACCGCCTCCGGTGCGGAGAGGTGCTGGAGTGGTCGATCAGGGCTGCCTGCTAAGCAGTTGTCCGGGGTTACCTGGACCGCGGGTTCGAATCCCGCCCTCTCCGCCAGAGAGATCCCACGCCGCCCACCGGCGGCGTTTTTCGGAGACACCCGATGACCCAGAAGGTGAGGACCCGCATCGCGCCCAGCCCCACGGGCGACCCGCACGTGGGCACGGCCTATGTGGCGCTCTTCAACCTCGCCTTCGCCCGCCGGAATAACGGCCGCTTCGTCCTCCGGATCGAGGACACCGACCGCGCCCGCTCGACGGCCGCGAGCGAAGCCATGATCCTCGCGTCCCTGCGCTGGCTGGAGCTCGAGTGGGACGAGGGGCCCGACCTCGGCGGGCCCTACGGGCCGTACCGTCAGAGCGAGCGCACGCCGATCTACCGCGAGCACGTGGACCGGCTCGTCGCCGGGGGCCACGCCTACCCGTGCTTCTGCACCCGCGAGCGCCTCGACGAGCTCCGCGCCGAGCAGAAAGCGGCCAAGGCGCCGCTCGGCTACGACCGCCGATGCCGGGCGCTCGCTCCCGACCAGGCGCGGCGGCGCTGCGCCGCGGGCGAGGAGCACGTGGTCCGGTTGGCGATGCCGACGGACGGCGAGACCACCGCGGTCGACCTCCTGCGCGGCGCCATCACGATCGCCAACGCCCAGGTCGACGACCAGGTTCTGCTGAAATCGGACGGCCTCCCGACCTACCACCTGGCCAACGTGGTCGACGACCACCTGATGCAGATCAGCCACGTGATCCGCGCCGAGGAGTGGATCTCCTCGCTGCCCAAGCACGTGCGCCTGTACCAGGCCTTCGGCTGGGAACTGCCGGTCTTCTGCCACCTGCCCCTGCTGCGCAACGCCGACCGCTCCAAGATCTCCAAGCGCAAGAACCCGGTCAGCCTCGAGCACTACCGCAGCGCCGGCATCCTGCCCGAGGCCCTGCTCAACTACCTCGCGCTGATGGGCTGGACCATGCCCGACGAGCGCGACCAGTTCAGCCGCGACGAGTTCACCGCCGCCCTGCGGCTCGAGGACATCAGCCTCGGCGGGCCCGTGTTCGATCTCGAGAAGCTCAACTGGCTCAACGGCAAGTACATCCGCGACCTCGATGCGGACGGCCTTCTGGCGCGGCTGGCGAGCGGACCCCTGGCTGAAGAGTACCTGCGCCAGATCGTGCCGCTGGTCCAGGAGCGCATCGAGACGCTGGCCGACTTCGTGCCCTACGCCGGCTTCTTCTTCGCCGGCGAGGTCGAGTACGAGCCGCAGGCGCTGCCGAAGCTGGTCGCCGCCGGCCGCACGCCGGCCGAGACCGCCAAGGCGCTGCGCACGCTCCTCGAAGACCACCTCGACCCGATGCTCGACTGGAAGGCGGAGGCCATCGAAGGCGCGCTGCGCGCGTTTCTCGAGGCTTCCGGCTGGAGCACCAAGGAGCTCTTCATGCCGGTCCGCGTGGCCGTCACCGGCCGCACCGCGACGCCGCCCCTGTTCGAGACCATGGAGGTCCTCGGCAAGGAGCGCTGCCGGCGCCGCCTGCGCCGCGCGGGCGAGCTGGTGCGGAACATGAAGGCCGAGAAGCCACCGGCCCGATGACGGGAGAACCAATGGCCGACGAGCAGCCCGACGCCGCGCGGCAGGACTTCATCCGCGAGATCATCCGCGACGACCTCTCGAGCGGCCGGCACGACGTCCTCGTCACCCGCTTCCCGCCCGAGCCCAACGGCTACCTCCACCTCGGCCACGTCAAGTCGATCTCGCTCAACTTCGGGGTCGCCGAGGAGTTCGGCGGCCGCTGCCACCTGCGCTTCGACGACACCAACCCGATCAAGGAGGAGCACGAGTACATCGAGGCCATCATGGAGGACGTGCGCTGGCTCGGCTTCGACTGGGGCGAGCACCTCTATTTCGCCTCCGATTACTTCGAGCAGCTCTACAGCTGGGCCGAGCACCTCGTCGAGGCCGGCCTCGCCTACGTGGACGACCTCTCGGCGGAGGAGATCCGCGCCCACCGCGGCACCCTCACCGAGCCCGGCACGCCGAGCCCATGGCGCGACCGCGAGCCGGCGGAGAACCTCCGCCTGCTGCGCGCCATGCGGGCCGGCGAGTACCCCGACGGCGCGAAGGTGCTGCGGGCGAAGATCGACATGGGGGCGGGCAACATCAACCTGCGCGATCCGGTGCTCTACCGCATCCTCCACGCCGCCCACCCGCGCACCGGCGACGCATGGTGTATTTACCCCACCTACGACTACGCCCACGGGCAGTCGGACGCCATCGAGCACATCACCCACAGCCTCTGCACCCTCGAGTTCGAGGACCACCGCCCGCTCTACGACTGGCTCGTGGACCACCTGCCGGTGCCTTCGAAGCCGCGCCAGATCGAGTTCGCGCGCCTCAACCTCAACTACACGGTGCTTTCCAAGCGCCGGCTCCTGCGGCTGGTCAACGAAGGCCACGTCAGCTCCTGGGACGACCCGCGCATGCCCACCATCTCCGGCATCCGCCGCCGCGGCTACCCGCCGCAGGCGCTGCGCGACTTCGCGGAGCGGGTCGGTGTCGCCAAGCGCAACAGCGTCGTCGACCTCGCGCTCCTCGAGCACAGCGTGCGCGCCGAGCTCAACCGCAGCGCCGAGCGCCGGATGGGCGTTCTCAAGCCGCTCAAGGTGGTGATCGAGAACTACCCCGAGGGCGGGAGCGAGGAGCTCGAGGCGGTCAACAACCCGGAGGACCCGGGCGCCGGCTCCCGCCGGGTGCCGTTCTCGCGCGAGCTCTACATCGAGGCCGACGACTTCATGCTCGAGCCGCCGGCCAAGTTCTTCCGGCTCGCGCCGGGGCGCGAGGTGCGCCTCCGCTACGCCTACTTCATCACCTGCCGCGAGGCGGTCACCGACGCGGCGGGCGAGGTGGTGGAGCTGCGCTGCACCTACGACCCCGCGACCCGCGGCGGCGACGCGCCCGACGGCCGCAAGGTCAAGGCCACCCTGCACTGGGTGTCGGCGGCACACGCGGTGCGCGCCGAGGTGCGGCTCTACGACCACCTCTTCAACCGCCCCGACCCCGGCGCCGAGGGCGACTTCGTCGACGACCTCAACCCGCACTCCCTCGAGGTCGTGAGCGGCGCCCGCCTCGAGCCGAGCGTGGCCGCGCTCGAGCCCGGCGACCGCCTCCAGCTCGAGCGCCTCGGCTACTTCTGCCTCGACCCCGACTCGACGCCGGAGCGCCCGGTCCTCAACCGCACCGTCACCCTGCGCGACACCTGGGCCAAGGTGCGCGATCGCGGGTAGGGAGCTGGAGGCGAATCAAGAATCAGGAATGAGGAATGACCGCCCACCGCGGGGGTGCGGTTTCTTCAAATTTCAAGCGCCCCCGAATCGCGATTCGGGGGCGCTTGAAATTTGGTGCCGAAGGCCGGACTCGAACCGGCACGGATCGCTCCACACGGCCCTCAACCGTGCGCGTCTACCAATTCCGCCACTTCGGCATCACGCGTCAGGCACATCTTAGGCATCGGTCCCGAGCCTGGCAAGAGGGCTACTGACCCTCGCCGGTCGTGCCGCCGGACCCTTCGTCAGCGGGGACCGGAGGGGCCGCCTCGTCGCTCGTGTCGTCACCCGCGTCCGGGACGAGCGCCGGTACGGAGGGCTGGGAGGTCTCGGCCGGCGCCGCCGCGGCCACGTCCTCCATCACCGAGCCGCGCTGCTTGCCGGAGAGGATGGTCAGCGTCAGGCACAGCACGACGAAGAGCACGAAGGCGCCGGTCGTCATGCGGTGCATGATGTTGGTCGTGGTGCGCGGCCCGAACGAGGTCTGGCTGCCGCCGCCGCCGAAGGCGCCCGCGAGATCGGCGCCCTTGCCCTGCTGCAGCAGGACGACCATGACCAGGAAAAGGCACACCAGAATGTAGAGGATCACCAACAGAACAGTCACGAGGCTTCTCCCGCGGCGCAGTCCGCCGCAGCGCGGATGATAGCGGAAAACGATCGTACGTCAAGGCTTGCGCCGCCGATCAGCCCGCCGTCGACGTCCTGAAGCGGCAGCAGCTCGTGCGCGTTGCCGGGCTTGAGGCTGCCGCCGTAGAGGATCCGCAGCTCCTCGGCGGCGGCGCCGCCGAAGCTGCCCGCGAGGCGGACGCGGATGAACGCGTGCGCCTCCTGGGCCTGGGCCGGAGTCGCGTTCCGCCCGGTGCCGATCGCCCACACCGGCTCGTAGGCGAGCACCAGCGACCCCGGCTCGAGCTCGCCGAGGCGCGCGGTCTGCCGCTCGAGCACCGAAAACGTCGAGCCCGCGTCGCGCTCCTCGAGCGTCTCGCCGATGCAGAAGACGACCTTGAGGCCCGCCGCCTGCGCGGCGGCGGCGCGGCGGACCGCCGTGTCGTCGGTCTCGGCGAACAGGGTCCGCCGCTCGCTGTGCCCGACGATGGCCCAACCGACTCCGAGCTCCGAGAGCATCGGCGCCGCCACCTCGCCGGTGAAGGCGCCGGATGTCTCCCAGTGCACGTTCTGGGCGCCGAGGCCGATGTCCGATCCGGTCAGCATCATGGCGGCCGCCGGCAGCGCGACGAACGGCGGGCAGCAGAGCACGTCGACTGCGGAGGGCAGCGGCTCGGCCAGCAGCTCCTCGAGGTAGGCGGTGGTCTCGACGGCCCCCTTGTGCATCTTCCAGTTGCCGGCTATCAGCGGTCTGCGCATGGCACCATCCGATCTTCGGGCTCAGGTCTTCAAGGCGGCGAGAGCGGGCAGCTCCTCGCCGGTGATGAACTCGAGCGAGGCGCCGCCGCCGGTGGAGACGTGGTCGATGCGGTCCGCGAGGCCGGCGCGGCGCACCGCCATGACCGACTCGCCGCCGCCGACCACCGAAAAGGCGGGGCTCCCGGCCAGGGCTTCGGCCACCGCCATGGTGCCGGCCGCGAAGGACTCGACCTCGAAGACCCCCATCGGACCGTTCCAGAACGCCGTGCGGGCCCCGGCCAGGGCCTCGCGGTAGCGGGCGCGGGCGCGGGGCCCGATGTCGACCGCCATCAGGTCGGCGGGGATCGCGTCGCTCGCAACGACCTCGACCCTCTGAGGGTCATCGACGGCGTCGGCGACCACCACGTCCTCGGGCAGCTCGATGGCGACCCCCCGCTCGTGGGCCCGCTCGAGCACCCTGCGCGCGGTGTCGAGCATGTCCTCCTCGACCAGCGAGCGGCCGACCTCGAGCCCCTGGGCGAGGAAGAAGGTATTGGCCATCCCGCCGCCAATCAGCAGCGAGTGCACGCGCTCGACCATGGCTTCGAGCGGCGCCGTCTTGGTCGACACCTTGGCGCCGCCGATCACCGCCACGAAGGGCTGCTCGGGGGTGTCCACGAGGCGCGACAGGGCCGCCACCTCGCCCTCCATCAGCAACCCGGCCGCCTTGCGCCCACGATCGAACAGTCCGGCCGCCGCCACCACCGAGGCGTGGGCGCGGTGGGCTGTGCCGAAGGCGTCGTTGACGTAGTGGCTGAAGGGCGAGCACAGGTGCTCGGCGAAATCCGGATCGTTGGCCTTCTCGCCGGTGTGGAAACGCAGGTTCTCGAGCAGCAGCAGCTCGCCGGGCCGAGCCTCGGCGCGCTCGGGGTCGAGGCAGTCGGGGACGAAGCGCACCTTCCTGTCGAGAGCCTGCTCGAGCGCCTTCGCCACGGGTTCGAGCGAGTAGGCAGGATCGGGCTCCCCCTTCGCCTTGCCCAGGTGCGAGCAGGCGGCGACCACCTCGATGCGCTCGAGAAGCCAGCGCAGGGTGGGTAAGGCGGCGCTGATCCGGGAGTCGTCGAGCACCTCGCCGTCGCGCACCGGGACGTTGAGGTCGAGCCGCGCAAGGACCCTTGCCCCGGCAAGGTCCGAAAGGTCGGCGAGCGCGGGCAGGCTCACGGCTGCTCCCGGCCGACCATGTACTCGACGAGGTCCACGCAGCGCAGGGCGTAGGCGTTCTCGTTGTCGTACCAGCTGACCACCCGGAAGAAGGTGGGCGTCACCTCGGAGATCAGCTCCAGGTCGACGACCGAGGAGCAGGTCTCGCCGATCACGTCCGAGGACACGATCGGCACGTCGGTGGCGCGCAGGATGCCCTTCAGGGCCCCGTCGGCGGCAGTGCGGAAGGCGGTCTTCAGCTCGTCGACGCTGGACGGGCGGCCGGCTGCGAAGATGAGGTCGCACACCGAGCCGTCGGCCACCGGCACCCGCATGGCGGCGCCGTGCAGCTTGCCCTTGAGCTCCGGGTAGACGAGGCCGATCGCCTTGGCGGCGCCGGTCGAGGAGGGAATGATGTTGATGGCGGCGGCGCGGGCGCGGCGCATGTCCTTGGGGTGCTGGACGTCGAGGATCCGCTGGTCGTTGGTGTAGGCGTGGATGGTGGTCAGCCAGCCGTGCTCGACGCCGACGGTCTCGTGCAGGACCTTGACCATCGGCGCCAGGCAGTTCGTGGTGCACGAGGCGTTGGAGACCACCTCGTGCTTCGCCGGGTCGTAGAGCTCGTGATTGACCCCCATCACGAAGGTCTCGTCCACCTCCTGGCCGGGCGCGGTGATGACCACTCTTCGCGCGCCGGCCTCGAGGTGCCTGCCCGCCTTGTCGCGGCTGCGGAACAGACCGGTGGCCTCGAAGACGTAGTCCACCCCGAGCTCGCGCCAGGGCAGCGAGGCCGGGTCGCGCTCGGCGAGCACCCGCATGCGGTCGCCGTCGATCACGAGGTCCGAGCCCTCGACCTCCACCGTGCCCCGGTAGCGGCCGTGCACCGAGTCGTGCGCGAAGAGGTAACCGAGCATGTCGGGCGAGGTGAGGTCGTTGACCGCCACCAGGTCGAAGCCCGGGCGCGCCTTGAGGTGGCGGGCCAGCAGGCGGCCGATGCGGCCGAATCCGTTGATTGCGACTTTGGTGCTCATGCGTGTCCTCCAGGCTCCGGAATGGCCGAGAAGTATAGCAGATGAGACGTGCTTGCACCGCACCCGGCGGTGTGCTATCGTTCGTCGCTGCGTGGCCCGTTCGTCTAGGGGTCTAGGACGCCGGCCTCTCACGCCGGTAACACGGGTTCGAATCCCGTACGGGCTACCATGCTTCCTTCCAGTCAGCCGTCCGTACGGTCTCCGCCACTGCACCGCCCACCCATAGGCGCCAACATGACCTGAGAGCAGGCTGTTCGAGC
>CAZMED010000160.1:0-7470 GCA_964565045.1 uncultured Thermoanaerobaculia bacterium
GCGGCGTCAGCTGCAACCGGAACGTGCGGATCGACCCCTACTCCCTGCTGCCGAGGTGACCTCCGGCCGACACGGGCGGCGGCCGCGGGTGTCCGCTCGCTGGCCAACTGCAACCGGCAGCATGCGCCGCGCCGCGAGACGGGTGCCGTGCCATTCGGGGCGGGGCATCCGCCTCAGGACCGCAGCGGCGGCAAATCCACGATGTTCATCCCGGTGGAAGGTGTCGCCGAAGCAAACCATTTAGATCGCCCGACGCCGCAAAGCTGCAAAGACACATTCTGGTAACGGAAGCCGATGGGGGTCGGCAGCGGCGTTGCTATAAAATACCTCGATGAACCCGCCAATCGGCCGGACTGATCCTGGCAGCGTCAAAGCTGGATTCGTGGCGATCGGGCTCACGGCCATCGTCATCGCAGGGGCGGTCGCAGTGCTTTTCGGCCCGGTGGTGCCCATGGCCCTGACGGGTGACAGTTACCAGTGGATTCAGCACGCGCACCTCGCGGCGCACCAGCCGAGATTCCTCCTGGCTGATCTCGATACCTTTTACCGTCCATCGACCACATGGACGCTGGTGGCTGACCGTCTCCTCTGGGGGGGCTTCACAGCCCACGGTTACCGCGTGTCCTCCCTGATCCTCCACGGGCTTGCCGCCTTGTCCCTGGCAGTCGCCGGTTGGCGCCTCGGTCTTGGTCGGGTGGCCGCAACGGCCGTGGCACTCGTGTGGGTCACCTCGCCCTTCACGGATGAGTCGGCCCTGGTTGTTGCCTACCGTTTTCAGCCTCTTCTGCTGCTGTCGTGGATGGGGCTTGCGGCGGTGTGGCCACGCGACGACGAACGATGGCGAACCTGGCGGATAGCGGTGGCCGCCGCCATGGTGGTTGCAGCTGCTGCGTCCAAGGAGTCGTGGATCGTCACACCTGCCCTGGCAGGCGCTCTGGAGTATGAACGTCGGCGATCGTTCCGTGGAGCGCTGATTCCGGCGGCACTTGTCGGAGCTGCGGCGGCTCTCTATGTGGCGCTTTACTTCGTCGCGTTCCCCGGCTCCAAGTCCTATTTCGAGCTTGGATCCCACATCATCGCCAAAATCCCAAGCCAGATGGCGGCGTTCTTCTATCTGGAGGAATCGGTGCCCGTGGGGCCCTCGTTGACGTGGGCAGGAGCCGTCGCGACAGCCGTGATGATCATGATCGCGGCAGCAACCCTGAGATGGCGCGTGCCTGGGACACTGGTTGCTTTGTGCGTCATGGTTCTGCCGACGCTCCCGACCATCCTGGTCCCTTACATGCCGCAGCGATACCTGGCGATTCCGTACGCCGGCTTCCTGCTCCTGATCGCCCTCTGGGTGAGCGCCCTGGACAGCAGGCATCCGAGGTGGCGTTCTTCGATTCGTGTCGTTGCGTTGTCGACGGTCGTCATCGTGATCGCGGCGGGAGCTGCGATTGTTCGCGCCGACATCGAGGATCACCGCACGATGACCGCCGCGCATGCCCGACTTCTCAGAGAGGCCGAGAGCGTGGTTGCAGCCGCCCTTGACGGCGGCCTGGTGGCGGTCGTCAGGGACGAGCAGACCTCACCCCTGCTCGAGCTGGTCGACTCATTGGTGGGATACCCGAAGTTCGTTTTCGTGCGCCCCCACGATCCCTATGGCCTGATCGACGCGGCGGCGCTGTTCGAGTGGGTGGCGGCTCGGGAAGGAACACGGGTTGAACCCGCCGAGGGCTGGGCAACTGCCGGCACCGCTGCCGAAGGAGTGATCCTGGTGCACCGCGATGGCAGCTTCGTCAATCTCGGGACGACCCCGCGGCTGGAGGACGAAGTGAAGGCATGGCGCGACGCGGGCCGCAGCGTGCGGCTGATCCGGGTGAGGAAGCTCGACTGAGAGCTCGCCTGCGGCAGTGGGACCCGCGAGTGCCACTTTCTGCCGGCCGAGCCGATGCGGTCGCGCTTCTCGAATCGATTCACCTGGCTCCCGGCCGACATCGTCACGGCGCAGGCTGATCTTCGGCCACCCTGAAAACCCTGATATTCGCAAGGTCGATCCGGAACGGGCCCTCCTGGCGGGCGATGATGAGGCCGAAGGTCGTGACCTGCGCGGGGTCGAGCGGCGGGTGGTCGGCGACGGTGCGGCCGCGCCAGACCGGCACGAAGTCCGAGAAGGGAAGGACGAGATCGCGCCACTCGCCGGCCGGCGGCGACACGGTCGCCTGGTAGCTCACCCCGTCGAAGGAGGCACTGGTCCGGATCCTGAAGCCGTAGCGCTTGCCGTCGCCTCTCACCCGCACGATCAGCCCGTCGAATGACGAGAGGTCGCGCCGCTCGGGGCGCGACCGCACCGAGGCGAAGCCGCCGTTGTTGTCGAAGGAGACCGTGCCTCGGAACGAGGCGATGCCGTCCTCCACCACCATCTCGCTCGAGGAGACGCCGCCCATCACCGCGTCGTCGATGCTCGGCCAGGCCTCGGCCCCGTGTGCGAAGTCCAAGATCATCATCGGCTCCTCAGCGCGCCCGCCAACGGTCTGGACGGCGCTCGCCCAGCATAGCGCCGCGACGACGAGCTGCCTCGCTCGCACCGGCTCACCGTCCGTCCGCCGCTCGCGGGCGCAGGAGGGTGTGGGCGACGAACCACTCGCCGCCGCCGCGGTAGCGGAAGAGCTCCGAGCAGGCCATGAAGAACATCCGCCAGCGCGCGAACCAGCGCTCGGCGTCGGCGCCGTAGGTGGCGCGAAACAGCGGCAGCAGAGCGTCACGGTGAGCGTCCATGCGTTCGAGCCAGGCTTCGAGAGTGCGGCTGTAGTGGAGCCCGCCGACCCGCCACTGCCCGATCACCTGGAGGTCGCGGTCGAAGCGCCGCGGCAGGTCCTCCGACGGCATGATGCCGCCGGTGAAGAAGTTGCGCGCCATCCAGTCGGCAGGGCCCTCGTCGCTGTAGAAGTAGGCGTGGCGGCGGTGGCAGAAGACGTGCATGAAGAACCGCCCATCCGGCTCGAGCCACGAGGCCACCCTCGCGAACAGCGCCTCCCAGTTCCGCATGTGCTCGAACATCTCCACCGACAGCACGCGGTCGAAGCGGCGCTCGGTCGCAAACTCGTTCATGTCCGCGGTCAGGACCTCCAGCCCTTCGATCCCATCGGCGGCGCAGCGCTCGCGGATGAACTCGGCCTGGGTGCGGGAGTTGGAGACCGCCAGCACCCGGCAGCGCGGATACCTGGTCGCGATCCACCGCGACAGCGACCCCCAGCCGCAGCCGAGGTCGAGCACCGACATCCCGTCGACGAGCCCGGCCCGCTCGCAGGTCAGCTGGAGCATCCGCCGCTCGGACTCGGCGAGGTCCTCGACCCCGGCGGGCCAGAGGCCGGACGAGTACTTGAGCCAGGGTCCGAGCACGGTGGCGAAGAACCCCGCCGGCAGCTCGTAGTGCTGCTGGTTGGCGGCGTCGGTGGCCACCGCGATGGGCTCCGTGCGCATCTCGTCGACGAACGCCTGCAGCCGTCGCTCGGCCGAGCCCTCATCCCCCGCCCTCTCGGAACGCAGACGGGCGCCCAGCACCCGGCGCATCCCGGCCCGGACCAGGACATCGGGAAGGAGTCGGCGTTCCGCGAGCTCGATGGCCCAGTTCATGGGCGTTCGTGATCCGGACATTCCCCGTCCGGAGCCTGGAAGCCGCGCACGGCGTCACCGATTCGGCTCAGCTGGAGCTGGGCATTGCCGATCTGGCGCTGTCGGAACGCCGCCTCGCAGCTTGCGAGGTAGAAGTCCCAGAGTCGAACGAAGCGGTCGTCGAAGCCGAGGGCGCGCACCGCGTCGACTTTCATCCAGAAGCGGCGGCGCCAGTGGCGCAGGGTCGTCGCGTAGTGGCCGCCGACGTTCTCCATGCGATCGATGACGAAGCCGGTGCGTCTCGCCATGGCGGCCTGGAGGGCGCCCAGCGACGGCAGGTGGCCGCCCGGGAAGATGTACTTCCGAATCCAGTCGGTGCCGCGGCGGTACCGATCGTAGACCCGGTCGGGGATCGTGATGGTCTGCAGCGCGACCCGCCCCCCCGGGCGCAGCACCCGGTCGCAGGCCGCGAAGAAGTCCTCGAGGTAACGGTGGCCCACCGCTTCCAGCATCTCGATGGACACGACGGCGTCGTATCGGCCCTGGACGTCGCGGTAGTCGACGATCCGGATCTCGACCCGATCGCCGAGGCTCCGCGCCTCGAGGCGGCGGCGGGCGTACCGGGCCTGCTCCTCGGACAGGGTGATACCGGTGACCCGGCAGCCCAGTTCGCCCGCAGCGTACGCGGCGAACCCGCCCCAGCCGCAGCCGATCTCGAGCACGTGGTCGCCGGCCCGCAACCCCGCCCACTCGGCGAGACGCGCGTACTTGGCCCGTTGCGCCGCTTCGAGGCCCTGGCCCGGATCCGAAAAGAGAGCCGCCGAGTAAGTCATGGACGGGTCGAGGAACAGACCGTAGAAGTCGTTCGACAGATCGTAGTGGGCGTGAATGTTGCGTCGTGCCTGGAAGCGCGTGTTGGTGCGCAGGAGGTGCAGGAGCCGGTCCCTCATTCGGCCAAGGAGGCCTACGAGGCGCGGCGGCGCGAGCACCTTTTCGTTGGCGAGAAACAGCCGGCTCAGCGCCACCAGGTCGGGGGTGCTCCAGTCGCCGTCCACGTAGGACTCTCCGGCGCCGACATCGGCCCCGCGCAGCAGGCGCGAAAAAAACCGCCAGTGGTGGATCGTTATCTCGGCATCCGGCGAGCCGCCGCCCCCGACCACCCGGTGCTCTCCTCCCGGGAGATGAACCGTCAGGCGGCCGTCGCGCACCCGGTCGAGGCGCGCCAGCACGAGCCGCGCCGCCAGCGGAATCGCGGACCCCGACCGGGAGCTTCCGCTCGCGAGGCCCCGCGCCGAAACGCCGACGCGGCGTCGCTCGACGGCACCATCATCTTCTGTCACGGCGTGCAGGCTCGGATCAGCCATTGCGGGCCCTCCAGGCTCCAGCGGGCGACTCCGGCTTGGCGAAGAACGGGGCCCGCTTGAGCCAAAGCCGCAGGGCCTGATAGTGGATCATCCCCAGGGTGCGCAGCCCGCTGTGCGGGTGTCGGGCCACGGTCTTCAGCAGTGAGGCACCGGTCAGCGGGCGACGAGCGGCGGTCAGGGACGTGGCGAGCACCCGCTCGCCGCCGCGCAGCAGGTCGATGTGCGCCTCCATGGTGGAACCGGGCGCTTCGATCCGGAAGCGGTAGCGACCTTCCAGGGGTTGGAACGGCGACACGTGGAAGGCTTTGGCCTCCTCGTGCCGGACGGTCTCGCCGTCGGCGGCGAGGAGGTAGCAGTACGTCTCCCCGAACGTGTTGTTGACCTCGGCCACGACGTGCCGCAGCACGTGGTCACGGTCGCGGCAGAAGTAGAACGACACCGGGTTGAAGACGTTGCCGAGGACCCGCAGTTGGGTCAGGAGGCTCACATTGGCGAGGCCCTCGTCGACGCCACGCGACTGCAGCCAGCGTTCGAGCTTGAGCCGCACCGGTTCAGCACTCGGACCCATGTGGTCCCGATCGTCGAAGCCGACCAGGTTGAAGCGGTTGTGTGAGAAACCGCGGACCCTGGACGCCAGCTCGGGCAGCTCGTCGAGGTCGATCAGGGCGTGCCACACCGAGTAGCTGAAGCGGTGCTGCGGCGCGCCCAGCCGCACGTGACGGACCGTGCCAACGTACAGGGCCGAGTGCTGCATCAGAAGGCCACCCCGAGGTCGTCGGCCACCGCGATCGCCGAGGCGAGCCCGTCCTCGTGAAACCCGTTGCCGAAGTAGGCGCCGCAGAAGTGGGTGCGGTTGGCGCCGTTGAGCCGCGGCAGGTCGGCCTGGGTCGCCACACTCTCGCGCGTGTAGACGGGATGGGTGTAGGTCAGCCGCCGGATCACCGAAGCGGGATCCGGCTCGCGCTCGGGGTTGAGGGTGACCAGGTACTCGCGATCCTCGGACAGGCCCTGCAGGCGATTGAGGTGGTAGGTCAGCGAGACCCCATCGCCGACCGCAGAGCCCTCCGGGACGCGGTAGTTCCACGACGCCCAGGCGGCGGCGCGCCGCGGCATGAACGTGCGGTCGGTGTGCAGCCAGGTGTCGTTGACCGAGTAGCGCCAGCATCCGAGCAGCTCGCGCTCGAGCGTTGTCGGCTCGACCAGGAGGGCCAGGGCCTGGTCGGCATGGGTTGCGATCACCAGGTGATCGAAACGGTGGCTCGAACCGTCCTCGAGATGGAGCCTCACGCCGTCGGCGCCGCGGCGTGCTCCAACCACGCCGACGCCGAGGTGGATGCGTTCGCGCAACCCCTCCACCATGGGCCCGATGTAGCGGTGGCTGCCGCCGACTACCGTCCGCCACTGCGGCTGGCCGCTGACCTGCAGCAGGCCGTGGTTGTCGAGAAACCTCAGCAGCGGGTCGCGGGGGTAGGCGGACGCCAGCTCGGCGCCGGTCGACCAGATCGCGGAGGTCATCGGCAGCAGATAGTAGTGGGCGAAGGCGTCACTGAAGCGGCCTTCGCGGAGAAAATCAGCGATCGAGGCCGAGGGGTCAGGATCCGCAGCCAGGACCCGACGGCCGCGCCGCCCGAAACGGGCGATGTCGGCCAGGAGGCGGAGGAAGCGCGCCGAAAACATCAGCGAAGGCTGCGCGAAGAGGCCGCGGAGGCTGTGGGAGGCGTACTCGAGGTCCGGGTCCGAGCAGCTCACCGAGAATGACATGTCGCTGGCGCGGGTGGCCACCTCGAGCTCGGCCAAGACGCGCGTCAGCCTCGGGTAGGTGGCCTCGTTGTAGACGATGAACCCGGTGTCGAGCGGCAGCGCGCGCCCCCCGGCATCGTGCACCACGGTGTGGGTGTGGCCGCCCAGCCGCTCCTCTTTTTCGAAGAGGTGCACCTCGTGACGGCGGCTGAGGAGCCACGCCGCCGCCAGGCCGGAGATGCCGCTGCCGACGACCGCGATCTTCACCGCTTCCGCTCCGGCGGGACGCTCGCCGGACTACGCCTTCGCGAGCTTGCGGACTGGGGTTCTGTGCGCCCATCCATGATGGCTGGTGAACACCCCTTCCAGACTGCGAATTCCACTGCTTGCGCCGACACCAACGGTGTGCGGCGACCGGCGTCGCGCGAGCCGCGTCCTGTCAATCGAACGGTCGGCGCGGACCGTCGAGAGCCATCGAAGATCAACGATTTCAATGATTTAAAATTTTTCTCTAGAAAATATCTATATTTTAGATAAAAACCTTGACAAAACATCGATCGAAACCTATATTCAATTTCGAGGAGGCACCGATGACACCCAACGACACCCTCACATCCTGGGACTTCAGCTCCGGAACGCTCCCCTACCATGACCAGCTCTACAAGACGGCGCTGCGCATGACCCGCTCGGTTCAGGAGACCGAGGACCTGCTTCAGGAAACCTACCTCAAGGCCTACCGCTACTACTCGGGTTTCGAGGAGGGCACCAA
>CAZMED010000161.1:0-7354 GCA_964565045.1 uncultured Thermoanaerobaculia bacterium
TCAGTCGGCGATGCGGATCTGGTCCTTGCCGTCGTCCTTGCCGCGGTACATGGCGAGGTCGGCGGCGCGCAGGAGGAGGTTCTTCTTCATGTCGGTGGTGCCCTGGCGCGGCAGGTGGTGGGGGTAGACCGCGACCCCGATCGAGGCGGTCAGCGGATGCCGCCAGAACACCGGGCCCTCGGACCAGCTGAAGGTCCCCTGCAGGAAGCGGGTCTCGGCGAGGGCCTTCTGGATCGCGGTGGCGACGCCGCAGGCCATCTCGAGGTCGTGGTCGGGGAGGATGATCACGAACTCGTCGCCGCCGTAGCGGGCGAGGGTCGCGCCCTCGGCGGTGACGACGGTGCTCAGCAGGTAGCCGAACTCCTTCAGCACCTGCGAGCCCGCCAGGTGGCCGTGGGTGTCGTTGACGCTCTTGAAGTTGTCGACGTCGAGGAACAGCAGCGCCACCGTCGAGCGGGTGACGTCGGCGCGGATCAGGTCCTCGCTCAGGCGGTGGTGGAAGAAGCGGTCGTTGTAGAGCCCGGTGAGGTCGTCGCGGCGTGCCATCTCGCTCGCCCGCTGCGCGTCGAGGAGGTTCTCGATCGAGATCGAGGTGTAGCGGGCGAAGATCTGCAGCATCTGCATGTCGCGCTCGACGTAGGGCGTCCCGTCGGAGCGGTTGAGCAGCTCGAGGACCCCGCACACCGTGCGCTCGATCCGCACCGGCACCGCGACCACCGAGCTGGTCCGGAACTCGTGATCCTCGTCGAACTTGGGGTAGAAGTTGGGGTCGTTCTCGGGGCTCACCATCAGATAGGGCTCGCCGGTGCGGTAGACGTGGCCGACCACGCCGCGGTCGGCGCGCAGGCTCTTGCCGAGGAGGGCCGAGGCCGAGGGCCCGAAGGCCGCCACGAAGTAGAGGTTGGTGTCGGCGGCGGTCTCGCCGCGCTCGATCGGGCGGTCCATGAGGATCGAGCCGGCGGTCGAGGGCACGAAGTCGTTGGCCTTGCGCAGCACCTCACCGAGGAAGGACGGCAGCTGCAGCTGCGACATGGCGAATGCCGAGTAGCGCTTGCGGTCCAGGAAGGGCTCGAGATCGCCGACCGGCAGGCTGTAGACCTCTGGCGGTCCCATCCGATCATGGTATCACGCGAGGCGCATCAGGCTCCGCAGCCGCTCCTCGAGCTCGGCCACCGTCTCCGAGTGGTCGGCGCGCCCGGGCGCGAACCGCACCGCCTCGAGGTCGCGCCGCAGGCCGCGCATCCTCTCCTCGAGGGCCTCGGACTTGGCGCTGCCGCGGGCGTCGAGCCACCACCTCTCGAGCGCGACCTGCAGCTCGCGGGCGCGCTCGGCGGGGCTCTGCCCGGCCGTGCGCGGCGGCACGACGGCCCGGCGCCGACGGGCCGCCAGCAGGGTCAGGAGGCCGCCGGCGAGCAGGCCGACCAGCAGCGCCCCCCCGATCAGCAGCCACGACGGCAGACCCGAGGCCGGGCGGTTCGCCGGCGAGGTCTGCGGCGCCGACGGGCCGGCGGCCTCTGCCGCGGGTTCGGAGGCCGGATCGGCCGCGGGCACCGGTGTTTCCGGCGGCGCCTCGACCTCGAGCCGGAGCGGGCCCAGGGTCTGACGCCGGTAGGCGCCGGAAGCCGGGTCGAAGACCGCCAGCATCACCGGCTCGAGCTCGATCGCGCCGGAGCTGCGCGGCACCAGGGTGGTGCGCCACACCCGGCGGCCGTGGATGCCGCTCCCGTCGATCGCGACCTCGCTCTCCTCCTCCGGAGGGTAGCTCTCGCACGGCTCGCAGCGCGGCCACAGCGTCGGCGCCTCGACCAACGGCAGGTTGCCGTTGCCCGCAAGCTCGATGCTCAGCACCGCGGACTCGCCGAAGGCGATGGTCTCCGGATCGAGGCTGGCGCGGTACCGGAGCTCGCCGACCGCCCCCGAGAAGCCCTCGGGCGGGCGCGGGCGCGGCGCGATCTGAACCCGCACCACGCCGGTGCTGCGCTCGAGCACCTGCTGCGGGGCGAACAGGCTGCTGGTGCGCAGACCGATCCGGGCGCTCGCCTCGGGCAGCTCGAGCTCGCCCGTCTTGAGCGGCACCAGCACGTGGCGCGCGACCTCGAAACGGTTGAAGCGGACGCCTTCGATCTCGACGACCTCGCTCGAGATGCGCTGCGGCGGGTCCACCCGCTGGGTCCACCACCCCGGGTAGGCCGGCGGCGAGACCCACTCGAAGCCGTCGACGCCGCCGGTGGTCGTGTCGAGCACCACCACCGCCGTCACCGGCTGGCCGAGCACCGCCTCCCGGCGGTCCACGATCTGGCGCAGCTCGACCCGCGCCGCCCGGCTCGGCTGGCGGCGCTGGAAGAGGTCGCCGAAGGGATCGATGGCGACCGGCGGCCGCCGTCCCTGCGGGCGCTGCGGCGCCACGCTGCCCGGGACGACCTCGGCGGCCACCGCCTCGGTGCGGAGCTCGATCCCGCCCATGGTCGCGACCACCGGGCCCACCGAGGCGGGCCCCACGTCGACACCCTGCACCAGGTAGGTGAAGGTGGTGGCGCGGGTGGCGACGCCGTTGACCCACGAGAACTCGGTCCCGGTGGACGGCCCCGACACCACCTCGAGGTTGGCGAGCGGCCCGAGGTCGACGACCGGGCTGCCCTCCGGCTCGGTGATCCGGATCTCGAGCCGCGCGACGTCCTCGATCCCGAAGCGGCGCGGCTCGAGGCTGACCTCGAGCACCGGCTCGGCGGCAAAGGCCGCAGCCGCGGCCAGGAGCAGGCCGGCCCACGACGCGGCCGCCGGGCGCCGACTCACCAGTCCTTCTCCACCGTGCCGGCGGCCGGGGTCGGCGAGCGCAGGGCCTCGCGGGCCTCGGCTTCCGCCCGGTCGAGGGCCGCATACACCGCCTGGTTGGGGTCGGGGGTCGGGGTGGGCTCGGCGCCCTGTCCGGCCGCAGGCGTCGGTGTCGGCTGGGCGCCGTCCTGCGCCTGCTGCTGGTCCTGCTGCTGGTCCTGCTCCTGCTCCTGCTCCTGCTCCTGTTGCTGTTCCTGATCCTGCTCCTGCTGCTGTTGCTGCTGCTGGAGCATCCGCAGCGCGAGCTCGTAGTTGTGCTTGGCGCCGAGGTCGTCGGGGTCGGCGAGCACGGCCTGGCGCAGCCATTCGAGCGCCTGCTCGAGGGAGGCCTGCTCGAGGGAGGCGGTGCCCAGGTTGAAGGCCGCGTCGCGGGCGCCGCTCTCGGCCGCCCTCGCCAGCAGCGGTTGCGCCGGTTGCAGCTTGCCCTCGGCGGCCAGCGCGGTGCCGAGGTCGTAGAGGCGGTCCGGCCGATCGGGGGCGAGCTCGGCGGCGCCCGCGAAGGCGCCGGTCGCGGCCGGGAGATCCCCGGCGCGCCACTCGGCGGCGCCGGCCCGCGCCAGGCGCCGGCTGCCGCCGGGGATCAGCCGCTGCCACCAGGGAGCTTCGGGCAGGGTCTCGCCGACAGCCTCGCCGCCGCCCGCCGCGGCCTGGACCCTGGGCGGCGCGCTCGAGGCGGGCTCGCTCTGCGCGGCGGCGAGGCCGGGATCGAGCAGCAGGAGCACGATGGCGGCGGCCTCCGCAGTGCGCCGCCACGGCGACAGGGCGAAGCCGAGGACCAGGACGGCGGCCGCGAGCGCCAGGGCGAGCGGAAATCTCTCGATGCGCCGCACCGTCCGGGTCGAGCTCACCTCGCGCGTGCGCAGCGCCTCCACCGCGCCGGCGATGCTGCGCACCACCTCCGGGTCGCCGAGCAGCACGACCTCGCCGCCGACGTCGTCGGCGATGCCGCGCACCACCTCCGGGTGCGCGCGGGTGATCACCGGCTGGCCGTCGGCGTCCCGCTTGTAGTGCACGCCGCCCGCCTCGTCGAGCTGCGGGATGGGCCCGCCGCGCTCGCTGCCCGCGACCACCCCGAGCAGGCCGACGCCCGCCTCGCGCAGGGCGGTGGTCGCCGCCTCGACGTCGCCCTGCAGGTTCTCGCCGTCGGTGAAGATCATCACCACGCGACCCTCGCCCTCGGCGGGCAGGAGCTCGAGCGAGGCCTCCACTGCGCGCTGCAGATTGGAGCCCGGGAGGGCGACCATGCCCGGCGACACCCCCTCGAGAAAGACCGACACCGCACTCAGGTCCGTGGTCAGGGGCAGCAGCGGGTAGGCGTCGCCGGCGAACACCACCACCGCGACGCGGTTGCCCTCGAGCTGCGGCAGCAGGCGGCCCAGGGTCTCGATGCTGCGCCCCATCCTCGACGGCCGCAGGTCCTGGCACAGCATCGAGTCGGAGACGTCGAGCGCGACCACCAGGTCGCGGGTCCGCACCGACTCCTCGTTGGGCTGCTCGCCCCACTGCGGGCGCGCGAGCGCGAGCGCGATCAGCGCCGCGGCGGCGCACCACGAGAGCATGCGCCCGAGCCCGGTGGCCGGCGTCCCGCCGAGCAGGCGCGCCCACACCTGCGGCGCCGCCAGACGCCGCTGCTGCGCGAGCCGGCGACGGGCGCGCAGCACCGCGAGCACTGCGGCCAGGGCCGGCAGCGCCAGCAACGCGAGCCGCCCGGGCTCGGCGAAGCTCACCACGGCGCCCTCCCGACCGCCGCCTCGAAGGCGGTCGCGACCACCAGGAGCACCAGCGCCGCCAGCGCCCACGGCTCGAACTTCTCCCGGTAGCGCACCATCTTCGTGGAGGTGAAGACCGTCGTCTCCATGCGGTCGATCTCCTCGAAGACCTCACCCAGGGCGCTGGCGTCGCGGGCCCGGAAGGAGGTACCGCCGGTGGCGCGGGCGATCTCCGCCAGCAGCTCGGGGTTGATCTCCACCTCCACGTTCTGCACCTGCGAGTACTCGCGGCCGCTGCGCGGGTCGCGCAGCCGCACCGGGATCGGCACCTTGCCGCCGCGGCCCACGAGCACGGTGTGGACGGTGATGTCCTCGGCGGCGGCGAGCTCGGCGGCGGTCTGGGGATCGAGCTGGCCGGCGTTGTTGGCGCCGTCGGTGACCAGCACCACGACCTTGGAGCTCGCGGTCGAGCCGCGCAGCCGGTTGATCGAGGTGCCGAGCCCGAGCCCGATGGCGGTGCCGTCGGGCAGGGTGTGCAGCTGCACCTGCCCGAGCAGGTGGCGGGCGACCTCGTGGTCGAGGGTCAGCGGGCAGATCGTCACCGCGGCGCCGGCGAACACCACCAGGCCGACGCGGTCCTCGGGCCGGCCTGCGATGAAGTCGCTGATCAGCTCCTTGGCCACCCCGAGCCGGTCGCTGGGCTCGAAGTCGAGCGCCGCCATCGAGCCCGAGACGTCGAGGGCGATGACCAGGTCGATGCCCTCCGCGTGCTCGAGCATCCGCGACAGGACCTCCTGCGGGCGCGCCAGGGCGAGAGCCAGCGGCAGCAGGGCGAGGGCGGCGACGACACCGGCCACGGCGGTCCAGTCCGGCAGCCGGCTGGTGCCGCGCGCCCGCCGCGCCGCGATCGGAAACGGGTAGCGCTGCCAGCGCCGCCGCAGCACCCA
Organism: uncultured Thermoanaerobaculia bacterium; assembly: GCA_964565045.1. GTDB lineage: Bacteria > Acidobacteriota > Thermoanaerobaculia > Thermoanaerobaculales > Sulfomarinibacteraceae > Sulfomarinibacter. Next base: position 5,489 of record CAZMED010000161.1, read on the forward strand.
CACCGCCGCCGCCAGCAGCGCGAGGCCGGCGAGCGCCAGCCACCCGGGGGCCGCCAGCTGGATCATCCCGCCGCCTCCGACGCCGCTTCCTCCGCGGCAGCCTCGGCCGCCGCGCGGTGGCGCTCGATGTCGCGCGCGGACTCGCGCGCGGTCTGAAGGGTGCGGCGCAACCGGGCTTCATCGACGGTGGCGCGCGCGAAACGGACCCGGTCGGCCACCGCCATCACCTCGGAGACGCCGCGCTGCACGCCGTCGGACCACCCCTGCCGGCGCGCCAGCAGGCGCAGCTCGAAGGAGGTCATGTCCTCGGCCGGCTCGCCGCTCTGGCGCGCCAGGTAGCGTCGCACGCCGGCCGCGAGACCGTCGCACACGCCGGCCAGGGGCTCGCGCCCGAGGCGGTGCTCGAGCCCCGCGAGGAGGCGCTCGAGCTCGTCGAGCGGGGGCAGGATGGCGACGCCTCCGGAAGCCTCGACGCCGCGCCGGCGGCGGCTCCACCAGGCGAAGGCGGCGGCCGCGCCGAGCACCGGCACCGCCAGCGGCAGCACCCACTCCCACGGAAAGCCCTGCACCCCCACCGGATCGCGCAACGGCTGCGGCTCGACCTCGTCCCCGGCCGGCAGCACCGAGGCCACCGTCACCGCCGGGGGATCGAGGGCGGGCACCGCGCGGGCCTCGCCGCCCGGCTCGCGCACCGAGGCGGCGAGCGGCGGCAGGGGCAGCTCGCCGGTTTGAAGCGGCGCCAGCACCAGCTCCCAGGCGGGCGGCCGCGCGCCCTCGAGGCTGCGCGGGCCCTCGAGGAGCGCCCAGGCGCCGCCTGGCTCGAGCCCCACCTCGAGCTCGCCCCACAGCAGGTCGTCGCCGCCGCGCGCCGAGACGGTCAGCGGCACGCGATCGCCGACCCTCGGCGCGCCGGCTGCGACGCTGACGTCGAGCGTCGGCGGCTCGCCCGCGGCCGCGGCGGGCGCCGCGAGCAGGACGGCGAGGAGCAGCTCAGCGCGCACGGCGGCGCTCCCTGCGCTCGAGCATCGCCTGCACCGCCGGCAGGTAGTCCGAGCCGGTGTGAAGCTCGACCAGGTCGACCCCGGGGGGCACGCCCCCCAGCCGCACCCCACCGGCGCCCCGGACCAGCCCGCGGCGCCCGTCCTCGAGGTCCGCCACCGGCAGCACCGCGCCCGCCAGACCGTCCTCGAGCAGAGCGTCGGAGACCCGCACCACCACCACCTCGTGGCGGCCGCCGAGGGCCACCAGCTCGCGCCGAGGCAGCTCGCAGCCCTGGTCGACCAGGGCGATCACCACGCCGCGGCGGCGGAGCAGGCGGCCGGCGGCGCGGACCGCTTCGTCGAGCGCCGTGCCGCGGCCGCCGGGCTCGGCGGCCAGCAGCTCGCGCACCACCCGCAGGCCGTGGCGCCAACCCAGCCGCGGCGGGATCAGAGCGCGCACGGAGTCGTCGAAGAGGATGGCGCCGACCCGGTCGCGCCGGGCGGCGGCGAGCGCGAACAGGCTCGCGACCTCGGCGATCAGATCATGCACCGTCATCACCCCCGAGCCGAAACGGGTCGAGCTCGAGAGGTCGACGAGCAGCAGGACGTTGAGGTCGCGCTCCTCGCGGTAGCGCTTGATGTGCAGGAAACCGGTGCGGGCGGTGACGTTCCAGTCGATGGTGCGGACGTCGTCGCCCGACCGGTACTCGCGCACCTCCTCGAACTCCAGGCCGAGGCCGCGGAAGGCGCTCTGGTACTGGCCGACCAGACCCGACTCCATGGCCTGCCGGGCCCGGATCTCGAGCCGCCGCACCTGCGCGCGGAGCTCGGCGCCGCCCTCCCGGGCCGCTGCCACGGGCCGCCGCCGGCCGAGGTAGGAGGCGAG
>CAZMED010000162.1:0-7291 GCA_964565045.1 uncultured Thermoanaerobaculia bacterium
GCAGATGACGGCGTCCGAGCTCGCGCTCCTGGTCGGCGGCACCGTCGAGGGCCGCGAGGACGTCGAGGTCTCGGGCGCCGAGGTGGACTCGCGGCGGCTCGAAGCCGGCGACCTCTTCGTGGCCCTGCCCGGCGCGCGACGCGACGGCCACGAGTTCGTCGCCGCCGCGCTCAAAACGGCGGCCGCGGCGCTGGTGCGGGAGGACGTCGAGCTCGCCCCGCCGCCCGCGGGACGGGCGCTGATCCGGGTCGCCGACCCCGTCGCAGCGCACCAGGCGCTCGCCGCCCGCGAGCGGCGCGTGCGGGGATGGCGGGTGGCGGCGGTCACCGGCTCGGTGGGCAAGACCACCACCAAGGACTTTCTCGCCGCGCTGGTCGCCCGCCGCCACTCCACGGGTGCGTCGTCGGGCAACCGAAACAACACCCTCGGCCTGCCATCCGAGATCCTGTCGCAGCCGGACGGCATCGAGGTCTTTGTCGCCGAGGCCGGGATGAGCACCCCTGGGGAGCTCACGGTCCTGGGCGAGATCCTCCGGCCCCAGGTCCTGCTCTACACCAGGATCGCCCACGTCCACGCCGAGTTCTTCCCGGACATCGAGGGCATCGTCGAGGCCAAGGCGGAGCTGCTGCCGTGGCTCGACCCCGACGGCGTGCTGGTCCTCAACGCCGACGACCCGTGGCAGCGCAGCTTCCCGGAGCGGACCCGGGCCCGCGTCGTCGGCTACGGGGCGGACGCCGGGGCGAGGGTCGAAGCTCTGGTGGACCGCGGCCTGCTCGGTTCGAGCTTCCACCTCGTGCTGCCGGGGTCCGAGGCCGACGTCGAGCTCGCGCTGCCCGGGCTGCACCAGGTCGAGAACCTGCTCGCGGCCGCGGCCGCGGCAACCGTCTTCGAGGTGACCGCCGAGCAGGTGGCGGCGGCCGCCCGCGACCTGCGCGCTCTGGAGCACCGCGGAAGGGTCCTCCGGCTGGCCTCCGGTATCTCGCTCGTGGACGACAGCTACAACGCCTCGCCGCTCGCCGTGCGGCGGCTGCTGGAGCTGCTCCGTCGGGCGCCCGGGCGGCGGGTGGCGGTGCTGGGCGAGATGTACGAGCTCGGCGCGATGGCCGCGGCGGCGCACGGCGAGATCGGGCGGGAGGCGGCCGCGGCCTGCGAACTGCTGCTGGCGGTGGGCGGCGCCGACGCGGACCGGGTCGCCGACGCGGCCCGCGCCGCGGGTCTCGCCGCAGGCTCGGTGCACCGCGCCGCGGACGCCGACGAGGCCGCGGCACTGCTCGAGGAACTCCTGCGGCCCGGGGATGTCGTCCTGGTCAAGGGATCGCGCGGGGTCGGCCTCGACCGCACCGTGGCGGCGCTCGCCGGAGGGGAGGCGGCCTGATGCTGTACTGGCTGCTGCTTCCGCTCAGCGACACCTTCATCGGCTTCAACGTCTTCCGCTACATCACCTTCCGCGCGGGGGTCGCGATCGCGACCGCGTTCTTCATCAGCCTGGTGGCGGGCCCGTGGCTGATCGGCCGCCTGCGCGCGCTGCAGGTGCGGCAGGCGATCCGCGCCGAGGGGCCGGAGCACCACCAGGTGAAGGCCGGCACGCCGACCATGGGCGGGGTGCTGATCGTCGGCAGCTTCTGCCTTGCGACCCTGCTGTGGGCGGACCTCTCCAACCTCTACATCTGGACGGTGCTGCTGGCGACCCTCGGCTTCGCGGCCATCGGCCTCACCGACGACTGGCTCAAGGTGCGTCGCCGCCAGAACCTCGGCCTGACGACGCGCCAGAAGTTCCTGCTCTTGACCCTGGTCGGCCTCGCCGCCGGCCTCATGGCGCGCGCGGCGGCGTCGCCGGCGCCGCACGCCGGCGCGCTGGCACTGCCGTTCTTCAAGGAGGTGCTGCTGCCGCTCGGGATTCTCTACCTGCCCTTCGTGGTCCTGGTCATGCTGGGCTCCTCGAACGCGGTCAACCTGACCGACGGTCTCGACGGCCTCGCGGTCGGCGCGGTGGCGGTGGCCGCTGCGACCTACACGGTCTTCGTCTACGTCGCCGGCCACGCGCGCATCGCCGAGTACCTGCGCATCGTGCCGGTGTCGGGGGCCGGCGAGGTCGCGATCTTCACCGGCGCGATGGTCGGCGCCGCGATGGGCTTTCTGTGGTTCAACTGCCACCCGGCGCAGGTCTTCATGGGCGACGTCGGTTCGCTGGCACTGGGCGGCGGCATCGGCATCGTGGCCGTCGTCGCCAAGCAGGAGCTCCTGCTGGTGATCGTCGGCGGCCTGTTCGTGCTCGAGGCGCTGTCGGTGTTGATCCAGGTGGCTTCGTTCAAGCTGCGCGGCAAGCGGGTCTTCCGGATGGCGCCGCTGCACCACCACTTCGAGCTCCTGGGCTGGGCGGAGACCCAGGTGGTGGTGCGGTTCTGGATCATCGCGGTGGTCTTCGCCCTCGCCGGGCTGTCGACCCTGAAGCTGAGGTGACGGTGTCGTATCGGCTCCCTTCCCGCGTGCTGATCGTCGGTCTGGGCCGCTCCGGTACGGCGGCGGCGCGCCTCGCGGCCGCGGGCGGCGCCGAGGTCTGGGCCACCGACCGGAGGCCGCAGGCCGAGCTGGAAGGGGAGGTGCAGGCCCTGCCGAAGGGCGCCCGCACCTTCCTCGGCGGCCACCCGGAGGAGAGTCTGGAGGGCGTCGGTTTGCTCGTGGTGTCGCCCGGGGTGGCGGCGGATGCACCGATCCTCGAGGCGGCGCGCGACCGCGGCATCGAGCTCGCGGCGGAGATCGAGTTCGCGTGGCGGCACCGGAAGCAGGCGCCGCTCGGCGCGGTGACCGGCTCCAACGGCAAGAGCACGGTCACCGAGCTGATCGCCCACATGCTGCGCGAGTCCGGGCAGGAGGCGGCGGCCGGAGGCAACCTCGGCACCCCCGCCTCGCAGCTGGTCCTCGACGGCGGCTGGGAGAGCTGGGTGCTCGAGGTCTCGAGCTTCCAGGCCGAGCTGCTGACGGCGATGGCGCCGCGGGCCGCGGTGTTCCTCAACCTCAGCCAGGACCATCTGGAGCGACACCCGGACCTCGAGTCCTACCTCGCGGCCAAGCGTCGGCTCTTCGCCTTCCAGGGCGCGGGCGACACCGCGGTGCTCAACGCCGACGATCCGGTGGTGGCGGCGACCGTCACCGCAGCGCGGCGGCGGTTCTTCTCCCTCGCCGGCGCGGCCGACGCCCACCTCGGGGACGGCGAGCTGGTGCTCGACGGCGAGCCGCTCGTCGCCGCCGGCGAGCTACGGCTCAGCGGCCGCCACAATCTCGCCAACGCGGCCGCCGCGGCGCTGGCGGCGACCGCGCTCGGCGCCTCCCGGAGCGGGATCGCGGAGGCCCTGCGGCGTTTCGGAGGCCTCGCCCACCGCCACCGCACGGTCCACACCGCCGGCGGCGTGCGCTGGGTGGACGACTCCAAGGCGACCAACGTGGGCGCCGCCCTGGCCGCGCTCTGCTCCTACCCGGACTCGTCGGTGCACCTGATCCTCGGCGGCCAGGCCAAGGGCCAGGACTTCAGGCTCCTCGTGTCCGAGGTCCGGCGGGCGGTGGCGCGGCTGTACCTCATCGGCGTCGACGCGCCGGCGATCGGTGCCGCCCTCGAAGGCTGCGCGCCGACCGAGAGCTGCGGCACACTGGAAGCCGCGGTCGAGAGCGCGCGCACGCAGGCCTCCGCCGGACAGTGGGTGCTGCTGGCGCCGGCCTGTGCCTCCTTCGACCAGTTCGCGAACTACGGCGAGCGCGGTGACCGCTTCGCCGCCCTCGCCCGCGAGGAGGTGGTGCGATGCCCATAAGGCAGCGCTTCGACCGCCTCCTGCTCGGCGCCACCGTGCTCCTGACGGCCATCGGTCTGGCGGTCCTGGCCTCGGCCTCGTGGCTCATCGCCACCGAGCGCTACGGCCGACCCGGCTCCTACTTTTTCACCTGGCAGGCGGCGACCGCGATGGTCGGTCTCGGCCTGCTGGTGGTCACGATGCACCTCAAGATCGCACTCTTCGGCGACCGCCGCCTGATCTACACGGCCGTCGCCGGAAGCTGGCTGCTGCTGGCGGTTGCCTTCGCGCAGGCGCCGGTCGCCGCGACCCACCGTTGGGTCTCCGTGGCCGGCCTGTCGCTGCAGCCCTCGGTGCTGCTTCGCGTGGCCCTGGTGATGCTCGCCGCGGTGACGCTCGTCGAGCTGCGGTGTGAGGGCTGGCCGCGGCGCCGGCTGCTCAGTCTGGGCGCCGTGTGTCTGGCCTCCACCGCGGTGGTCGTGGCACAGCCCGACCTGGGCTCGGCGGCCCTGCTGCTGATGGTGCTGGGCGCCATGGCTTTCGTGTCGGGGATGCCGGGGCGTCTGCTCGCGGCCCCCGCGGGGATCGCGGTCCTGGCTTTGGCGGCCGCCATCGTCGCGTCGCCCTATCGGCTGGCACGGGTGCGCGCCTTCCTCGACGCCGACAGCGCCGCGGCCGCGAGCTGGCAGAGCCAGCAGAGCCTGATCGCCATCGGCAGCGGCGGCCTCTTCGGCCGTGGCTACGGCTCCGGTCTGCAGAAGCTCTTCTTCCTGCCCGAGCCGCACACCGACTTCATCTTCGCGATCACCGGCGAGGAGCTCGGCGTGGTCGGGCTGATGAGCCTGCTGGGGCTGGCGGCGGTGATCGCGTGGCGGGGTTTCGTGATCGCCGGCCGCCTGGCGGACCCGCGGCTCGCCCTCCTCGCCTTCGGACTCACCACCGCGTTCGCAGCCCAGACGCTGGTGCACATGGCGGTGTGCCTCGACATGCTGCCGCCCAAGGGCATCCCGCTGCCGCTCGTGAGCTACGGCAAGACCGAGCTCGTGGCGAGCCTGGTTTCGATGGGGCTGCTGCTCAACCTCTCGCGCGAGGTGGCGCCGTGAGGCGGGTGGTGGTGGTGGCCGGGGGGGGCACCGGGGGACACGTTTTCCCCGGGTTGGCGGTGGCGCGCGAGCTCAAGGCGCGCGAGGTGGAGGTCCACTGGCTGGGCGCGCGGCGCGGCCTCGAGGCCGAGCTGGTCCCGGAGCGCGGGCTGCCCATCACGCTCGTCGACCTCGAAGGCATGCAGGCGCGCCGGCCGGCCGCCGCGGCGCGGGCGGTGGCCCTGCTGCCGCGGGCGGTGGCGACCGCGGTCGGCACCCTCCTCCGGCTGCAGCCGCTGGCCGTGGTCGGAGTCGGCGGCTACGCCTCGACCGCCGGCCTCGCGGCGGCGGGCCTGCTCGGCGTGCCGATCGTGCTCCAGGAGCAGAACTCGATTCCCGGCTGGACCAATCGCTTCCTCGCGCCCTTCGCAGACCTCATCTGCTGCGGCTTCGAGGACGCGGTCGCCGCATTTCCGTCGATGCCGGCGGAGTGGACCGGCAACCCGGTGCGGACCGACTTCTTCGACGTGCCGGACGTCGCGCCCGGACCTCGGCCGCGCCTGCTCGTCCTCGGCGGCAGCCAGGGCTCGCTGTTCCTCAACCGCATCCTTCCCCAGGCCCTCCCGATCCTGATCGCCGAGGGCCTCGACCTCGAGGTCCGGCACCAGGCCGGCGTGCGCTGGGCCGAGGTCGTGCGCACCGCGTACAGCGACCTCAAGATCGAGGCCACGGTGACGGCCTTCCTGGCGCAGCCGTGGCAGGCCCTCGCGGCCGCCGATCTGGTGGTCGCCCGCTCCGGCGCCCTCACCGTCTCCGAGCTCGCCGCCGCCGGCCGGGCCGCGCTCCTCGTTCCCTTCGCCGCCGCTGCCGGCAACCACCAGGAGTTCAACGCCCGCAGCCTCGAGGACGCGGGCGGGGCGGTGGTGCTGACCGAGTCCGAGGCCTCGCCGGGCCGGGTCGCCGAGGTGATGGGCGAGCTGCTCCGCACGCCCGAGGTGCTCGCGGAGATGGGCCGTCGGGCGCGCGCCACGGCCCTGCCGGGGGCCGCCGCCCGCATCGCCGACCGGGTGCTGGCGGTCGGAGGTGCCGCGTGACCGGCCGTCGCCTGCACTTCATCGGGGTCGGCGGGGTCGGGATGTGCGGCCTCGCCGAGATCCTGCAGGGTGAGGGCCACACGGTCAGCGGCTGCGATCTTGGCGACAGCGAGCGCACCCGTCGCCTCGCCGGGCTCGGCGCCGAGGTTCTCAGGGGCCACGACCCCGCGCACCTCGAGGGCGTCGACGCGGTCGTGGTTTCGGCCGCGGTGCCGGCCGACAATCCCGAGCTGGCGGCCGCCCGGGCGCTCGGCCTGCCGGTGGTTCGGCGCGCCGAGATGCTGGCCGAGCTGATGCGGCGGCGGCGCGGTGTGGCGGTGGCGGGGACCCACGGCAAGACCACGACCTCCGCCCTCGTCGGCCACCTGCTGGTGGCGGCGGGGCTCGACCCGACGGTGATCGTCGGCGGGCGGTCGCGCGTGCTCGGGTCCCACGCAAGGTCGGGGCTGGGCCCGGTCCTGGTGTGCGAGGCCGACGAGTACGACCGCTCGTTCCTCGAGCTCGGCCCGGACCTCGCCGTGATCACCAATCTCGAGCCCGAGCACCTCGAGTGCTACGGCACCGAGGAGGCGCTGGTCGAGGCCTTCGCCGCCTTCGCCAACCGCACCGCGGTGTTCGGTGCGGTGGTGCTGTGCGCCGACGACGTGGGCGCCCGCGCCCTCCGCCCCCGGCTGAGGCGGCGGGTTGTCAGCTACGGCACCTCGGAGGACGCGGAGATGCGGCTCGAGACGCTGGCCGCCGACGCGAGCGGCAGCCGCTTCAGAGTGCTGCGCGGCGGCCGCGAGCTCGGCGAGATCCGGCTCCGTCTGCCGGGGGCCTTCAACGCCCTCAACGCCGTGGCCGCGCTCACCGTTGGCCTCGAGCTCGGCTGCGACTTCGAGGTTCTGGCGACAGCGTGCGCCGACTTCAGCGGTGTGGCGCGCCGTTTCGAGGTGCGCGGCGAGCGCGCCGGCGTGACCGTGGTCGACGACTACGCCCACCACCCCACCGAGCTCGCGGCGGTCTTCCAGGCGACGCGGCAGGCCTTCCCGGGCCGGCGGGTCCTGGCGGTTTTCCAGCCCCACCTCTACAGCCGCACCCGCGACTTCGCGCGCGGCTTCGCGGCCGCGCTGCTCGGGGCCGAGGTGGCGGTGGTGCTGCCGGTGTACCCGGCGCGGGAGCAGCCGATCGACGGTGTGGACTCGCAGCTGATCGTCGACGAGGCGGGCCGCCTCGGCCACCCGCACGCCTGCGCGGGAGCGGCCTTCCCGCAGCTTAGGTCGCAGCTCGAGGAGCTGTTGCGGCCGGGCGACGTGCTGCTGACGCTCGGCGCCGGCGACGTCGACCGGGTGGC
>CAZMED010000163.1:0-1515 GCA_964565045.1 uncultured Thermoanaerobaculia bacterium
TGCCCCACAATACCCACCCCGCGCGGTGTCGCTTTGTGGGGCACGCATCTCCCGTGCCGGGCGGGTGCGTGGAAATCCGAAATGCGAAATCCGAAATCCGAAATTTCCGGATCGTCGCCCCATGCATCTCCGACTGAGTGAAATTCCTAGTTCCTAATTCCTAATTCCTAATTCCTAATTCCCAACTCACTCCACCACCGTCAGCGGGATCAGCGTCGGGTCGTTGGTGCCCGGCGCGGCGTTGGTGCCGTCGATCACCGAGGCGTAGGCCCACACCCGGCAGCCCGAGGTCAGGGACTCGACGGTGGCGTAGGCGTCGTTCTGGGTGCCGGCGCCGAGCGACGCGAACACGTCGTTGATCTGGGTGAACTTGTAGGCGGCGAGCGACAGCGTCCTGGACGAGCCGATGTTGGTGCCGCCGGCCGACTTGAGCTGCACCCGCGCCTGGCAGGTGGCGGCCGAGAGGTTGACGACGCCGATGTTGGTCCGGAAGTTCGTGTTGCCGGTGAGCTGCGACAGGATGCCGGTCTGACCCGGCGCCACCCCGTCGGCAACCTCCACGCCCGGCATGAAGCTGCCGAAGGTGCCCGTGGCGTCGCTGGTGTAGGTGCGGGTGGTGACGATGAGCGGCTGCGTGGAGTTGACCAGCACCGAGCCCGACGTGTTCTGGCCGAGGCCGAAGACGGTCAGCGCCAGGTCGTCCCAGGCCTGCAGGCGGCCGCCGGCCACGGTCCTGGTCACGGTGGTGGGGCCGTTGTTCCAGAAGTAGGTGAGGGTGACGGTGGCCGTCGAGCCGCCGAGGTTGAGCACGCCCATCTTGGTGCGGAAGAACGCACCGCCGACGCCGGTGGAGTGGACGATCGCCCCCACGTGGTAGTTGTAGGGGCCGTCGCCGTAGCCGGGACCGCCGCCGACCTCCTCGAGGGTGGCGCGGAGCATGAAGTTGCGCGGCGCGAGAGAGAGCCCCGCGATTCCGGAGTCCGAACCCAGGCTCTGGCCGGACAGCGACGTGTCATCGAAGTCCATGTTGAAGTCCTCGCCCTGCCAGCGCGGGTCGCCTCGCATCACGAGCCAGAAGTCACCGGCGAGGGTCACGGGGGTGTCGAGCGTTACTTCGTACCAGCCCTGGCCGTCGCCGGTGGAGACGGTGCCCTGGGCGAGCACGGTGCCGTCGTCCGGGAAGCCGGCGTCATCGGGGTAGACGAAAACCTCGTTCGGCCACGGCCCACCCGTCCAAGCGTTCTGGTTGCTGGCGCAGAACTTGGTGATGCGTGTGTTGCCGGGGGTGAAACCGAAGTCGGCGAGCTTGAAGTACACGGCAAACATGAAGTCGGGGTTACCGGCATTGCCGCCGCCGTACCACGCGGTGCCCTCGGGAACTCCGTCGTCGTAGAACGCGTTGCCGCAGCTCGAGACGTTGGTGCCCTCGCCGCTGCCTCCGCCGCCGGGGTCTGAGCCGTTGACGAACAAGGTGCCGGTGTTGCCGGGGTCGAGCCAGTCCTTGAGGCGGCTGGA
>CAZMED010000163.1:1615-2773 GCA_964565045.1 uncultured Thermoanaerobaculia bacterium
GCGGTCCACAGCTCGCCGTGGGCGGCGTTGTCTGCGGCTGTGTAGGGCCCCTGGAAGAAGCCCGGGTCCGCCTCGCTGAGGACGTGCAGGCTGGCGCCCGGCGGCAGGCGGAAATGGGAGAAGCCGAGGTTGAGGTCGGTGGCGTTGGGGGCCTCGACCCGCAGCCGCCACAGGCGGGCGCCGCCCTCGAGCCGCTCCCAGGTGCCGGCTTCGTCCGGCGCCAGCGAGACGCGCTCGACCGACGCGATGCGCAGCGGCGCCGGTTTGGCGGCAGCCGCATCCTCGGCGAGAAGGGCCTCGCGGTCGATGGCCTGAGCCGCGAAGGCCTGGACCTCGGACAGGGGCTGCAGCTCGAGGGCCTGCGATCTGGGCGGCGTCCGGAACTCGGCGCCGGCAGCGGCGGCCGCGATCAGCGACGCGCCGAAAACGATCAGTGCAAACGACACGGCCTGGCGGATCTTCATGGATCGATCTCCCGGAGAGATTTTGGCGACTTCTTCAATTGTCGCACCACAAGTACGAAATTCACCAGCGGAAGGTTGGAAAAATTCACCACACCCAGCGCGACGGCACCCAGACGATGCGGCTCGACCACGAGCCGTCGAGGATGCGCACCCGGCACTGACGGCCGCGGTCGGCGCGTTCGAGCACCCGTGCCTTCGTGCCGGCCGCGATCTCGAGCCCGTGGCCGTTCTCGACCACTTCGCGCGCCGCCGCCGATGACGGCGAGGCGCCGCCCTTCACCAGTCGCTCGACGGCGGTCCGGTCGAAGGCCACCACCACCGGACCCCCTTCATCGCTCCGCAGCTCGGCGATCTCGCCCACCGTCCGCTGCGGGCGGAACAGGACGCCGCTCTCGTGGTCCTGGCCGAGCCACCACACCGCCGCGGCAGCGACCACCAGTGCCCCGGCGATCCAGAGCAGCCGCCGCGAGCGGCCGCGCACCGGCGCGTCCGGGATCGGGAGCACCGGCGCCGCCTCGCCGGGGTCCACGCCCTCCGGCAGGGCGGCCAGGAACTCGGTGCGGCAGGAGGTGCAGCGCAGGTTCCGCCCGAGGTAGCGCTCGTGGACCTGCATGTGCGCCCCGCAGCTCGCACAGGTGTGGATGTAGCCCGGCATGACGCCCCTTTTCCCGCCTCTACGAGCTTAGCAAACGAG
>CAZMED010000163.1:2873-5259 GCA_964565045.1 uncultured Thermoanaerobaculia bacterium
AAATCCGAAATCGGCGGGCGGGTGGGCGGAAATTCCTAATTCCTAATTCCTAATTCCTAATTTCCCCTATACCTGACCTTCCCCCCGACGATCGTGTACACCACCTTCGTGTCGGTGATCTGCTCCTCGGGCACGCTCAGGATGTCCTGCGAGAGCACCGTGACGTCGGCCAGCTTGCCGGCCTCGAGCGAGCCCTTGATGTCCTCCTCGAAGGCGGCGTAGGCGGCGTCGATGGTCCGCGCCTTCAGCGCTTCCTCGCGCGTCATGCGCTGCTCGGGGTGGAACAGGGCGCCGTTGCTCATCAGCCTCGTGACCGCGGCGAAGTAGTCCGGGATCGGGTCCACCGACTCCACCGGCGCGTCGGTGCCGCCGGCGATCACCGCCCCCGAATCGAGCAGGCTGCGCCACATGTAGGCGCCGTTCGCCGCGCGCTCGTCACCGAGGCGCAGCGGCACCCAGGGCCCGTCCGAGGTGCAGTGCACCGGCTGCATGGCGGCGATGACGCCGAGCTCTGAAAAGCGCGGAATGTCGTCCGGGTGGAGGTGCTGGGCGTGCTCGACGCGCCAGCGCAGCTCGCCGCCGTCCGGCCGCGCCTCGATGGTCTCCTCGTAGACGTCGAGGACCACCCGGTTGGCGCGGTCGCCGATGGCGTGCGTGCACAGCTGCAGCCCGTGCTCGGCGGCGAGGCGCGCGCTCTCCCGCAGCACGTCCACCGAGTGGATATTGAGGCCGGTGCTGTCCGGCAGGTCGGCGTAGGGCTCGAGCAGCCACGCGCCGTGCGCGCCGAGGGCGCCGTCCGCGTAGCGCTTGATGCCGCCCACCGTGAGGTAGGCGTCGCCGGCGCGGTGGACCCGGTAGCCCGGCAGGCCCTCGGCGAGGGCCTGATTGTCCTCGCCCAGCATCACCCACAGCCGGATCGGCAGCTCGTCCGCCTCGGCCATCTGACGGAACAGCTCCACCTGGCGGAAGCTGGAGCCTGCGTCCTGGAACGATGTGATGCCGTTCGCCAGGCTCTCCTCGGCGGCGAGCTCCACCATCCGCCGCACCGTCGCCTCGTCCCACCCGCTCTCGATCAGCCGCCCGACGAGCTCGTCGGCGGTCTCGCGCAGCACGCCGATCGCGCGCCCCGCGGGATCGCGCACGATCTCGCCGCCCGGCGGGTCGGGGGTCGTCCGGTCGATGCCCGCCATCTCGAGGGCAAGGCCGTTCACCATGGTCGCGTGCCCGCTGGCGTGGGTCAGAAACACCGGGTTGCCGGGCGACACCGCGCTCAGCGCGTCGTGGTATGGCAGCCCCGAGACGTTGGGCTCGGGGGCGCGGTCCCACTTCTCCTGGTGCCAGCCGCGGCCGAAGATCCACTGGCCCGGGTCGGCCTCCGCCACCGCCGCCTCGACCGCGGCCACGATGTCGTCGAAGCTCGCCGCCGAGCGCAGGTCGAGCTGCATCCGGGCGCGGCCGACGCCGAGGAAGTGGGCGTGGCCCTCGATCAGCCCCGGGACCGCGAACGCGCCCTCGAGGTCGATGACCTCCGTCTCGGGGCCGATCAGCCGCGCCACCTCGGACTCGGAGCCGACCGCGACGATCTGTTGGCCGCGGGCCGCCAGGGCCTGCGCCTCGGGCCGAGCGGCGTCCATGGTGACGATGCGCCCGCCGGTGAGCACCAGGTCGGCCGGCTCCTCGGCCGGGGTGCAGGCGAGCAGCGAGCAAATGACACCGAGAACCCACAGACGCTTCATGGCCACCTCCGGCGGCCACTGTACACCGTCCGGGGCCTCTCTCCCCTCAGCGATCGGCGGTCGTGAGCAGCTCGTCCACCATGCCCAGGGTCATGCCCCAGATCAGGTACTCACCGAAGTGGTAGCAGGGCAGCTCGAGCTCGAGACCGTTGCGGCGGTACGGCATGGTGTCGCGGTTGCGGCGGTCGGCGAGGAACGCCAGCGGGACCCAGACCACCGCGCCGACCTCGTGGTTCGTCGCCAGCGCCGGGTGCGCCCCGACGGCGAAGACGAAGGGGCAGATGACCATCGACAGCGGCCGGCCGCGGCCGATGGCTCGCACGTCCGACAGCCGGCCCAGCCGCTCGCCGGCGGCCTCGAGATCGAGCCCCACCTCTTCGCGGGTCTCCCTGATGGCGGCCGCCAGCGGCCCCGCATCGACCGGGTCGACGCGTCCGCCTGGGAATGCCATGTGGCCCGACCACGGGTCCTGCGGCTGGTCCGCCCGCCGGATGAAGAGGATCTCGGCCCCGGCGTGGCCGTCGCGCAGGATCGCCGCCACCGCCGCTTGGGTCATGCCTTCTTCCATATCGACGGTTCGCCGATGGTAGGCGTCGAGCGCGCTCCGGAAATCGTCGACGGTCAGCACGGGGCCATTGTGGCAGAGAAGA
>CAZMED010000163.1:5359-7286 GCA_964565045.1 uncultured Thermoanaerobaculia bacterium
TTGGCTTGGGACGGTGCATGGGAGTTTCGGGTGTCGAACTCATCTGCGTGTGATCGATCGATTGTGCGCGATTCGCGGTGGGTGTCCGAGCTCGCAGCCCGCGGTGGACCCGCAGTCGGGTCATCGAGAGGATGGGTGGCTCGGGGCGCAGCGAATCGCGGCGCGGACGAAGTTGAGGCGCGAGAACTCGCGGCTGGTGAGGAGCTCGAAGAAGCGGTCCTTGAGCGCGCCCCTCGGGAAAACCCGCCGAACCACGGCGCGCGGATCGAGACCGTCGCCCGCGAGCTCCACCGCCCGCTGCGCCGCCGCCTCGATGCGCGCCGCCTTGGCTTCGAGGAGCGGCGCCGGGTCTTCGAGGATCAGCCCGTGCCCGGTCAGCATCCGCCGCGGCTCGAGGGCGGCCACCCGCCGCAACGATGCGGCCTCCCGCCAGGGGTCGCCCCAGGTCAGGATCGCGGTTGCGCCCGCGGACACGAAGAGGTCGCCGGTGAAGACGTCGCCGTTCGCGGCGTCGAAGAGCGCGACCTGGGTCTGGGAGTGTCCCCCCGCCGGCACCGCCTCGAGGCGGCGTCCGCCGGCCTCCACGACCTCGGGCATCTCCTCCGGCTCGAAGGGTTCGACCCGGCCCCACCAGACGAGTCGGTACGGCGCGAGCGAGCGCACGCCCTCCTCCCACAGCGACGCCGCGCGGCGGAGGTACACCGGGCAGCCGTGGCGGGCGGCGATGGCGGCGGCGTTGCCGGTGTGGTCCTCGTGGCAGTGGGTGCAGCAGACGGCTTCGATCTCGGCGCCCGCCAGCGCCGCCAGCAGCGGCTCCTGCACGTAGGCGAAGCCGGTGTCGACCAGGATGGGGCCCACGAGGTAGGCGCTGACGTCCATGCCGAGGAGCCGCGCCCCGAAGGTCTTCATGCGGACGTGGACGACGCCGCGGCCCACGTTCTCCAGTGACACCCGCGCGCCCTGCAGCCGTCCCCACGCCCTCCGGAGCCCGTCTTGCCGCACCTCGGCATTGTAGTCCATCCGGCCGTCGGACGGCCGGAAACCGCCGTGCCCCGGGCACGGCGGCGGATGGGGAACCGGCCGCCAACGAAAGCTCGTTTCGGCGGCGGCCGGTTCCTCACCGGCGGCAGGCGATCCGATCGCCTGCCGTTCTGCCGACACGAAGCGGAAGGGCGTCCATGCTCTGCACCAGCCCCTTTGCGTCTTTGCGTCTTTGCGTTTTCGGGTGGGCGGGTGGGCCCTCCTCCGTGTCTCTGTGGTTCAAACGGTCCGTCGAGGGGCACGGGTCTCGACCGGTGGTTGATCGCGGATCCCGGCTGAGCGAAGATCGCCGCGGCGCTGCCCGGCAGGCGCGATGCGCAGCGCCGGAAGGATGCACCCATGAATCTCACCTCCGTCCTGATGGTGCTGGGCGGCGTGCTGATCGGCGTCGGCGCCTCGTTCTCCGGCCTCGGCGGCGGGTTCCTGATGGTGCCGCTGCTGCTCCTCCTCGGCTACCCGGCACAGAAGGCTGTGGGCACCTCTTTTCTCGCCATCCTGGTCATCTCGATCTCGGCCCTCGTCGCCCACAACAAGCTCGCCAACGTGGACTACCGGATCGGAATCCTGCTCGGTCTGGGCGGCATCATCGGCGCCCAGATCGGGCCGAGGCTCATCGAGCACGTCTCCACCGCCAGCTTCAAGCGCCTCTTCGCCGGCATCCTCGTCGCGCTGGCGGCGTATCTCTTCTTTCAGAAATAGAGACGCTCAGCGAGGTCGCGGATCATCGACGTCGCCGTCCATCGTTCCACGTCAGAACGTTCGGTTCATCCGGAATTGCATAGGATGCAGCCATTGGATACGACCCGAGCCCGTCTCCGTCTCGGCGCCCGGATTCAGATTCAGTGGCAGCGGCAGATGGCAGTGACAGTCTCAGTGGCAGTTTCAG
>CAZMED010000164.1:0-7194 GCA_964565045.1 uncultured Thermoanaerobaculia bacterium
TCGGCGGAACGATGTCGAGCAGCAGCACCGGTATGCCGGCGTTGGCGAGGTGGGCTGCAATGCCGGAGCCCATGACGCCGGCGCCGAGCACCGCGGCCCTTCGAATCTCAGTGCCCATGGATCAACCTCCCGATCTGTTCAGTGATGAAAAGCTGACCTCGGCGGCCGAGGTCGGATGGCAAATTCTGAATGAACACTCATTCATTCTGAACGATTCGCCGCAAGATGGCAAGGGGTAGGGGACCCGGCTTCGGGTCGGTCGCCGTCGGATCGGAGCCGCGCGACCCTAAGGTGTATTTGAATTGTGGCTTTGGGATCGGCCGATCGGAGATATCCGGGCCGCGCCGGGCCTGCCGCCGTGCGGCATTTCCGTCATGTGTGCTACGGTTCGCGCATGAGCGCGAGGGCACTTTCCGCAGCAGTGGTGGTCGCGGCATTGATGAGTGTCGCCTTGTCCGGCGCGGCAGAGGATGCGGCGGTCGCAGACGACGGCTATCGGGTCGGTCCGGGCGACGTGCTCAAGGTCGAGACCTTCGGCCACGACGAGATATCGGGTGAGTTCGCGATCGAGCCGTCGGGAGAGATCTCCTTCCCGTTGCTGGGTTCGGTGGCGGTCTCGGGGCGGACGCCGGCCGAGGTGGCGTCGGCGCTCGAGGTGCTGCTCGAGAAGGACTACTACGTCGATGTCCAGCTCAAGGTCGGGGTCGAGGTCTACGGCTCGCAGCCGGTGACGATGCTCGGCGAGGTCCAGAACCCTGGAACCTACTACCTCGAGGGGCGGACCACCCTGACCGAGCTCCTGGCGCGGGCTGGGGGCCTCAAGCCCAGCGCCGGACCGGTTCTCGAGCTGCGGCGGGTGACCCGCGTCGGCGCCGAGGGGCCGCCTGCCGCGATGGTCTTTTCGACCGCCGACATCCTCAGCGGCGAGGTCGGACGCGACGTCGTGCTCGAGTCGGGCGACGTCCTTTCGGTGGCCGCCAAGAAGCTCTACTTCATCACCGGAGAGGTGGCGCGGCCCGGACAGTACGAGATCAGCTTCGGCATGACGCTCATGCAGGCCGTCTCGCAGGCGGGCGGCGTGGGCAAGTTCGCCTCCCAGGAGATCGAGGTCCACCGCGTGGCGGGCGGAGAAAAGGAGATCCTGAACTTCGACCTCGCCCATATCCGCAAAGGCCGCGAGGCCGATCCTCCGATCTACGCGGGCGACGTGATCTACGTCAAGCGGCGGTTCTTTTGACCGCGAAGCACCGAGCGTGCGATGTACGACGCAATCACCAAGGGGCCGCATCCCGGCGCCGTCGTGACAGCCCGCACCGTACTTTCTCACCACGACGGAGGTGGTGAGAAAGAGGGGTTAGACTGTCGTCTGATCAAACGGAGGTTGAGATGGATTTCGAGAACCTGCTGACCGAGAAACGCACGGCGGTGCTCTGGGTAACTGTCAACCGACCGGACAAGCTGAACGCGCTCAACCGAAAAACCATGGCCGAGCTGGAGCAGGCGGTGGCGGAGGCGGCGGAGGACGACACGGTTCACGCGCTGGTCATCACCGGGTCCGGTGACAAGGCCTTCGTCGCCGGCGCCGACATCTCCGAGCTCAAGACCCTGGGGGCGGTCGAGGCCAAAGAGTTCGCACTCCGCGGGCAGGCGGTGTTCAACCGCATCGAGAGACTGGCCAAGCCCGTGGTCGCGGCGGTCAACGGTTTCGCGCTCGGCGGCGGCTGCGAGCTGGCCATGGCCTGCCACATCCGGATCGCGTCGAGCCATGCCGTCTTCGGCCAGCCGGAGGTCAAGCTCGGACTCATCCCGGGTTACGCGGGGACCCAGCGTCTGCCGCGCCTCGTCGGCCGCGGCAGGGCGCTCGAGATCCTCCTCACGGGCCGCAACGTCGCCGCCGACGAGGCGGCGCGGATCGGGCTGGCGAACGCCGTTGTCGATCCGGGCGAGCTCGTGGCGGAGGTCGACAAGGTGCTGCAGAAGATCCTCGCCAACGGCCCTCTGGCGGTCGGCCACTGCATTACGGCCGTCAACCACGGGCTCGAGATGGGATTCGACGACGCCTGCCTGCTCGAGGCGACGCTGTTCGGTGTCGGCGCGGCGAGCGAGGAGATGACGGAAGGCACGACCGCATTCCTCGAAAAACGCAAGCCGGTTTTCCGATCCTGATCGCCTCCGCCTGCAGGTGAGCGGGTGGCCGGCGAACCGGCCCGGCGACGCGGCCGCCGGCGCTTGCCGGAAGAAGTCGCACTGCGTAGTATTCTTGGAACGGGTTTTTGCGTCTTCGGAGGTTGTCGTTGACTGAGTCGAAGTCCGAGCCGCGCAAGGTCAAGGTCGTTGATCGGCGCAAGTTCACCGCCGATGGAGAGCCGCGCGCGGAGCGCACCGGCGCCGGTGGCGGGTCGGTTTCGTCGTCACCTCCGCCCACCTCGGCGCAGCAACGGACCCCGGAGCCAGCGGTGCCGCGCAGCGTGGAGTCGCCGGACGTGCGCGGCGGAGAGAGCTCGGAAGCCGCGCCGAAGGCCGCCACGGCCGAACGCAGGACGCCGGGGCAGACCTCTCAGCAGTTTCTCGAGCTCGTCGCCATGCTGGCGCAGAATGCCGAGCTCCTGTTGCTGGGCGCAGAGGACATGCCCGCCCGGCCCGTCGAGGCCCGCAGGGTGATCGACTGGTTGGCGGCGCTCGAACAGAAGACCGCCGGCAATCTGTCGGCGGATGAGCAGAAGATCCTCTCCGATCTGGTCTTTCAGCTCCGGACCGCGTACGTGCAGAGAACCGGATGATGCGTCGTTCGCTGCGCATCGCCGTCATGGTGCTTGCTTTTGCAACGGTTGCCGAGGCAAGCCTCATGGACACCTGGCAGGAGGTCCAGGAGCAGCTCGCTGCCGGTGATGCAGGTGGTGCGGAGGGCGTGATCGAGGTGCTGCAGGACCAGGCCGCCGAGCTCGGAGTCCGCCGCATGCCGGGCTTCGCGGCGGCGTTGGTGGCATGGGCCGAGGGGCACCCGGGGGCGGACGGCGAGGCGATGCTGCGCACGGCCCGGCGCCTCGACCCGCAGTTTCCAGGGTCGTATTTTCTCGAGGCTCGGTGGGAGCGCCAGCGGGGATCGTTCCTCGGCTCGCTGAAGGCGCAGCTCGCAGGTTGGTATGCCCTGCTGCGATTCGAGCAGGTTCGGCAGCCGTTCGTGGCCTGGATGGCGCTGTGGTTGATATTCGCCGTGGCGCTCAGCCAGACGTCGATGATGCTCGCGGTCGTTCTGCGCCACCTTCGCAGCCTGATTCACGACGTTCACGCGCTCGGCGGGGTGCTGTTCCAACCGGCCAATGCCTGGGTGTTCACGGGCGTCGTGCTGTTGTTGCCGCTGTTCGCCGGCCTCGGGCCGATCTGGCTCGGCGTGTACCTGTTCATCGGGTGCTGGATCTACCTGAGCATTCCGTTGAGGATATGGGCTGCGGCGGCGTGCGTGCTCATGGCCTTTTTCGTCCCGTCGTTGCAATGGGTCCAAGAGCGCGTGCTGCATCCGAGGCCGCTCCCGAGCCGCCTGGTGACGGTGCTCGAGGAGCGCCAGATCGATCCCGCGTCCCTGCGGGAGCTCGCGGAGCTCGAATCGGATCTTGCCGAGACCGCCCCGTTCCATCTCGTGCTGGGCGAGCTCCTGCGGATGCACGGCGAGCCCGGCCTCGCCAGGATTCAGTTCCAGAAGGCCGTGGTATCGGACCCCGGGGCGGCGAGGGCGCTGGTTTTCCTGGGCAACCTCGCTCTCGAAGAGGGTGACGCACAGCGCGCGGTGCAGATTTTCAATTCGGCGATCGAGGCCGACCCGTCCGACCCGTTCGCGTACCACAATCTCTCTCTGGCCTTCGACCTGACGCGTCGCTTCGAAGAAGGTGACGCCGCCCGGGCCCGGGCGCGCCAGTACAAGGGGGCCGACGGTCCGGAAAACGGGCTGCGCGGACTCGACCCGCGAATCCGGTTTCCGCGCCTCGGCCGCGTGGAGGTCGAGCAGCTCGAGTCGGACCTCGCGGCGCTGCGCGGGGAGGGTGGCGCCGAGCCCAGCGCAGCATCGGAGCTGGCGCGGGGTGTCCTCGATCCGTTGTCCCTGGTGTTCGTCGTCGGTCTGGTGCTGGGATTGCTGCTGCTCGCCGTGCGCAGCCGGGCGTACCCTCCGGCCCACGAGTGCACGAAGTGCGGCAAGACCTACCGCCTGGAATCGGGCTTCGGCGAGAGCACCGTGTACTGTCCCCAGTGCGTGTCGGTCTTCTTGAAGCGGGACGTCGTCTCGATCGAAGGGCAGACGGCGAAGCTGAAACACATCCGGTCCTGGGAGCAGCTGTCGGTGCTCGGAAGACGGCTGGCCGGGTTGGTGTTTCCGGGAATCCCGTATTACTTCGGCGGCCGGGTCGTGCGCGGGGTGCTCTTCAGTTTTGCCACCTTCTTCCTGCTCACCGGGGCGCTGGTCTGGGTCCCCCGCGTGTTGCCGCTGATCGAGCCGCTCGCGAGCCCGCGGCAGCCGCAGATCCTGATGGTCGTGCTGGCGGCGTTCTTCGTCCTGCGTTCGACGACGATGGCCTGGGAACGGAGGTGACATGGCTCTCGAAGGGACCCTCCGGGACTTCTCGTTCGCAGACATCCTGCAGCTGATCTCGCTGCAGCGGAAGACGGGCGTCCTGACCCTGCGGACCAAGGAGAACTTGGTCACGGTCTCCTTCCAGGACGGCTGCATCGTCGGCGCCTCCACCCTCAATCAACACATGGAGGACATGATCGGGCTCATCCTGCTCAAGCGCGGCGAGATCACGGAAGCCGAGCTCGAGGGGGCCCTGCGCCGCCAGGAAGAGACGTTGCAGCGGCTCGGACGGATTCTGATCGATCACCACGTCGTTCCGATCGAGACGGTCCGGGTGGCGCTACAGCAGCAGATCCTGCAGATCGTGTACCGCGTCTTCCGTTGGTTGGACGGGGAGTACCACTTTTCCCAGGAGACCGACATCGACTACGATCGCGACCTCCTGCAGCCGATGGCCGCCGACTCCATCATCATGGAAGGCGCCCGGATGACCGACGAGTGGCCGTTCATCGACCAGCGGATCCCCGATCGCGGGGTGGTGCTCCGCAAGGCCGATCCCTCGCGGCGGCTCGAGGTGGTGGACGGCGGCGGCGACTTCTTCAACGATCTCGACTTCAGCTTCAAGTCCGGCGACGAGGCTTCGTCGGGCGGTGGCCTCCGGGACCACGAGGTCACCGACAGCCAGATGCTCGTGTATCCGCTGGTCAACGGCACCAACACGGTCAACGAGATCATCCTCGAAAGCACGTTGATCGAGTTCGAGACCTGCAAGGCCCTGGCCGAGCTCCTCGACCGCGGCCTCATCCGAGAGGCCACCCAGGAGGAGGTCGCGCGGGAGCTCCGGCGCGGAGTGACGCTCACCAGCTCGACCCGATTCAGCTTCGGCTCGTTGCCCTGGCTGGCGGTTCCCTTCCTGGTTCTGCTCGGTTTCTCGTTGACCGTCATCCCGCGAAATCCGCTCAACCCCGCCTTCGAGCTGCGGGACACGATCTGGAATCAGGGCGTGCTCGAGAGTCTGTCCTGGGTCGGCCTCGACCGCGTCGCCAGCGAAGCGGAGACCTCCTACTACCTCAGCGGCATCTATCCCACCAGCATCGACGAGGTCGGCACAGCGCCGACCCGGCAGGTGCCGGACGACCCCTGGGGACGTCCGTACCGCCTGGTCACTCGAGGCGGCAAGCTGCTGGTGACCGGCGCCGACGCCGACGGCCAGCCGGTACAGCGACTGATCCTCAGCCGCGGCCTCGCGTGGGAGGGAACCCACGAGCGCGGCGAGCGCCCGCAGGGTCCCGGAGTTCGCCTCATCGACTGATCCGCGACAGACCGGAATCGGGGCGACCTCCTCCGCACCTCGGAATCCGGGTCACAGTCGATACTTGACAACGAGATACTCAGGTTTTATATTAACCCCTGGATCTGACATATGAGGAGGGTTCAAGCATGCCTAGAGTGATTGGAATCGATCTCGGCACCACCAACTCGGTGGTGGCCGTCATGGAGGGTGGTAAGGCGGTCGTGATGCCCAATCAGGAGGGCAACCGCACCACCGCGTCGGTCGTGGGCTTCTCGAGCAACGGCGAGCGTCTGGTGGGCCAGGTTGCCAAGCGCCAGGCCGTCACCAACCCGGAGAAGACGGTGTCGTCGGTGAAACGCTTCATGGGCCGACGCTTCGACGAGGTCACCGAGGAGATCAAGACGGTCCCGTTCAACGTCGTCAAGGGCGAGAACGAGACCGCGCGCATCGACATCGACGGCACGATCTACTCGCCGCCGGAGATCTCAGCGATGATCCTTCAGAAGCTCAAGGCCGCGGCCGAGGACTATCTCGGCGGCAAGGTGGAAAAGGCCGTAATCACGGTCCCCGCCTACTTCAACGATGCGCAGCGCCAGGCCACCAAGGACGCGGGCCAGATCGCGGGCCTCGAGGTCCTTCGACTGGTCAACGAGCCGACCGCGGCCGCCCTGGCGTACGGTCTCGACAAGAAGGAGGACGAGACGATCGCGGTCTTCGACTTCGGCGGCGGCACCTTTGACATCTCGATTCTCGAGGTCGGGACCGGCGTGGTCGAGGTGAAATCGACCAACGGCGACACCCACCTCGGAGGCGACGACATCGACCAGCTCATCATCGAGTGGCTGGTCGCCGAGTTCAAGAAGGACCAGGGCGTCGACCTGTCGAAGGACCGGATGGCGGTGCAGCGCCTCAAGGAGGCCGCCGAAAAGGCGAAGATGGAGCTCTCCTCGACGATGGAGACCGACATCAATCTGCCCTTCATCACCGCCGACGCGAGCGGCCCGAAGCACCTCAACCTCCGGCTTTCGCGATCCAGGTTCGAGCAGATGATCGAGCCTCTCGTGCAGCGCACGCTCGAGCCGTGCCGGCAGGCGCTCAAGGATGCCGGCCTCGAGCCGAAGAATGTCGATGAGGTGGTCCTGGTCGGCGGATCGACGCGCATTCCGATGGTGCAGAAGCTTGTCGGCGACTTCTTCGGCAAGGAGCCCAACCGGGGCGTCAACCCCGACGAGGTCGTGGCCATCGGCGCCGCGGTGCAGGCCGGCGTGCTGTCGGGCGAGGTCACGGACGTGCTGCTGCTCGACGTGACGCCGCTGTCGCTCGGCGTCGAGACCCT
>CAZMED010000165.1:0-3608 GCA_964565045.1 uncultured Thermoanaerobaculia bacterium
ATGAAGACTGATTTTTCGAAACCCCGTTGGCTCCCGCTGGCCGCCATCCTGGTGGTCGCCCTCGCGGCTGGGTGCAGCAGCACCCAGACCATGGAGGAGGAGGGCAGCGATGCGTGGATCACCTCGAAAGTGACCGCCAGGATCACGGCGGACCCGGAGGTGAACCCGTTCGAGATCGACGTCGACACCACCGACGGCGTCGTGCGCCTGAGCGGCATGGTGGAGGACGAGGCCCAGCGCGCCGAGGCGGAGTCCCTGGCGCGGCGTACGGAAGGCGTGAAGGACGTCATCAACGACATCGAGCTGGGTGATCCGACCGTCAAGGAGAACATCGATGACGCCTGGATCTCCACCAAGGTCAAGTCCAAGCTCGCCGCCGACCCCGACGTCAACAAGTTCAACATCGACGTGGACGTCCTCCAGGGAGTGGTCACCCTCAGCGGCACCGTCGAGACCGACTACGCCCGGCAGCACGCCGAGGACATCGCCGGCCGCACCAAGGGCGTGACCGGTGTCAAGAACCTCCTGAAGGTCGGGCAATGAGGCTCGCGCCCGATCGACGCGGCGCGCACCTCATCACCTCGAGGAGGTCATCGTGAGCCTGAACGCTAAAACCATCATCGGCCTGTCGATACGCCGCCGGGGCCGCTGACAAACCCGAACTGAAAACCGGCGGGCGCCGAGCGCCCGCCCAACGAATGGAGGCACTCATGCTTGGATGGGCACTTGTATTTCTGCTGGTCGCGCTGGTTGCCGGCGGGCTCGGCTTTTCGGGCGTCGCCGGAGCGGCGGCCGGGATCGCCAAGATCCTGTTCTTCGTCTTCCTGATCCTCTTCATCGCCTCGCTCATCTTCGGGCGACGGCGGGCCGTCTGAGATCCGGGCGCCCCGGCTCGCCGCCGGGGCGTTCAATTTCGAGCCCGCATCCACTGCACGACCCGCAAACCCTGCCCGATGACGAAGGGGACGGCGCTGAGGACGAGGACCACCGTCCAGCCCGCGGCGTCCGGGTGGCGGGTGTCGAGCACCGAGGCGAGCGCCGGGAAGTAGACGGCCACCAGCAGCAGCCCGGCGCACAGCGCGATGGCGGCCCACACCAGGGGGTTGCGCACGACGTCGTTGGCGAGCGGCGGCGAGCCCGGGTCGGAGAGGTTGAAGACGAACCACAGCTTGCCGAAGGCGATGGTGAGGAAGGAGAGGGTCACCGCCGCCGGCTGCTCGAGATCGAGCCGGTGGATGCCGATGAGCAGCGCCGCCAGCACGCAGCCCGCGATGACCGCGCTCCACCCCCCGATGACGCCCCACATCCCGCGCGTCAGCACGGGCTCGTCCGGCGGGCGCGGCGGCCGTTCCATGACCCTCGGGTTGCCCCTCCCGAGCCCCAGCGCGAGGGCCGGGAAGACGTCGGTCAAGACGTTGAGGTAGAGGATCTGCAGCGGCCGCAACGGCAGCGGCAACCCCGCGGCCGAGGCCGCCGCCACCGCGACCACCTCCGCGATGTTGGTGCACAGCATGAACATCACCGACTTGCGGATGTTGGCGAAGATGATCCGCCCCTGGCGCACCGCGGCCACGATGCTCATCAGCGCGTCGTCGCGCAGCACCATGTCCGACACCTGGCGCGCCGCGTCGGTGCCGCGCCGTCCCATGGCGACCCCGATGTCGGCCTGCTTGAGGGCCGGCGCGTCGTTGACCCCGTCGCCGGTCATGGCGACGGTCTCGCCGCGCTCCTGGAAGAGCTCCACCAGGCGCAGCTTCTGCTCCGGGCTGACCCGGGCGAAGACCGCGCTCGAGACGATGCGGTCGGCGGTTTCGGCGTCTTCGTCCTCGAGCTCGCGCCCGAGCACCGCGTCCGCGTCCTCGTCGTCGAGCAGCCCGAGCTCGGCGGCCACCGCGCGGGCGGTGTCGGGCTGGTCGCCGGTCACCATCACCACCCGGATTCCCGCCTCGCGGCACTGCTCCACTGCTTCGCGGACCCCCTCGCGGGGCGGGTCGAGGAGGCCCACCAGGCCGAGCATCCGGAGCTCGCGGTAGGGATCGCCATCGTCGTCGGAGGCCTCGCGGTCGGCGACGGCGATCACCCGCAGCCCCTGCCGGGCCAGCTCGCGGTTGCGCTCCCGCCAGCGATCGCGCGCTTCGTCGCCCAGGTCCTCGGCCTCGTCCACGGCGGTGGCGTAGCTCGTGGACGCCTCGAGGACGGCGTCCGGCGCGCCCTTGACCGCGACGCGGACCCGGTCGTCCTCGCGGTGGAAGGTCGCCATCATCATGACGCCGGGGTCGAAGCTCTCCTCGCGGAGCTCGGGCAGCTCCTCGAGCAGCGACTCCCGGTCGAGCCCGCCCGCCGCACCGCCCTCGAGCAGCGCGATCTCGGTCGGGTCGCCGTGCCCGCCGTCCTCGAGATCGGCGTTGTTGCACAGGACGCCGATCTCCACAGCTCGCCGCGCCAGGTCGTCGTCCGGCAGCCCGTCGCCCTCGAGGCGGTGCTCGTCGTGCTCGGTCCGGACGCGCACGAGCTGCATCCGGTTCTCGGTCAGGGTCCCGGTCTTGTCGGTGAAGATGATCCTGGTGGCGCCCAGGGTCTCCACCGCGGTCAGGCGGTTGACCACCGCCTCGCGCCGGGCCATCAACCACATGCCGCGGGCCAGCGCGATGGTGGCCACGATCGGCAGCCCCTCCGGAATGGCGGCGACCCCGAGCGCGATCGCCGTCTCCAGCATCAGCACCGTCGGCTGGCCGGCCAGCAGACCGACCCCCGCCACCAGCCCCGCCACCGCGATGGTGACCCAGGCCAGGCGGCGTCCGAGCCGGTCCAGGTTCTGCTGCAGGGGCGTCGCCTTGGACGAGGCCCGCGACGCCAACGACGAGATGGTGCCGAGCTCGGTGTCCATACCGGTGGCCACCACCACCCCGGTCGCGGTGCCCTCGGCGATCGAGGTCCCCTTGTAGAGCATGCACGTGCGCTCGGCGAGCGGCGCGTCCCCGTCCACCGGGTCCGGGGTCTTCGCCACCGGCACCGACTCCCCGGTCAACGCGGCCTCCCCGACCCGCAGCTCCTCGCCCTCCAGGAGTCGAAGGTCGGCCGGCACGACCTCCTCGGCGCCGAGCACCACCATGTCGCCCGGTACCAGCTCCTCCGCCGGCAGCTCCGAGCGGCTGCCCTCGCGGAGGGCGGTCGCCTCGCGCTGCTCCAGCTCCTGGAGCGCCTCCATGGTGCGTACCGCCCGCCACTCGCTGACGAAGGCGATGGCGACGTTGACCACCAGCACCGCCAGGATCGCGATCGCCTCGGTCCAGTGGGAGAGGGCGAACGCGACGCCCGCGGCCGCGGCCAGCAGGAGCAGCACGACGCTGGCGAACTGCTCCGCCAGGATGCGCCACGCGCTGCGCCGCTCGGCCGCCTCGAGCCGGTTCCAGCCGTGGCTCTCGCGGCGCCGCTCCGCCTCTTCGGAGTCGAGCCCGCGCTCGGGATCGACCTCGAGGCGCTCGATCACCTCATCGGCGGGCAGCGTGTGCGGCGGAGACTCCCAGTCGACGGCCATGGTCTCTCTCCCTTCCCCGTTCAGGGTGGCAACGACCGCGGCCCGCCGCCATGGGGCAGCGCCCCAGTCC
>CAZMED010000165.1:3708-7072 GCA_964565045.1 uncultured Thermoanaerobaculia bacterium
CGTGGAATCTCCGCGCCTCGAGTCGACCAGGGGCCGCCGCATCGAGGTCGGTTAGCCGCCGCGCCACATCAGGCGCCGAACTTGGCCAGACGGCCCGCGTGCGCGAAGGCCAGGGGCATCAGGCCGGTGGCGGGCAGCCGGGGCCCGAGGCCGCCGGCGACGCAGGCGCGCTCGCCGAACCGTTCGACCGCGTCGGGGCGGCAGGCGTCGGACCACAACAGCACCGGCACCGGGTGCCAGCTGTGGCTGCGCAGGACGGACGGCGTCGAGTGGTCCCCGGTGACCACCAGAACGTCCGGCTCCAGCTCGAGGAGCCGCGGCACCGCCCGGTCCAGCTCTTCGACGAGCTCGACCTTGCGGGCGAAGTCGCCGTCCTCGCCGGCGCTGTCGGTGGGCTTGAAGTGGAGAAAGAAGAAGTCGAAGTCGCTCCAGCGTTCGGCGACGGTGTCCAGCTGCCCGTCGAAGCCGTCGCCGGTCTCCAGAACCTCCATGCCCACCAGGGCCGCCACCCCGCGGTACATGGGATAGGCCGCCACCGCGGCGGCGCGGACCCCGTAGATCGACGGCAGCAGTGGCCACGAGGGCCGGCTCGAGAAGCCGCGCAGCAGCACCATGTTGGCCCGCTCCTCATCGGCCAGCAGCTCGCGGGCGCGAGCGAGGAAGTGCGCGACCGCATCGGCGGTCGGGCCGGCGTCCGGCGTTCCGGGCTCGGGCTCGAGCGGCGCTCTGCCGGTGTCCTGCGGATCGGTGTCCGCGATCTCGGGCGACAGCGACTCGCCCCGAAGCACCATCAGGAGGCGGTACTCCTTGACGGTCTCGATGAAGAGCTCGGCCCCTTCGATCTCGATGTCGCGCAGACGCTCGCAGAGCCGCCGGTTGGTCCCGGAGTCGATGCGCCCCGCGCGGCGGTCGCTCACCAGGCCGTCCTCGTCCAGCGTGCAGAAATTGCCCCTCGCCGCGACGTCACCCGGGCGCAGGTCGAAGCCGATCCCGAGCGCCGAAAGAACCCCGCGGCCGACCTCGTACCGCAACGGGTCGTAGCCGAAGAGCGCGAGGTGGGCGGGCCCGCTCCCCGGCGTGACACCGGGCGCGACCGGCTGGTGGAGCCCGCAGATCCCTTCGCGGGCCAGGCGGTCGAGGTTGGGCGAGCGCGCCGTCTCGAGCTCGGTGGCGCCGTTGCGGTGGGAAGGCAGCCCGCCCAGGCCGTCGAGCACGAGCAGGACGACCTTGCTGTCGGACCGACGTTGCAGGGCCTGCAGCCGATCGAGCTCCACGAGCACCTCCTCTGCCGGCCCGGCGATCCGGCCGGCCCCTCCGAGCCTGGACGCGGCGGCCGCCTGCAGCTATCGAGGACCATCCCAGGCGGCCACCGGGCCACTCCCGAGCAGCCGACCGGAAGACCCCCGGTTCTCTGCGGTCGGGACGGTGGTCACAGTCGAAGGGAGGAGGTCCCGCCCGAAGTCGCGGGACGTCTCCGGGGCTCCGGCGCCGAGTGCCGCGGGCCAGTGGTCCCGAGGAGGCTCATCATGGCGAAAGACAGCACGCTCTCCGAGTACGAGAAGAAACGCGACTTCCGCTCGTCGCCCGAGCCGCAGGGCGGGACCTCGGCGCAAGGCGACGGGCCCGTCTTCGTGATTCAGAAGCACGACGCGAGCAATCTCCACTACGACTTCAGGATCGAGGTCGACGGCGTCCTCAAGTCGTGGGCGGTGCCCAAGGGCCCGTCCACCGACCCGCGGCAGAAGAGGCTCGCCATGCCCACCGAGGACCACCCCCTGGAGTACGCCGATTTCGAGGGCGTCATTCCGGAGGACGAGTACGGCGGCGGCACCGTGCTGCTGTGGGATCGCGGACCGTACCGCAACCTGCGCGCCGCCAAGGACGACGACGGTGCGTCGATGGCCGAGTCGCTGGCGGACGGCAAGATCGAGGTGTGGCTCGAAGGGTCGAAGATCCGCGGCGGCTACGCTCTGGTGCGGACCGGCGGCGCGGACGACGAGCGTTGGCTCCTGATCAAGATGGATGACGACGAGGCCGACGCCCGCCGCAAGCCGACCTCCACCCAGCCCGAGTCGGTGGCCAGCGGCCGCGATCTCGAGGAGGTCGCCGAGCAGGAGGGAGGCGGCGGCTCGTGAGCGACCCGTTCGACGCGCTGTCCGACGACCAGCGTGAGGCGCTCGAATCCCGCAGCCAGCCCGAGTGGGTGGAGCCCATGCTCGCCCGATTGACCCACGATCCGTTCTCCGACCCCGACTGGGTCTACGAACGCAAGCTCGACGGCGAGCGCTGCCTGGCTTTCCGCGACGGCGACCGGGTGCGACTCAGGTCGCGCAACCGGAAGGACCTCAACGACAGCTACCCCGAGCTCGAAGAGGCGCTCGCCGCGCAGAGCTGCGACGACTTCATCGTCGACGGCGAGGTTGTCGCCTTCAGGGGCAGTGTCACGTCCTTCCAACGCCTGCAGCAGCGCATGCAGGTCAAGGACCGGGACGAGGCGCGGCAGAGCGGCGTCGCGGTGTACTTCTACCTCTTCGACGTGCTGCACGTGCAGGGCAGGTCCACCGAGGCGCTGCCGCTGCGGGCGCGCAAGAGCGTCCTCAAGCGGACCCTGTCCTTCGACGACCCCCTGCGCTTCACCGCCCACCGCAACCGGCAGGGCGAGGCGTTCCTCGAGGAGGCGTGCCGCAAGGGCTGGGAAGGCCTGATCGCCAAGGACGGCGGGGCCCCCTACGTCCACAGCCGCTCGAGCAAGTGGCTGAAGTTCAAGTGCGTGGGCCGCCAGGAGTTGGTGATCGGCGGCTTCACCGAGCCCAAGGGCGAGCGTCCGGGGTTCGGCGCGCTGCTCATCGGCTACTACCGCGGCGACGACCTGGTGTACGCCGGCAAGGTGGGCACCGGCTTCGACGACGACACGCTGCAGAGCCTGTCCGAGCGCCTCGAGAGCATCGAGCGCAAAACCTCCCCTTTCGACAGCGGCGAGCCCTCCGGCGACGGCGTGCACTGGGTGCGGCCGAAGCTGGTGGCCGAGATCGGTTTCACCGAGTGGACCGGCGGCGGCAAGCTGCGGCACCCCCGGTACCTCGGGCTGCGGCGCGACAAGGAACCGCACGACGTGGTCCGCGAGCAGGAGACATCATGAGCACGACGCTGAAGCTGGGTCGGCGGACCGTGGAGGTCTCAAACCCCGACAAGCCGTTCTTCCCCGACGACGGCCTCACCAAGGGTGATCTGGTGGCGTACTACCGCCGGGTCGGCGAGACCATGCTGCCCTACCTCCGGGACCGCCCCGCGACGCTGCACCGCTTCCCCGACGGGATCGAAGGCGACGACTTCTACCAGCAGCAGCGGCCGGACCATCTGCCGG
>CAZMED010000166.1:0-6992 GCA_964565045.1 uncultured Thermoanaerobaculia bacterium
GAACCTGATCGATGCCGGGACCGGGACCCACCTGTGGTCCGAGACCTACGACCGGAACCTCGACGCGGCCGACGTCTTCGAGCTGCAGGACGAGATCACCGACCGCGTGGTGGCGACGGTCGCCGACCCGCACGGCGCGCTCACACGCTCGATGGCGGTCGAGACGGACTCGAAGCCGCCCGAGTCCTTGACGTCGCACGAGGCGATTCTGCGGCTCTTCCTCTATCGGCAGCGGATCAGCGCCGAGGACCACCTCATCACGCGGACTGCAGTGGAAGCAGCCGCCGAGCGCGACCCGAACAACGCCGAAATCCTGGCGGCAATGGCGAGCCTCTGTATCGAGGAGGCGAACCACGACTTCAACTCGCGGCCCGATCCTCTGAGGCGGGCCCTCGCGCTCGCCCGTCAGGCCGTGGAGGCCGATCCGGCGAGCCAGCTGGCTCATTTCTATCTCGCCCAAGCGTATTTCCACAGCCAGAACCCGGGCGCCTTCCGGTCGGCCGCCAACCGCGCTCTCGAGCTCAACCGCCGCTCCACCGACACGATGGCGATGATCGGCATCATGCTCGGCTACTCGGGCGACTGGGAGAGGGGCACCGGTTTGGTGCAGCAGGCGATGGACCTCAATACCCGGCACCCGGGGTGGTACCGCTTCTCGCCCTTCATGAACGCCTACCGTCAGGGGCGCGATGCCGAGGCACTGGAGATCGCCGAGCAGATCAACATGCCGGAGTACTGGGGCGACCCTCTGGCGCGGACTGTAGCCAATGCTCAGCTCGGCAACCGGCGGGCCGCAGAGGCCGCAGCCCGCGACCTGCTGCGGGTGTGGCCCGACTTCGAGAAGGACTACAAGCGGGTCGGTCTGGATCCCTGGGTTTACGCCCTGCCGGAGCTCGAGGCGCGGATCGTCGAGGGTCTCGCCAAGGCCGGCCTGAAGGTACTGGGGGCTGAGCGGCCGCAGGTCGAGTCGACAGGGGAGGAGAAGACAGGAACCGAACCGGAGCGCGGTCCCGTCGCGATCGCCGTCCTGCCCTTCACCGACATGAGCCCCGACATGGACCAGGACTACTTCTGCGAAGGCGTGGCCGAGGAGATCATCAACGCCTTGACCCGGCTCCCGGGGCTGCGGGTGATCGCGCGCACGTCGGCCTTTCGTTTCCGGGGCGAGCAGGACCTGCGCAAGGTCGGCGAGGCGCTGGGGGTGGATACGTTGCTCGAGGGGAGCGTCCGCAAGGCGGGGCAGAAGCTGCGGATCACAGCGCAGTTGATCGACGTCGCCGACGACTCGCACATCTGGAGCGAGCGCTTCGACCGTGAGTTGACCGATGTCTTCGCGATCCAGGACGAGATCGCCGCGGCGATCGTCGAAAAACTCCACGTGAGTCTCGGGGCCTCCGAGCCGGCAAGGCGCCAGACGGCCAACGTCGCGGCCTACGAGGCGCTGCTCGAGGGTCGCCACCACTTTTCCCGGTTCACGCCGGAGTCCACCGAACGGGCCCTCGTCTGTTTCCGGCGTGCGCTGACCCTCGACCCCGAGTATCCCGATGCTCTGGCGTTTTCCGCGTTCTACCACCTGACGATGGCGTACATGTTCGCAAATCCTCGCGAAATGCTCCCGAACACGCGGGAGCTCGGCGAGAGGGCGCTGCGGGTGGATCCGCGTCACGGGGAAGCGCAGGCGGCCGTGGCGGTCGTGTCGGTCGTGTTGGACCACGACTGGTCCGAAGGCGAGGTGCTCTTCCGGAAGGCGCTCGAGCTGGCGCCCGCGTCGGCCCGGGTCCACGAACTGTATGGGCTGTGCTGGCTGCTCGGAATGGGCCGGTTCGACGAGGCTCTCGCGGAACTCGATCTCGCGATCGAACTGGATCCACTGTCGGCGCTCTACGCCGGCAATCGCGGACGAGTCCTGACCTGCGCGAGGAGGTTCGACGAGGCCCAGGCGTCATGCCGCCGGGGTCTCACCCTCGACTCGAAGCAGCTGCTGGTCCAGGTCGAGCTCACCTACGCCCTGCTCTTCGACGAAAAGTTGCAGGAGGCGATCGCGGTCGGAGAGCGGGCGGTCGAAACCCACGGGCCGGTCAACGCTCCGTGTCAGGCCCTGGCGCTGTCC
The DNA here is from genome assembly GCA_964565045.1 of uncultured Thermoanaerobaculia bacterium. Lineage (GTDB taxonomy): Bacteria > Acidobacteriota > Thermoanaerobaculia > Thermoanaerobaculales > Sulfomarinibacteraceae > Sulfomarinibacter. The sequence continues at coordinate 2,111 of CAZMED010000166.1, forward strand.
TACGCGCTGGCCGGTCGGCGCGATGAGGCGTTCGAGCTCGTCGGCGAGACCGCTCGGCCGGGAGCGGGTTACAGGAGCCCGCTCGCACTCGGCCTCGTGCACGCCGCGTTTGACGAGATGGACGCGGCATTCGCGTGCATCGATCAAAGCCTCGAGGAACGGGACCCGTTGCTCATGTACCTGGCGGTGCACCCGATGTTCGACACGCTGCGCGGCGACCCGCGCTATTCGGATCTTCTGCGGCGCACCAACCTGGCCGGGGTCGAGGGGCCAACCGAACCGGAAACCGGTGGGACCGTGGAAACGGTTGCCCGCTCCGGGCGTCGCACCGTGGGGCGCCTGTCGGAGCTCGAAAGTCTGCGGGGCGCTCTCGAGGAGGCGCGAAACGGCCGAGGCTCGCTCATGTGCGTGGCCGGCGAGCCCGGCATCGGCAAGACCACCCTGGTGGAAGAGTTCCTGGCGGAGGCCGTGGTCGACGGCGGTTGTACGGTGGCCCGAGGGCGGTCGTCCGAGCGCATCGGTGGCTCCGATGCCTATCTGCCCATTCTCGAAGCGCTGGACAGCCTGCTGCAATCGAGCGAAGGGGAGGCGGCGGAACCGATCATCAAGCGGGCGGCGCCCGCCTGGTATGCCCAGATTTCGCCTCTGAGTGAGGACAGCGACGAGTCCCTACGGCTTCTCGAACAGGTGAAGGAGACCACTCAGGAGCGGCTGAAGCTGGACTTCGTGGCCTGCGTCCAGGATTTGTCGCAGTCGCGACCCTTGATCCTCTTTCTCGACGACCTTCACTGGGCGGACGAATCCACCGTCGATCTTCTCAGCTTCCTGGCCGGAAAGTTCGAAGGTTCCAACGTGCTCGTGGTGGTGACCTACCGGCCCTCGGATATGCAGCTTTCAAAGCACCCCTTCCTGCAGATCAAGCCCGATCTGCAGACGCGCGGAGTGTGCCGCGAGATCCAGCTCGGGTTTCTGCACGAGGCCGAGATTGCGGAGTACCTCGATCTCGAGTTCCCTGGCCACGGCTTTCCCCCCGAGTTCCCGGCGTTGATCCATGAGAAGACCGAGGGCAGCCCGCTGTTCATGGCCGACCTCGTGCGGTATCTGCGAGACCAGGGTGCGATCGGACAGGTGGACGGCGGGTGGAGGCTGATCCACGGTCTGCCGGAGATCGAGCGCCAATTGCCGGAGTCTGTGCTGGGGATGATCGAACGCAAGATCGGGCAGCTCGATGAGGCAGATCACGAGCTGCTGACGGTGGCGAGCGTACAGGGCTATGAGTTCGACTCGGCGATCGCCGCCCGGGTGTTGGGCATTTCCCCGGAAGTGACCGAAGAGAGGCTCGAGGATCTGGAGCGCGTGCACGCCTTCGTGACGCTCGCCGGGGAGGCCGAACTCCCCGATCGCACTCTCACCCTTCGATATCGATTCGTGCATGTGCTCTATCAGAACTCGCTCTACGGCTCGCTCAAACCGACCCGAAGGGCGAGATTGAGCCGCGAGGTGGGTGAGGCCTTGGAAACGGCTCACGGCCGGAAGATCCGCCCGGTGGCACATGAGCTTGCCGCGTTGTTCGAGGTCGGCCGAGATTTTTCCCGGGCAGCGAAGTACTACCTGATGGCCGCCGGTCAGGCGAATGCCGTTTTCGCTCATCGGGAAGCGGCAACCCTGGCCCATCAGGGCCTCGGGATGGTCGAGAGGCTCGACCCGTCACCGGAGCGCTCTCGGATGGAGCTCGAGCTGCAGTTGGCTCTCGGTCTGGCAATGCGGTCGTTCCGCGGATTCGGGCATCCCGATACGGGCACAGCGTACAAGCGGGCGCGCGCACTCTGTCACGAAATCGGCGATGCACCGCAGCTCTTTCCAGTTCTGTTCGGGCTCTGGGAGTTCTTTCAGAACCAGGGTAACCTGGAGGCGGCGGTGGATGTTGCCGAGCAGATGCTCGGGCTGGCGGGGAAAGGCGACGACCAGGGTCTGCTGGTGGCCGCGCACTCGGTCATGGCCGACAATCTCGTCTGCATCGGAGATCCGGTGCCGGCGAGCGAGCACGCGGCGCGGGCGCTGGCACTCTATGAGCCCGATGAACACCGGTCGCTCGCCTCACTCTTTGGTTACGATTCCGCTGTGTCGGCCCACAGCATGGGGGCGTTGGCGCTGTGGCTGGCCGGATACCCCGATCACGCCATTCGGGAAGCCACTGCAGGCGCCACTCTCGCGAACACGTTCTCCGATCCTGCAACTCAGGCCTTCGGCCCGCTCTTCGCCTCCTGGATTCGACAATTGACCGGCTTCGTGGAGGAGGGTCGGGTGCTGGCCGAACGATGCGTCGACCTCGGTACGGAGTTCGAGATGCCGATGTTCCGGGATTTCGGCCGCGTCTGCCAGGGGTGGGCCTCGATCGCCCAGGGAGAGATCGCAAAGGGGACCGAGTGGGCTCGGACCGGAGTTGACCGCTTGCAGGCCATCGAGTTCGGGTGGGCGCGTTCATTCACCCTTGGGGTCGTGGCGCAGGGTTGCGCTGGTTCGGGGCGGTACGACGAAGCCCTCGCGATGATCGAGAAGGCATTCGACCACGCCAACGAGACGGGCGAGCACTTCAATGACGCGGAGCTTCATCGCCTGAAGGGTGAGTTTCTGCTCTCATCCGAGCCGCTCGAAAGCGAGCGCTGTTTCTTGAAGGCCATCGAGGTGGCGCAGCGGCAGCAGGCGAAGTCGTGGGAGCTGCGGGCCACGATGAGCCTGGCGAGGCTGAGACGAGATGAGGGTCGAATCGCCGAGGCCTACGAACCGCTCGAGCAGACCCACTCGTGGTTCACCGAAGGCTTCGAGACCTCGGACCTGAAGGCCGCCAAAGCTCTGCTCGAGGAGTTGAACGCCGCATTGCGCGCGAAGGAGGAGGAGCCGCCCTCCATCTCTCCTCACTGCCAGGATTCGACCGAATCGAAATCAATCGTCGTCCTCCCATTCGCCAATCTCAGCCCCGATGCCGACACCGAGTACTTCTCGGACGGGCTCACCGACGAGATCATCACCGACCTGTCGCGGGTCCGGGCGCTGCGGGTGATCTCCCGGTCCTCGGCGATGCGTCTCAAGGGCGACCCGCGCGGGCTTGCGGCGATCGGCCGTGACCTCGGATGCCGGTTCGTGCTCGAGGGCAGCGTGCGGCGTTCTGCAAACGACCTGCGGATCACGGCGCGGCTGGTGGACGCCCCGAACGACGCCCAGCTCTGGGCCGACAAGTACGCGGGCACACTGGACGATGTGTTCGATTTCCAGGAGCGGGTGTCGAGATCGATCGTGGACGCTCTCGAGATTCGGATGACGCCGCAGGAAGAGGCGCAGCTCGCCGAGCGGCCGATCGACGACGTCCGCGCCCAGGAGAGCTACCTTCGTGCGCGAAACGAGATCTGGAGCTTCATGCCCGGTGGCCTGGATCTGGCCATCAGCCATCTTGAATCGGCGCTCGAGCTGATCGGTGACAACGCTCTGATCTACCAGGGGCTCGGTGAGGCGTACTTCCAGTACGTCAACATCGGCGCCGCGGTCGGACGCGAGGAAGAGTTCATCGGGAACGCGGAAGACTGCGTGGACAAGATCTTCGCGCTCGAGCCCGAGTCGCCGCGCGGGCACCTGGTGCGCGCGCAGACCCAGATGGCCCGGGGGGAAATCCATGCCTGCGCGGCGAGCTTGCAGCGCGTGTTGATGGCCTATCCGAACGAAGTCATGGCGCTTGCGCTCTACACCCACGTGCTCGGCTGGTTGGGCGGAAAGCCCGACGTTGCGGCCCCGGTTGCGGCGCGACTGGCCACTGTCGATCCGCTCAACCCGATGAGCCTGCTGGTCTGCGCCATGGTGCCGTTGTTCGCTGGCCGGTTCTCGGAGGCGGTGGATGCTGCAAGCCGGATGTTTGCCCTTGATCCGGTGACCCCGGTGTGGCGGTCGAACTACGTCATGGCCCTGTGCTACGCGCGGCGGTTCGACGAGGCGGAGTCGTTGACCGAGGCGCTGAAGGCCGAGCCGGACTCGGACGTGGCCACCTGGCAGATGGGGCTCAACCGGGCGGCCTGGCGGGAGGACCGTGCGGAGGTTCTGCGCCTCGCCGACGGCCCGTACCGACAAGTCGCCGAGTGGGACGCGGAAATCCCCTGGTTTCTGGCGACTGCCCATGCTGCGGTCGGCGCCAACGGTGAGGCGCTCCACTGGCTCGACCGCGCGATCGACGCCGGGATGATCAACTACCCGTTCCTCTCCGAGCACGATTGGCTCTTGGACAATATCCGCGGTGAGTCGCGCTTTGATCAGGCGATGAAGCGGGCCAGGCGGGAGTGGGAGCGGCTCGATGAGGTGCTGCCGTGATCGGTACCACCCTCGCCCATTACCGCATCACTGCTGCGCTCGGCGCCGGCGGGATGGGGGAGGTGTGGCGGGCCGAGGATACGAAGCTCGCCCGCGAGGTGGCGCTCAAGGTCCTGCCGGCGGAGTTCGCGGCCGACCCGCAGCGGCTCGACCGCTTCGAGCGCGAGGCCAGGGCGCTGGCCAGCATGAGCCACCCCAACATCGCGACCCTGTTCGCACTGGAGACGGCGGATTCGGGAACGGGATCGGGATCGGGATCGGACTCGCGCCACAAGCCCCAAGCCTCAAGCCTTTCCTCCCACCCGGCAGCCGGGACGGCTGCCCCACAAGGTGGTCCGACGCCGCCCGACGGTATTGTGGGCCACGCGTCCCGCGTGCCGGGCGGTGGGGGAGGCGTCGAATGACCGATCCTCCGAGCGGCATCCACCGCAGGGTCCGGCCGGTCAAGGCGATCCCGATCGATAATCTGGCCGAGGCGGCGGAGATCGTCGGCGGCGTCAAGCGCCGGGACCTGGAGGCGGGCGATCGG
>CAZMED010000167.1:0-6987 GCA_964565045.1 uncultured Thermoanaerobaculia bacterium
TTGTTGTACAGGTCGCCGGCCTTGCGGATCGCCTCGGTCCGGGTCGGGTAGGGGTGGATCACGGCGGCGAGCCTGCCGAGTCCGATCCCCCCCGCCATCGCGGTGGTGATTTCCGAAATCATCTCGCCGGCATGTCGGGCCACCACGGTCGCGCCGAGGATCTGGTCGCTGCCCTTCCGGACATGGACCTTGACGAATCCCTCGGTGTCACCGTCGGCGATCGCCCGGTCGACGCCCGACATCGGCACGGTGAAGGTGTCGATCCCGATCCCCCGCTGCCCCGCCTCCCGCTCGGAGAGGCCGACGTGGGCGATCTCGGGGTCGGTGTAGGTGGACCACGGGATGGTCAACGAGCTGACCTTCTTGCGGCCCGCAAAGCCGAAGAACGCGTTCTGGATCACCGCCCGCGCCATGAAGTCGGCGGCGTGGGTGAACTTGGAGGGCGAGCAGACGTCGCCCGCGGCGTAGATCCGCCGGTTGGCGGTTCGCAGGTGGTCGTCGACCTCGACGCCTTTCGAGCTGAAGCAGACCCCGGCAGCCTCGAGGCCGAGACCGTCGATGTTGGGCGTGCGGCCGACCCCGACCAGGATCGCGTCGACCTCGAGCGTCGCCGATGCGCCGGAGCTCGTCAGGTGGAGGACCTTGGTGCCGCTCCCGGGTTCCACCCGGTCGGGAACGGTCCCGAGGCGCACGTCGACGCCGTCGCGCTCGAGGGCGGCATGCAGGATCTCGACCGCGTCGCCGTCCTCGCGGGACAGGATGTGCTCGCCCATCTCGATGATCGTCACCCGGGTCCCGAGCCGGGCGAAGGCCTGGGCGAGCTCGCAGCCGATCGGGCCGCCGCCGAGCACCGCCAGCCGGCGCGGCTGCTCGGTGAGGTTGAACACCGTGTCGTTGGTGAGGAAGCCCGCCTCGTCAAGGCCGGGGATCGGCGGCACCGCCGCCCGCGCGCCGGTCGCGATCACCGCCCGTTCGAAGCGCAGGCGACGGCCGTCGACCTCCACCGAGTCCCGTCCGGTGAAACGGCCGTCGCCGAGGTAGACATCGACGCCGTAGACGTCGCGGAAGCGGCGCGCCGAGTCGTGGGGGCTGATGTCGGCGCGCACCCGGCGCACCCGCTCCATGACCGCGGCGAAGTCGACGGCGGCGCCGTCGGGGATCCCGATGCCGAAGCGCGCGGCGGCGCGGACGTCGGCGATCGCGTGGCCGGCGCGGATCAGGGTCTTCGACGGCACGCAGCCGACGTTGAGGCAGTCGCCGCCCATCAGGTGGCGCTCGACGAGCGCCACTTTCGCGCCCATCCCGGCCGCCCCCGCGGCGGCCACCAGGCCGGCGGTGCCGGCGCCGATAACCACCAGGTTGTAGCGCCCCTCGGGCTCGGGGTTGACCCAGTCCGAGGGGTGGACGTTGGCGATCAGCTTGCGGTTGTGCTCGTCGAGAGGGGTGAGTTCAGGGAGTGGTTTCACCGGTGCCTCCTTGCTCGTCGCGGGAGTCCGGGTCGTCCGCCAAGGCGCGGCGCACCCGGCGCACGATCAGGGTCAGGGCCACGGCGGTCGCGGCCACGACGCCCACCAGCGCCCACGGCACCCGGCCCTCGGCGAGACCGCGTGTGACGGCATCGGCGCCGACCACGTACAGCACCGTGCCGGGCAGCATGCACAGCCACGACCACATCACATAGGTCCGGAAGCGCACGCGGGTGAGCCCGAACCCGTAGTTGAGCAGGGTGTAGGGGAAGAGCGGCACCAGCCGCGTGATCGCCACCATGGCGGCCCCGTAGCGCTCGGTCATTCCGTCCAGCCTGGCGAACTTCTCGTTGTCCGCCAGCCAGCGGGCGACCGCGTCGCGGGCGAACCACCGTGCCGCCGCGAAGGCCATCGCCGCGCCGAGGGTGGAGGCGACGCTGACCACCGCCACGCCGAGGACGGAGCCGAACATCGCCCCGGCGGCGATGGTGAGGACCGACCCGGGAACCGCGGCGACCACCGCCACCGCGTACACCACGATGAAGACCACCGGGCCCCAGGGTCCGAGGTCGAGGATGAAGGCCCGCAGGTCCCCGAGCCGCTCTCCGAGCCCGAGGAACCGGCCCGCCGCCAGCATCGCCAGCAGCACGGCGACCAGCAGCAGGGGCCGCAGCCACGGGCGCCCGCCGGCCAGGTCGAGTTCCTCCGGAGGCAGCTCGCTGTCCGGGCCGGGCTGCACCTGCCGTCCGTCGGCCCCGTCGCGCTCCTGCGTTCGGCTCACGGGCCCCACCTCAGCCGCCCGCGTCAGTCATCGACCAGGCAGCCGCCGCACGAGCTGCCGGCGCCGGCCGTACAACCGAAGCAGTGGCGCCCGGTGAGGATCTTCCGCGCGGCCCATCGCTCCGGGTCGAAGTCGCGGATGTGGAGCGTGCCGCCGCCCGCGTCCTCGACGCCGAGCTCGAGCATCTGGTTGAAGTCGCAGTCGAAGACCCGGCCGTCCCAGGACACCGAGATCGTGTTGCGGCACATCAGGCCGTCGACCGTGGCCGGGTTGAAGGCGTTGACGAGGAGCTCCATGTAGGACTGCAGGTTGCCGCTCGTCTCCAGCCACTCGAGGAAGCGGGCGATCGGCAGATTGTTGAGCGCGATCAGGCGGTCGAAGGAGAGGCCGTGCTCGCGCGCCAGGGCGTCCTTCCACTCGCGCTCCAGGGACCCCTGGCCGGCCGGCAGATAGGCCCCGGTCGGGTTGGTCACCAGGGTCAGCACCCGCCGCGGGTCGCCCTGCCCGTAGCCCTCCTCGTTGAGCAGCCGCAGCGCCCTGAGCGACCTCTCGTAGGTGCCCTCGCCTCGCTGGGCGTCGGTGTTGCGGCGGCGCACGTGGGGCAGCGAGCACACGAGCTCGACGCTGCGCTCGGCGAGGAACGCGGGCAGGTCGCGCTGGCTTGGAATCAGCAGCACGGTCAGGTTGCAGCGGTCGATCACGTGCTTGCCGCGCCTTACCGCCTCGTCGACCAGCCAGCGGAAGCTCGGGTTGAGCTCCGGCGCGCCGCCGGTGAGATCGAGGGTGTGGGCCGCGGTGCGGTCGAGGGCGCGCAGGCACTCCTCGGCGGTGGCGCGGTCCATCACCGCGTCGGTGCGGTCGGGGCCGGCATCGACGTGGCAGTGGCGGCACGTCATGTTGCAGAGCTTGCCGAGATTGATCTGGAAGATCTCGAGCGCGGCCGGGCCGAGGCCCTGCCGGCCGGCGGCCGCGAGGGCGGCCTCGAAGTCGCCGCCGTAAGGGCTCGCCCCTAGGTCGAGCGCATCGAGGGTCGCGATCTGCTGCCGCGGATCGGCCAGCGGCAGGCGCCGCGCGGCGAGCGTGGTGAGGCGCGGCCGGTCGCCGAGGTCCGGCTGCGGGTGCGGCCGGCCGGCCGCAGGCGGCGGCGGCAGAAGCTGCGAATCCCGCATCGGCCGGCTCACATCGAGGCCTTGCGGGCGTGCTCGAGCATCTGCACGCCGTGGACCAGCGACGCGCCGCCGCGGATCGCCACCGCCACGTGGACCGCCTCGGTCATCTGCTCGAGGTCGGCGCCTTTCCCCAGGCTCTCCTGAGTGTAGGCGTCGATGCAGTACGGGCACTGCACGGCGTGCGCCACGGCGAGCGCGATCAGCGCCTTCTCCCGCGCCGTCAGCGCGCCGTCGGCGAACACCGCACCGTAGTAGTCGAAGAACTTGCGCGCCAGCTCGGGCTCGCCCTCGGCGATGGAGCCGAAGCCCGGCAGGTGCTCGGCCTTGTAGTAGTCAGACATGGTGCACTCCTTCGGTGTTGTGTGTTGCAGCCTCGCGTCAGGTTACAGCTTGCTCAAATCGGTTGCGCCAGCAGCTCGGCGACGCGCTCGAAAACGCGCGGCGAGCTGACCATCCCGAGGTGGCTCGCGTGCAGCTCGTGGTGCTCGACCCGCGGGTTGGCGAAGCAGTCGATGCAGGCGCGCCAGGCGACGACGCCGTCCGAGCGGCTGTAGAGCGCGAATACCGGGACCTCGATCGGCTTCCGCTCGCGTTCGAGGACAGCCGCCCTGATCTCCTCGAGGTCGTAGCCCTTGCGGCGGTACATCGGGGCCGACGCGGTGTAGCTCGGCCCTCCGACCACCGGCGCGCCGAGGGTGATGACCCGGTCCACCAGGTCGGGGCGCTCGCGGGCCGCCTCGCGGACCAGGTAGCCGCCGAGGCTCCAGCCGATCAGCCGCACCTTCGCTCCGCAGTCGTCCGCCACCCGGCCGGTTTCCCCGATCACCGCCGGGATCAGCCTCTGCACGTTGCCGCTGTTGCGGCCCAGCCCCCAACCCGAGGCGTCGTAGCCGATCGCCGCCAGGAACCCCCGCAGCCGTACCGTCCACGAATCGTCGGTGGCAAAGCCCGGGACCACGAGCACCGGCTCGCCGTTGCCGCGCGGCGCCGAAGCGATCAGCCTCCGCAGCTCGAGCTTCAGGCCGACGTACTCGAGGACAACCCGCGTCTCGCGCAGGAGCTCCCAGCGCGCGGGCGGGCGGAGATCCCCCGGGTCGAAGTCGGGAGGGATGCCACGGCCTGCAGCGGTTGTGAACATGACGGCGGTGCAACGATACACCGAACGCGGAAGAACCCTCGGTCGGAGCGGTCGAGGGGAGAGGTGGGGGCGGAGAGTTTTGAGTTTTGAGTTTTGAGTTCCCCCACACGCCCAGGGGAGTCGCCGCTGTCCGCGGTGCTTGACAGGATCGGCTCTGGAGACCATCAATGGAGGGTGGAGGTGCTGTGAACACGGTGGCGCCGGGACGGTACTGGAGCAGGGTGGAGGACGGGCGGGTGGTGTGCGAGCTGTGCCCGCGGCTGTGCAAGCTCAAGGAGGGCCAGCGCGGCTTCTGCTTCGTGCGCCGGAACCTCGACGGCGGCATGGTGCTCACGACCTACGGCCTGTCGTCGGGGTTCTGCGTCGATCCCATCGAGAAGAAGCCGCTCAACCACTTCTACCCGGGCACCGGGGTGCTGTCCTTCGGCACCGCCGGCTGCAACCTGGCGTGCCGGTTCTGCCAGAACTGGTCGATCTCCAAGTCGCGCGAGGCCCAGACCCTCGCCGACACCGCGTCGCCGGAAGCGATCGCCGAGGCTGCGGTCCGAAGCGGCAGCCGCAGCGTCGCCTTCACCTACAACGACCCGGTGATCTTTCTCGAGTACGCGGTCGACGTGGCGGCGGCCTGCCACGAGCGCGGGCTCAAGACGGTGGCGGTGACCGCGGGCGAGATCCTGCCCGAGCCGCGGGCCGAGTTCTTCGGCCACATGGACGCCGCCAACGTCGACCTCAAGGCCTTCACCGAGGACTTCTATTCACGGCTCTGCGGCATGGCACTGCAGCCCGTGCTCGACACCCTCGAGTACCTGGTCCACGAGACCGAGGTCTGGGTGGAGCTGACAACCCTGCTGATCCCGGGCGAAAACGACTCCCCCGGGGAGATCGACGAGATGACGCGGTGGGTGGTGTCGACGCTCGGTCCCGAGGTGCCGATGCACTTCAGCGCCTTCCACCCCGACTTCAAGATGAACGACCTGCCGCCGACGCCGCCGGAGACCCTGACCCGGGCGCGCCGCATCGCGCTCGACAACGGCGTCCGCTACGCCTACACCGGCAACGTCGTCGACCCCGCCGGCGGCTCCACCTACTGCCACGCCTGCGGCGAGCTCCTCATCGGGCGCGACTGGTACCGCCTCGGCCGGTGGCGCCTGGACGACTGTGGCCGCTGCCTCACGTGCGGCACCGCCTGCGCCGGCCGCTTCGAAGGCCCGCCCGGCGACTGGGGACCGAGGCGCCTGCCGGTCCGCATCGGATAAGCACAATTCTCAATTCTTAATTCTTAATTCTTAATTCCCTACCACCCCCCCCGTCGCACGGGAGTGCGGGTGGGAATTCAAAATTAAGAATTGAGAATTGAGAATTCTCTGGCGCGGTCTACCAGCTCGGTGCGGAGGCCATCAACTCCTCGGCGGCGGGCACGGTGAGGGGTCGCGAGAACCAGTAGCCCTGGCCGTGCGGGCACTGCATGCGGCGCAGCCGGTCGACCTGCTCGGCGGTCTCGATGCCCTCGGCGACGACCCCGATGCCGAGGCTGTTGGCGAGGTTGAGGATGGTCTCGACGATGGCCCGCGAGTCGCCGGCGGTTCCCAGCTTGGAGACGAAGGAGCGGTCGATCTTGAGCGAGTCGTAGTGGAAGCGCTGCAGGTAGCTCAAGGACGAGTAGCCGGTGCCGAAGTCGTCGATCGAAAGCTGCACGCCGAGGGCGCGCAGCTCCATCAGATTGCGGACCGCGACGTCGGCGTGGTCCATGACCACGTTCTCGGTCACCTCGAGGCGCAGGTTGCGCGGCTCGAGGCCGGTCTCCTCGAGAATGCCCAGCATCTCGTCCACCATGTCGGCCTTCATGAAGAGCTTGCCGGACATGTTGACGCTCACCCACAGCGGCGGGTCGGACGGAAACTGCCGCTGCCAGCGGCGGGTCTGCCGGCACGACTCGCGCAGCACCCACCAGCCGAGGGGGACGATGAGCCCGGTCTCCTCGGCGATGGCGATGAACTGGTCCGGGCTCACCAGGCCCCGATCCGGGTGCTGCCAGCGCACCAGACCCTCGAAGCCGACGATCCGGCCGCCGCGGCCGAGCGAGACGATGGGCTGGTAGTGCATCACGAACTCGCTGCGCTGGACGCTGCGGCGGAGCTCGGTCTCGATCTTGAGCAACGAGACCGCGCTCTGGTGCATGTCGCGGTCGAAGACCTCGTAACGGGCCTTGCCCTCGGCCTTGGCGCGGTACATGGCGATGTCGGCGTCGCGCAGAATCTCTTCCGGGTTGGTGTAGCCGGTGGAGCTGTGGGCGATCCCGATCGAGGCGGTCACGAGGACGTCGTGGCCGTCGATCGAGAAGTTCATGCTCAGGATCTCCTGGATCCGGTCCGCGACGTGGATGGCGCCGCTGGCGTCGTCGACACGGTGGATCAGGATCGCGAACTCGTCGCC
>CAZMED010000168.1:0-6938 GCA_964565045.1 uncultured Thermoanaerobaculia bacterium
GAGAACCTCTCCGGCCGCGACCGGATCCTGCTGCGCGAGACGATCCGGCTGCGCTATGAAACCACTCGCGAGCAGCTGCAGGGGGTCATGTCCGCCCTCGAGGCCATGCTCCGCGAGCACCCCCGGATCTCGGACGACAGATTGAGGGTGCGCTTCAACGGTCTCGCCGAGGCCTGCCTGGAGATCGAGCTGTACGCCTACGCCGAGACCGGCGACTGGCCCGAGTTCACGGGAATCCGCGAAGAGATCCTGCTCGAGGTCCTCGGAATCGTCGAGCGCTCCGAGACGCGGCTCGCAGTACCGACCGAGGTCCACTACGTTCGGGGTCAGCACGAAGCTCAGTCCGGGACGTGAGGCCGAACGGCCGCCACCACGAGGCGCGCGCCGTCGCGAGCGCGGACGGCGTCATCCTTTGAATAGAACCCCGAGGGCGTGAGGTCCTCGGCACCGTAGAACGCGAGCTCACGATCGCGTCGCAGATCACGCGAAACCGCGGCGAGGGCCGCGACCTCGGACCGTAGGGTCTCCGGCAATCGGTCCCGCTCCGCGAGCAGCACCTCCGAGACATCGTGGATCCGCGGCGGCTCGATGCCGTGCGCCCGGAGCAGTCCTTTGAGGGCAAGCTCGACCACCTCCTGGGCTTCACGCACGACGTCGGCCCAGCTGCGGTGTTTGAAGAGGACATCGAGCGCCTCGAGGCGAATCGCCGCCCGTGAAACGTAATCGTTGGCGAGATCTCGGTTGCGCAAGATCAACCCTCCGCGATCCAGTACGGCTGGCCGTGAACCGTCTTTCGCACCACCCGTCCTTCGACCAGCTCGCGTCGCACCGCAGAGAGTCGCGCGTGCAGCGCGAAATCGCGGGCAAAAAGCACGACGCCGTCAAGCGCTGCCTCGGCCCACAGCCCGACTGCCGGGGCGGGGCTCTCCGGCATGGTTACGAAGTGCGGCTCGGCCCGCCGCCCTGCGACCTCGATCGGCGCCTCGTCCCAGAGTGCGTAGAGCCGGCGCGACAGCGCGAAATCGCTGTCGACCACCACCAGGAGATCGATGTCGGAGGTGTCGTGGAGCTCGGACCGCGCCCACGAACCGAAAGCGACGACGCCGGCCAGCGCATGGCCGACGAGCGCGGCGGCGCGCTTGACAATCGCCCCCGCCGAATCGAAGGACGTCAGCTCGCCCACCGGCGCCGCCAGCTTACGCGCGCAGTACTCATTCAACGAGAGGCCTGAGGCAGTGGCCGCGCGGCGCAGCGCCGCGTGAAGCCCGGGCTCGATCCGCAACAGGAATCGTCCCGAGAATTCGGTATCAGCTGGATCTGAGATTTTAGTATCTATCATCGTCTATATGATACTATTCTTTCGAATCGCGTGCAATCACTGACACCGCCTTGCCGCCCTCGAAACGTCGGGGGTACGATGCGGGGCGTCGTTTCACAACCGGACCGAGAGGCCAGCGAGGCCTTCGTCGAACGGAGGAGCAGCGGGGTGCGAAGACGGACGAAGATCGTGACCGCGGGCGTGCTCGTGGGTGGACCCGTCCTCCTGCTGCTCGGTCTGCTGCTCTACCTGAGGTTCGCCGATCTCAGCCGATGGCGGGACACCGTGGCCGAGGAGCTCAGTGACGCCCTCGGCCGGAGGGTCACGATCTCCGGTCGCTTCGAGCCCGAGCTCGGCCGCACAATCCGCCTCGTCGCGGGCGGCGTGACCTTCGCCAACGCCGACTGGAGCGACGAGCCCGTGATGCTGGCGGCGGACCGCATCGAGGCCGAGCTCGACCTCGGGTCGTTGTTTTCGGATCCGCTGACCATCCGCCGCGCTCGGGTCACCGGCGCGCGGCTCGTCTTCGAGAAAGGCCCCGACGGACGGCTCAACTGGGCGCTCGGCAGGCGCGGCAGGCGGTCGCCGAACGCCGGGCCCTTCCGGCTCGTCATCGGGAGGGCGGTCGTCGAGGACCTGGAGATCCTCTACCGATCACCGGCGACTTCACGTGAGCTGGAGCTCGCGGTCGAGCGGTTCGAGAGCAGTCTCGACGGGAGCGGCCTTTTGGACGTCGAGCTCGACGGCAGCTTCCGGGGCCGGGACCTGCATTTGGCTGGATGGATCGGGACGCTGAGCGGGCTGATCCGCGGCAGAGAGGTGGAGCACGATCTCGAGGGCCGCTTCGGAAATGTCCGCTTCGCGACCGCCGGCACGATCGCCCACTTCGCGGCGTTGGACGGAGTCGCCGCGACGGTCGAGGTGCACGGAACCGGGCCCGGAGCCCTGCGCTCCTTGCTTTCCCTCCCGGATGGGCTCGACACACCGTTCACCCTCACCGCCGAGGTCGCCCCGGCGGCCGCAGGAAACCGGGTCCGCGTCGAGGCCGATCTCGGCGGGATCGAGGTCCGGGCCCAGGGATCGTTGGACGCGCTCCGCCGCCCTCGGGTGGTGGACGCCACGGTCGCCGCGTCGGGACCGAGCCTCCGCAACCTGGGCGCGCTGGCGGGCGTACCCGATCTCGCCAACCAACCGTTCTCGCTCGCGGGAGGCGTCCGCTGGGAAGGCTTTCCGATCACGATCCGGGACCTCCGGGCACGAGTCGGCGACAACACCCTCGCCGCCGACGGGGTGCTCGGCGCCCCTCCGGCCATGCTCGGCACCGATTTCAGGCTCGAGGGCGCCGGGCCAGACCTGGCGAGCCTCGCCGCGCCTGCCGGCTTGAGTCTGCCCCGCGACAGCTACGCGGTCAGCGGCCGCATCGTGCGCGTCGACGGCGGCATCAGGCTCGAGGACCTCAAGGCACGGGTCGGGCCTGCCGAGCTGAACGCCACCGGGTTCGTGGGCGATCCCCCGGCCTACGCCGCCACCGAGGTGTCGGTCCGCGCCGAGGGACCGAGCCTCGCCCGGTTCGGCGGACTCGCCGGGATCGAGCTCCCCGACGAGCCCTTTGCCATCGCCGGGCGCCTCGCCGAGGGCCGGCGGTCAGTGCTCCTCGAAGGCGTGAGCGCGCAGGTCGGCGCGAACGCCGCCGACCTCGCGGGCCACCTCACGACCGAGCCGCGGCGCACCGGCAGCGTGCTGACCATCCGGGCCCGGGGGCCCGACGCCTCAACGCTCACGGCTCTCGCCGGCACGACCCGGATTCCGGCGGAGCCATGGACCGCCGAAGGGACCGTCCACATACTCGACCGGGGCTATCGACTCGACGACCTGGCGGCCTCGCTCGGCAGCCTCACCGCCCGCGTCGACGGCCTCGTCGCCGCGACCCCGGGGCTGGTCGGGACCGAACTCACCGTGCACGCGGAGGACACCGACCTTTCCCACGCCGCGCAGCTCGCCGGTCTCACCGATCTCCCCGCAGAGGCTGTCCGCATGGCCGGCCAGCTCCTGGTCGAGGATGCGGGCGTCAGACTGCTCGGGTTCCGGGCTGCGGCTGCCGGCATCGGCATCGAGGCGGAGGGCCTGGTCGGGCTCGGCGACGGCCTCGACGGCACCGAACTCGAGCTCGACGTCCACGGTTCGAGCCTGGCCACCATCGGGGCCTTGACGCGCCGTGCGGGGCTGCCGCCGGTCCCGTTCTCGCTTGCCGGTCAGCTGCGAGTCTCCGACGGTGCCTGGGCCAGCGACCGCCTCGTGGTCGACGTGGACGGCACGAGACTCGAGCTGAGCGGCTCGGTGGTTCCGTCCGGGGGCCTCGCGGGAACCGACCTGCGGATCGACCTTGCAGGCCCCGAACTCAGGCGCGCGGGCGCCCTCGCGGCGGGCCTCGTCGCCGTTCCCGAGCTTCCCGCCGAGCCGTTCTCGCTGGCGACCCGGCTCGAGGTCGATGCTGCCGGGTACCGGCTCGAAGGACTCCGGGCCACCCTCGCCGACGCGGTGGCCACCATCGAAGGCCGTGTCGGCGCGCTGCCGCAGCTCGTCGGCACCGATCTGACGATCGTGGCCGATGGACCCGACGCGTCACTCTTCAGGACACTCACCGGTGCGACCGTGCCGGTGGCCCCGTTTCGGGTCCGGGGACGGATTCGGAACTCGTCCGAGAGCCTCGGGTTCGAGCACCTCGTCGTGCAGCTCGGCGACCACCGCGCCTCGGTTCACGGACGCCTCGGTCGTCCTCCCAGATTCGTCGGTACCGACCTCGAGGTCGAGGCCGCCGGGCCCGGTTCGGGTCTGATTCGGGATCTTTCGGGGATCGCCTGGCTCCCGGACCTCCCATTCGAGATCAGGGGGCGATTCGACGGCACGCCGGAGCGGTTCGCGGGGGAGGATCTCTCGGCCAGGGTGGGTGCCAGCGATCTTCGCGGCGCCTTCGACGTCGACACCACGGGTAAACCCTCGCTGACCGCCCGCCTCGAGTCGAAGCTGCTCGACCTCGAGCCGTTCCTCCCGCGCCACGCAGAGGACGGGCCACCGCCGGACGTCGTCGCGCAGGGCGCAGATTCCGATCCGGTGAAGGCGCTGTTCAGCGACCGGCCCATCGACTTCGCCCGGTTGCAAGGCTTCGACGCCGACGTGGAGCTCGAGGTCGGCGACCTGCAGCTGCCGCTGCAACGGTTTCGCGACATCGAGGTCCGGGTGGAGCTCAGCGACGGCCACCTCGAGGTTCCGCGACTGGCCGCCGTCGGACAACGAGGGGGAAGCGGAGCCGGCAGGCTGATCCTGGAGCCCTCCGGAGAGGCCTACCGCCTCCAGGGCGAGCTCGATCTCGACGGCATCCGGCTCGTCGCGCCGGAGGCCGGTTCGGACGGGTCAGCCGCACGGCCTCCGGTCGACGTCGACGTTGTGCTCTCGGCTTCTGGCTTGAGCCCGCACGAGCTGGCCGTTTCGAGCTCCGGCTCGATCCAGGTCGTCGCCGGCCCGGGGACCCTCGACAACTCGCTCCTCGATGTTTTCACGGCGCCGATCATCGCCACCCTGCTCAAGGCGTTCAATCCCTTCGCCAAAGAGGGGAAGACCCCGGAGCTCGAGTGCGGCGTGGTGCTCGTGACCTTCGGCGACGGGACGGCCAGGCTCGACCCGATGGTCCTCAAGAGCAGCGCCATGACGATGATCGGCAGCGGCACCGTCGACCTCGAGACCGAGAGGCTCAATTTCGAGTGGGTCACCAAGCCCCGCAAGGGCATCGGGCTTTCAGGCACGATGCTCACCAACCCGTACATCCGGCTCGGCGGCACGCTCGCGAATCCGGTGTTACAGCTCAGGGAGGCGGATGCGGTCATCTCGACCGGCGCCGCCGTCGCCACTGCGGGCATCTCGCTGGCCGTCAGGGGCCTCTGGGACCGCATCACCGCGGAGAGGAACGTCTGCAAGAAGGCGCACAAGAAGATCGCCGCGTCGCGGTAACCGAGGGTGACCCAGCATTCAAGGTCGCGGGCGCCCCTCGTAAGCTGACCTTCGATCGTGTACCGCTCCGGGAGCTTCGGCTGCGGCTTTCGGACCTCCAGCGAAGCGCCGGCGCCCACCGCCACCATCATGGTCGCCACGATCACGACCGCACGGACCTTCACGAACCTCGATCGAACCAGGATCCACATCGGTTTCGAAATCGCGGTCGGCCCTGAAACTCGTCAGCGGGCCATGAACCGGAGCCCGGCGCGAGGCCGGGCTCCAAAATCGTTGTTTCCAAGTCGCGCCTCACCTGACCACAGCAACCGAGGGCCGCGGGAGTCGGTGACACGATGGAACCTAGAACATCCAGCCGATTTCCAGCGTGATCACGTCGAAGCGCGGCGTGCCGCTGGCGTTCTCGAAATCCATCCACTGGCTGGTCCATCCCAGACGCATGAACGTCATGTCGTTGTCGAAGTCATAGCGGAGACCGAGCGCCGCCTGATACGAGAAGGCATTCCTCGTCTCGGTCGGATAGCTCGTGGAGCAGATGAAGCCCCACCAGGGGTCCCACCAGCACCAGCTGGTGGGCGGGCCGTTCGGGATGTTGGTGTCGATCCAGGTCCAGCCGATGCCGGCACTGACGTAGGGTGCGAGTGCTCCGTCCCCGAAGTAGTAGACGAGGTTGCCCGACACGGTGAACGAATCGTAATTGCCGGAGATGTTGACGGGGTTGAGGTCTTCGTCGAACGCCGTCGCGCCATAACCGACCCTGGCCCACTGAAGTCCGAAGGAGGTGGCCAGGTCGTCGGTGAAGTTGTAGCCGCCGCCGATCGAGAAACCGAAATCGTCGTCGGTTTCGATGCCTGTGCCGTCCTGTCCGTCCACGGTCGTGCCGAGCTGATACAAGGTGCCGAGAGTGAACTCCCAGCGATCCTCGCGGTCCTGAGCGTCGGCCGCCGCGGCGCCCGCCAACAGCGCGAGTGTCAGTGCGGCGACACCGAAAATCTTCGAAATCGCTCTCGAATTCTCACCGTTCATGGAGTCCTCCTGTGCATCCTCGTGATGGGAATCATCTCTCTCTCTCTCGCCGGATGGCGAAGAGTATTCCTGCGATCCGAAATATGCAACCGGTCATTCCGCACAAACGTTCCATCCGGCCCTCCCTCGCAGCGGAGAGAGGGGCTCACCACTTCGGCCACGACCGCTTGACTGGCCCCGGCACGGCTGCGATCTGCCGGGAAGCCCCGTCTCCGACAGCGGCGCGGCTTCGATCCGTCATCCCGTCCTTCCGAGCGCCGCCGCGCGGCTGTACGCGACGTAGTACTTGGCGATGTTGGCCACGTACTGGACCGTCTCGGCGCCGATCCGCCGCGCCGCCACCACCTCCACGTTGCCGAACCAGCGGTCCGGGTCGAGACCGTTGGCGGCGGCCTCGGCCCGCAGCTTCGCCACCCGTGCCGGGCCCGCATTGTAGGCCGCAAACGTGAAAAAGCAGCGGTCCCGGTCCGAGAGCTGCGGGTCGGAGAAGTACCGGTCGCGGAGAAAGCCGAGGTACTTGGCGCCGGCGTGGACGTTGTTCTCCAGCTCGTCGATGCCGGTGACGCCGACGTTGGGGTCGGCCGCCGTC
>CAZMED010000169.1:0-6838 GCA_964565045.1 uncultured Thermoanaerobaculia bacterium
GGGACGGGTGGAAAATCCGAAATCCGAAATCCGAAATCCGAAATGGGCGGGCGGGCGGCATTCCGAATTCCTAATTCCTAATTCCTAATTCCTGACCCCTCCCATCGTCCACCCCTCGAGCGCGATCGCGAACTGCTCCCGCTCCCGCTGCCAGTCCTTGTAGCTCCATCCCAGCTCACGGCGCAGGATGGGTCGCAGGGCGTTGACCACCGCGGCCGCGGAGTCCGGTTCCCACATGCCGAGCCGAACCCGGCGCAGGAGCAGGTCCTCGAGGTGGAGGACCGCGCCCCAGCGGCAGTGGGCCACGACCTCGGCCGCGCACAGGTCGAGGCCGGGCCGCAGGGGCCGGAGGTCGGAGCGCCCGCGGGCGAGCTCGACCGCGGCCCAGGCAGCGGCGCCGAGCCGCCGCGCCATGGCGTCGGCGATCGGCGGGGCGAGGCCGCGCGCCGTCTGCAGCCGGGTCCCGAGGTCGCGCGGCGCCAGCCCGGCGAGCGGCGTGCCCTTGGTGAGGCAGCGCCCGGCGTGGCGCGCCACCCGCTCGGGCAGGCGCTCGAGGGCTGCATCCACCGCCTCCTCGGCGGTCGAGCGCCATGTCGTGAGCTTGCCGCCGGAGACGGTGAGCACGCCGTCCTCCTCCCAGATGTCCTCCTCGCGGCTCGCCTCCGAGGGGTCGTCGGCGTGGATGTCGAGGATCGGGCGCAGGCCCGCAAAGGCCCCGCGGACGTGGTGGCGCCCGAGGGCGCGGCCCGGGAAGGCGGCCTGCGCGGCGCGCAGCAGGTACTCGACCTCGTTCAATGTCGGCCGCGGGTCGTCGAGGGGGCCGTCGTCGAAGTGGTCGGTGGTGCCGAGGAGCACGCCCTCGGGGTGGGGGACGAAGAACACCGGCCGCCCGTCGTCGGGCGACGGCAGCGAGACCGCGACCGAAATCGGCAGCGCGGCGGCCGGCAGGATGAGGTGGATGCCGCGCGAGGGGCGCACCCTTCGTCCCTCGAGGCCGAGGCGGTCGCGCACCGCATCGGTCCACACCCCGCTCGCGTTGACCACCAGCCGCGCCGCCACCCGGTACACCGCCCCCGACTCGAGGTCGCGCACGACGAGCCCCGCGGCGCGTCCGGCTGCGTCGCGCAGCGCCTCCTCGGCCTCGCAGCGGCTCAGCACCGCCGCGCCGTAGGCGTGCGCGGTCGCCGCCACCGCCAGGGTCAGGCGGGCGTCGTCGGCCATGGCGTCGGTGTAGGCGAGGACCCGGTCGAGGCCCTCGGTGGGGAGGTCGGGTGCGATCTCCGCCACCTCGTCGGCGGCGAGCTGGGTGTGCTTCTCGGGCCGGGCGGTCAACCGGTCGTACATCCACAGCCCGAGGTCCACCTGCCAGCCGGGGGTGCGGTCGCCCTCCGAGGCGGGGTAGAGGAAGCGGATCGGCCGCACCAGGTGGGGGTTGAGGGCGAGCATGCGGTCGCGCTCGCGGCAGGCGAGGCGGGTGATGCGGAACTGCATCTGCTTGAGGTAGCGCAGGCCGCCGTGGATCAGCTTCGACGACCGCGACGAGGTGCCGGAGGCGATGTCCCCCTTGTCCACCAGCAGGACGCGGAGCCCGCGCTGCGCGGCGTCGAGGGCCACCCCGCAGCCGGTGATGCCGCCGCCCACCACCGCCAGGTCGAAGATCTCGTGGAGGGTGGCCAGCGAGGCGGCGCGCCAGTGCGGGTGGAACACCTCAGAGCTCCAGCCGGTCCCGGGGATCGAGCAGCACGTGCGGGTTGAGGATGCCCTGCGGATCGAGCTTCCTCGCGGCGCCTTCGAGGAGCCCGACGCCGTCGGCACCGATCTCCGAAGCGAGCCACGGCGCGTGCCACTGGCCGACGCCGTGGTGGTGGCTCAGGGTCGCGCCGGAAGCCGCCAGCGCGTCGTTGGCCGCGCGCTTGATCTGCGCCCAGCGCGCGATGGTGGCCTCGGGGGCCGGGGCACACCGGTAGAAGAAGGTGAAGTACAGCGAGGCGCCGTCGCGGTACGGGTGCGAGACGTGGCACAGCGCCGCCACCCGCTCGCCGTCGCCTTCGAGCGCCGACTCGATCGCGGCGCCGATCGTCAGCCGCAGCCCGGCGGCTCCGGACCAGGTGGCGGCGGTCTCCAGGGTGTCGGTGGCGTAGCCGAGATCGAGCAGGGACTCGCGCAGGTAGGGGTGGCGGAAGCGGTCGCGCAGCCAGTGTCGGCCGGGGCGGCGGCCGAGAGCGACGCCGCGGTGGGCGGCCACGAGCTCGGCGGCGTCGGCGAGCGCGTCTCCGACCCGGTCGCGGTCGCCTGCGGCTCCCACCAGCAGCAGGCAGGAGCCGCTGCCCACGCCGCGCAGCGCGAGGTACCGGTCGAGCAGCCACGACAGGCGGCTGCGGCCGAGACCCACCGCCATGGCGACCTCGGTCTCGGCGGGATCGGAGAGGCGGACCATCGTCAGCGGCACGCCCTCCTGCACGAGCCCGCGCACCGCCTCGAGACCGCGCTCCGGGTCCGGCAGCAGTGCGCCCGCGACCTCGGTGGCCGCCGGCCGCGGGCGCACCCGCAGGGTGATCGCGGTGATGACACCGAGCCGGCCCTCGGAGCCCATCACCAGCTGCCTGAGGTCGGGGCCGGCCGCGGAGGCCGGGCGGGCGGGCAGCGACAGGCGCCCGGCCGGGGCCGCCAGCTCGAGCCCGGCCACCATGTCCTCGATGCGGCCGTAGCCGAGCGACTCCTGGCCGGACGAGCGCGTCGCCACCCAGCCGCCGACGGTCGCGAGCTCGAAGGACTGCGGGAAGTGGCCGAGAGTGAGCCCGTGCGCGGCGAGCGCCGCCTCGACGCCGGGTCCGCGGGTGCCGGGTCCGAAGACCGCGAGCCGCGAGCGCCGGTCGACCGACGTACAGCCCGCGAGGCGCTCGAGGTCGAGGCTGAGCAGCGGCGCATCGCCGGCGAGGACGTTGACGCCGCCGGTCACCGAGGTGCCGCCGCCCCACGGCACGATGCGCACCCCGCGCTCGCTGCAGGCGGCGAGCGTCGCCGCCACCTCCTCTGCGTCGCGCGGCCGGCCGACCGCATCGGGCAGCGCGGGCACCAGCCCGCAGCGCAGGCGGAGCACGTCGACCAGGCCCTGGCCGCGGGCGTGGGCGAGGCGGTCGAGGGGGTCGGCGGAGAGCTCGAGCGGCAGCCGGCCGAGCCCGGCGGCGGCCGCGTCCGGCGGCGGCGCGGCGGCTTCGGGCTGCGGGTGCTCGGCCGGGCCGATCCGCTCGTCGAGCCACGCGAGCAGCTGCGGCGAGGGCTCGAGGCGCTCGTCCTCGAAACCCCAGCCGCCGAGGCGTCTTCGGGGGGCGGTCATTGCCCACAGTATACGGCCGCAGGTCGGGTCGGTGGGGTAGGATGGCCGGGTCCGCGCCGCCCCGGGCGGCCCTGTGCTGGAGGAGCTCGATCCATGACCGAGCGACGCATCGAACTCGAGGCCGGGTCGTTCATCGCCCGGCCCTACCGCGACGACGACGAGCCCCGGGTGCTCGAGCTGTGGCGCCTCGCCTTCGGGCGCGAGCTCGAGCCCGAGGTCTGGCACTGGAAGTACGCCCACAACCCCTTCGGACGCAGGATCCTGCTCTGCCTCGACCGCGACGACGGCGCCGTCCTGGTGATGTACAGCGGCGTGCCCTACCGCGCAGCGTGGTGCGGGCGGCGGGTCGAGATCGTGCAGCTCATGGACATCATGAGCCACCCCGACTCCCGCAAGACGGGCCTCTTCGTCAAGGCGGCGGAGCTCTTCTTCGAGCTCTTCGCAGGCGGCGACTCGGTGCTGTACTACGGCATCCCCGGCCGCTACCACTTCGAGATCGGCGCCCGCTATCTGCAGTACAGCGAGCTTCAAAGCGGCGTCGCCTTCCTCTCCGGCGAGATCGCAGCGCTCGCCCGCCGGGTGCCGCGGCTGCGGGGATCGCTCGCCCTCGTCGACCGACCGGGCCCCGAGCTCGACCGCGCCTGGGCTGCGAACCAGCGCTACTACCATCTGGCTGCGGTTCGCGACGCCGCCTTCGTCGACTGGCGGTTCTTCCGCCACCCGAACCGCCGCTACCGGGTGTACGCCTTCCACTCGGGCCTGCGGCGGCGGGTCACCGGCTACGCGGCGGTCGGCATCGAGGACCGCGTGGCGCGGCTGGTCGACGTGGTGATGCCGCCCGACCGGGAGATGATCGGCGCCTTCCTCGGCGGGGTGGCCGCCGCGGCGGGCGCCGAGGGCGCCGAGCGGCTCGAGACCTGGCTGCCGGGCGGCCATTTCCTGACCCGCGCCCTCGAGGCGGCGGGGATGCGCCGCGAGCCGGAGCCGCTCGGCATCGTGCCCACCGCGCGCTCCTTCGACGACGGTTTGAGCATCCCTTGGACCTCGGACAACTTCTACTACACGATGGCCGACTCGGACCTCCTGTGAGGCGCCGATGAAGCACGGACCAATCGACGGCGAGCTTCTGACCGCCTACCACGAGGCCGGCCACGCCCTGATGGCCGAGCTCTGCGGCCAGCAGATCACCGGCGTCGAGATCGTCGGCGACGCGGAGCACGCGGGCAGCACCGAGGCGCTGCGCTTCCACGCCGACCCCGACGAGGGGACGGGGTCGCGGGCGTCATCGGAGGACATCGAGTGCCGGCTCCGGTGCGTCCTCGCCGGGGTCGTCGCGGAGAGCATGGTGTCGGGGCGGCCGCGCTGGGACGACACCTCGGGCGACCTCGACGCGGCGGTGCGGCTCGCCATGAAGCTGGTGGACGACTGCGAGAACGTGCTGCCGCTGCTCGAGGACGTCGGGGCCGAGCTCGAGGCCGAGCTCGAGCGCCGGTGGGCCGCGGTCGATCTCCTCGCCGCCGGGCTGCTCGAGCACAAGCGGCTGTCGGGCGCCGAGGTGCGGCGGATCCTCGAGCTCACGGCCGGCGGCTGAGGGCGCCCGCGTCGCCGTCAGGCCTCACCGATGCCGGCCGCAACCGCCTGCAGCAGTCGCCTGGATCCTTCGGCGAAGAGGCTTTCTTCCGCCAGCAGGCTGAGCACGAGGTAGCCCGGCCGCGGGAAGTCGAACCAGGCGCCGGGCAGCACGGCGACCGACTCGCGCTCGAGCAGGTGCAGGCACAGCGACTCGTCGTCGGTCAGCGCCGGCACCCGCAGCACCGCGTTCCAGCCGCCGCCCACCTTCAGCACCGACGCTGCGGGGACGGCCGCCGCGAGGCCCCTCAGGGTCTCGAGGTTGGCCCGGCAGCGGTCGGCGATGGCGGTGCGGACCGCGGCGGCGCGCGCCATGACCCCGGGTGCGGCCAGGGCGGTCGGCGTCGACACCGAGAGGTAGGCGTCGGCCACGTACTCGAGCGCCTCGAGCGCGGGGCGCGCCTCCCCCTCGCCGCCCGCGACCACGATCCACGCGAGCTTGAGCTGCGGCAGGCCGGCGCTCTTGGAGAGCCCGCCGAGGGCGAAGCACAGGCAGCCGTCGGCGGCGGCGAAGCTGGTGCCTGAACCCGGGCCGCCGTCGAGCGGGTACGGGAGGAAGACCTCGTCGGCGATCAACGCCCACCCGCGCTCGCGGCACATGGCGGCCAGGGCCCGGGCGTCGTCGGGGTGGACGTGGGAGCCGGTGGGGTTGTTGGGGTGGACGACGATCACGGCCCGGGTGCGCGCGGGCGCCGCCTCGAGCTCGGACAGGTCGAGCCGCCAGGCCGCGTCCGGGTCGAGGGCGTAGCTCGAAAGCTCGAGGCCGTCGAGCCGCGCCAGGTGCTCGAACAGCGGGTACGACGGCGACGGCACCAGCACCGTGTCGCCGGGATCGGCGACGAGCTTGAAGAGGAAGGAGTAGGCCTCGCTGGTGGACGCCGTGAGCACCACCCGCTCCGGGTCGACGGCCGCGCCGAGGTCCCGGTAGGCGCTCGCCACCGCCGCCCGCGCCGCCTCGGGGCCCCTCGGGTCCGGATGGTAGTCGAGGCCGCGCAGGTCGGCGAGCCCGTCGAGCAGCCCGGGCGGGTAGGGGAGCCCGCACCGGGTCGGGTTGCTGACCGTCAGGTCGAAGGCGACGCGGCCGAGGCGGGTCCGCGCCTCGGCGAGGCGGTTGGGCCCGAGGTCGGCGGGGATCCTGTGGCTCGGCGGGGGCATGCGGCGATTGTAGTGCGTGCGGCCGGCGATGCGGACCGCAGTGGATGACTCGTGCCGGATGCACGGTAGGATGGTCGCGTTGGAGGGTGCCATGCGGCGTTTGTTCCTGGTGGTGTCGGTCGGGGCCGTGCTCGGGTCGTTCGCCTGCGCTCCGGCGCCGCAGGAGACCGGGTCCGACGATCTCGAAGCCTTCATCCGCGCCTCCTACGACAAGCGCGAGGTGCGCATCCCGATGCGCGACGGAGTGGAGCTCCACGCCGCGGTGTACACGCCCAGAGACGCCTCGCCCGAGAGGACCTATCCGATCCTCCTGACGCGCACGCCCTACTCGGCGCGGCCCTACGGCGACGAGCTCGCGGATCGCCTCGGACCGTCCGAAGAGTTCGCCGCCGAGGGCTACATCTTCGTCACCCAGGACGTGCGCGGCCGCTTCATGTCGGGGGGCGAGTTCGTCAACATGCGGCCGGTGGTGGACGACCCGGGGCCCGGCGAGACCGACGAGCACACCGACGCCTGGGACACCGTGGAGTGGCTGGTCGAGAACGTCCCGCACAACAACGGCAGGGTCGGCATCTGGGGCAACTCCTACCCCGGCTTCTACACCGCCGTCGGGATCATCGACACCCACCCCGCGGTGCGCGCCGCGATGCCGTCGGCGCCCATCGCCGACTGGTACTTCGACGACATGCACCACCACGGCGCCTTCGCCCTCAAGCT
>CAZMED010000170.1:0-6767 GCA_964565045.1 uncultured Thermoanaerobaculia bacterium
ACCGGCTCCACCGCCTACAACCTCTCGGCCGGCGGGCCCATCCTCTACCCCACCCTCGAGACCATCGTCGTGACCCCGATCTGTCCGCACGCCCTCACCAACCGGCCGATCGTGCTGTCGCTGCGGTCCGAGATCGAGGTCCGGCTCGAGAGCCACAGTGAAGAGGTGTGGCTGACCCTCGACGGCCAGCAGGGCTTCCCGCTCAGCAACGAGGACGTGGTCCGGATCCGGCCCTGCTCCGATCCGGTGGTTCTGGTCACCGACCCCCGGCGCTCGTACTTCCAGGTCCTGCACCGCAAGCTGAAGTGGGGAGAGCGAGGCGGGTGAGGTACCGCCATCTCCGACGCACGGTCATCGCCGTGCTGGCGACCACCGCGTTCATCCTGCTCCTCGGGTTGCTGCTGCGCACCGTTCTCGAGGCGGGGCCGACCCGACGCGCCGCGATCCGTTGGATCGAGCGCGCGGCCGCAGCCTACGGCGCGGAGCTCGCCATCGACGACCTGCACTGGGGCCTGCTGCCCCCCCGGGTGCACCTCGCAGGGGTCGAGCTCCGTACGCCGACGGTGCGCGCCGACATCGAGAGCTTCGCGGTCGACCTCGGGCGGGTCTGGCTGACCCGGCGCGCGGTCGAGCTGGGCACCGTCGCGGCGCGCGGCGTGCGGCTTTCGATGCAGGGGCTGCCGGCGACCTCGCCCCGCGGCGGCCGCGGTCTGACGGTGAAGATCGGCCACCTGCAGGTCTCCGACCTGTCCTTCGAAGGCTCCGAACTGCCGGGAAATCTGACCCTGGCGCTGGATCACCTGCGGGCCGGCTGGTCCGCCGAGAACGGCGCGACGCGAGGCTTCGCCGACATCCCCGCCGCCTCCGTCCAAATCGGGCGGATGATGCCCATCGAGGCGGCGGTGCAGGCCCGCTTCGAGCTCGCCGCGGGCGCTCTGGACCTGTCGAGCTTCCGCGTCGAAGGCGACGGGTTCGAGCTCGCCGGGCGCGGGCGCCTCGCGGCGGGGGCGGCGAGGATCGAGGCCTCAGGGCCCCTCGACGTGGGGTGGCTCGACCGGTTGATCAGGACCAATAGCCTGCTCGGCGGTCACGCGGAGGTCTCCGTCACCCTCGACACCGCGTCGCCGAACCTGCTCCGCGCCGACGTGCGGGCGCCCCGGCTCGAGGCCGCAGGCTTCCCTCTCGATCGGGTCGAGGGGCGGCTCGAGCTCGGCCGCCGGACCCTGCGCGGCACTCTCGAGCGGGCGGGCTTCCACTCCGGCACGCTCTCCGGAAGCTATCGCCTCGACGATATCGGCGGCTCGTGGACCCACGAGGTCGAGCTCGACGGCGCCGGGATCTCGCTCGTCGGCTTCCTCGGGGATCTCCGGATCGAGTCGGCCGGGCTCGGCTCGCGGTTCGGGTTCGAGCTCGACGGCGCCTGGAAGGGGCGGTCCATCGCCGAAGGCGAGGGCCGCGCAGTGATCGACCTGCTTCCTGCGGCCACAGGCGTGCCGGTGGCGGGCGAGCTCGGCATCGAGCTCCACGGCGACGGCCTGCTCCGCTTCGCGGCCTCGGACCTTGCGGTGGGCGACTCGAGGGCGCGCTGGCAGGGCACCCTGGCCCTCGGTTCGTGGGAGCCGGCGTGGTCGATCGCCGCCGATCCGGCGAACTTCGGGCAGATCCTGCCGCTCGTCAATGCCTGGGTGGGCGCCACCGTTCTGCCCGAGGAGATCACCGGCGCCGGCAACCTCGAGGTCAACCTGAGCGGGCCCTTCACCGACCTCATGGTCTCGGCCCGTATCGACGCCCAGCCCCTGTCGCTGCCGCCGATCACCATCGACCGTCTGGTGGCCGACGCCACCATCAGCGGCCCCCTGCTTCGCATCGGCAGCGCGCGCCTGCAGATCGGAGACGGCGTCGGCGAGGTCGAGGGCGGGCTGACGTGGGACGAGGCAGCGGGCGACGAGCAGCTCGATCTCACGCTCCGCGGCAGCCGCATCCCACTCTCGGCGATCGCGTCCTGGGTGGGCCTGGATGACTGGGTCGACAGCGGTCGCGTCTCGTTCGACGGCCGACTCAGCGGCCCGGTCCCCGCCCCACGCGGCTCGTGGCTCATGGATCTGGAGTCCGTCGGCATCGGCGGCATCGAGCTCGGCACCGCCACCACCCCGGTCGCGCTCGAGGACGGGCACTTCATCTGGCGCGACCTCCACACGAGCAGCGGGCTGCGGGCCGCGCTGACGTGGGACGTGCCCGGCGAAGGGATCACCGCCGACCTGAGCTGGCCGGGCATGTCGATGGCGGCGCTCGGCGGCCCTCTGACGAGCCTCATGGGTCATGCCGCCGACGTGTCGCTCGAGCTCGAGCTCCCGTTCGGCGAGCGCCCGACCGGTGAGCTCCGCGCCGTCTCCGACCGGGCGCGGGTGCTGGTGGCGGCCGGTCGCGACGAGGTCGAGGTCGAGGCGGTGGTCGAGGGCGCCCTCGAGTCCCGCGCCTCCCTGCTGCGCGAAACCGACGGCCGCCTCCACGGTCGCGGCGAGATCCTGATGCGCTCGGCGCGATCGGTGCTCGAGCTTCTGGCCCCTGCCTCCGGTGTGCCGCTGTCGGGGACCGCCCGCGCGAGCTTTGACCTCGACTGGGGCGACGAGCCGCTGCCCCGGCTGGCCGGGACGCTCGAGGGGCTCGAGCTGCAGCTGGGGGAGCAGCCGGTTCGGCTCATCGAACCGGCCGATTTCACCCTGTCGGCGGACGGCTTCCGGGTCCCGGGCCTGCGGCTTCGCGCCAGAGACGACGAGCTCTTCGTCCGCTGGGCGATCGACAGCGGCGGCGAGCTGCGCGGCAACGTTGCCGGGACCATGGACACCCTGGCCCTGCGCTTCCTGCTTCCCGACTGGGAGCCCGCCGGTCGGGCGACCGGTGTGGTCGAGATCCTCGGGACCACCGGTGATCCCCGATTCGAGGGCATCGCCGAGATCCAGCGCGGGTCGTTTCGGCTCCCCGGCACCCGCACCATCCTCTCCCAGGTGGAGGGCGTCGTCCTGCTGTCGTCGGGCGAGGTCGTCCTGGAAGGCGTCGACTTCCGGCTCATGGGCGGCCGCGCCCGCTCCACCGGCAGGATCTTCGAACGTGACGACCGGATCGTCCTGACGATCGGCGGCACCGCGACCGGCGTCCGCTTCGAGGTCATGCCGTCTCTCGAGGCGCGGGTGTCCGGTGACTGGCGCCTCAACGGCCCGGTGGACGACCTCGTCCTCTCCGGGGAGATCGCCGTCGACCGCATGAACCTCGACAGCAAGGAGAGCGTCGCCAACCTGCTCCTGAGCTGGCTCGCCAAAGCCGAACGTCCCGCCGCCGAAGGCGGACTCCGCCTCGACCTGCAGGTCGAGGCGGAGGAGACGATCGACCTCCGCAACCCCTTCGTCCGGCTTGCAGGCTCCGCGAGCCTCGACGTGACGGGAACCTCCAACCGCCCCGGCCTGGTGGGCCAGATCGAGATCCTCGAGGGCGGCGAGGCGACCCTGCTCGGCAACCGCTACGAGATCGAGCGCGCCAACCTCAGCTTCTCCAACCCGCAGGCCATCGAGCCCTTCATCGACCTCCAGGCCTCGACCTGGATCCAGGAGTACCAGGTCACCGTCAACCTGTCGGGGACCTTCGACCATATGGTGTCCACCGCCGCTTCGATGCCTCCCTTGAGCGCGCCGGAGATCTACTCTCTCCTCGGAGTGGGTCAGCGGCGCTCCGATCTCGGGGCCGGCGCCGTCGGGCTCGGGGTGGCGTCGTCGCTCCTCACCAACGAGCTCACCTCCGTGCTGAGCCAGCGCACGCAGCTCCTGCTGCCGGTCGACCAGGTACGGGTGGACCCCTTTGCCGCCACCTCCACCGGCAATCCGACCGCGCGCCTGTCGGTCATCAAGCAGCTCACGCCGTCGTGGACCGTGATCCTGCAGACCACTCTGTCCGGCGAGCGCGAGCAGATCGTCACCAGCCGCTGGTACCTCGCGCCGGGGCTGTTCATCGAGGCAGCACAGTCCGAGGACGAGTCGTTGTCCCTCGACCTCAAGCTGCGGCGGTCCTACTGAGGCCATGGCGAGGCACTCCCTCTGCCGCGCCCTGTGGCCCCGCTGCCTGGCGGCCTGCTGCGCGCTCGCCCTGTCAGCCACGACCGCCGGCGCGGCCGATGTCATCCGCAGCGTCCGTGTCGAGGCCGACGGTCCGGTCGATGCTGCATCCATCATCGAGCTGCTCCAGCTGCAGCCCGGCACGGATCTCGACCGCGGCCGGCTGCGCGAGCTGATCACCGCTCTCTACGCCGGCGGCCGCATCGAGTGGCTCCGCGTGGAGGCTGCGGAGTCCGCCGAAGGGCTCGACGTCGCGGTCAAAATCAGCTTCCGATCGACCATTTCCCGCGTCACCGTCGAGGCCGGCGGCCTGTGGCGCCGGGCCCGCATCCGGCGCTGGCTCCGCCTCGAGCCCGGCGACCCCGTCACCGCGGCCGACATCGAAGCCGCGCGGCGCCGGGTCGAGCGCCGGCTCCTCGATCGCGGCTACGCCGACGCCGAGGTCGATGCCTATCTCACGTACGACCGGCGAACCAACACCGTCGAGGCCCAGTTCGTCGTCGAGCAGGGTCTGCCGCAGGTCCTGCGATCGGTCACCCTGGAGGGACTCGTCCGCCCCGAGGACGCGGGGGGCGCCCAGCCCGAGTTCAAGCCCGGAACGCGGCTGACCGTGCGCCTCGAGGAGCGGCTTCGGGAGCGAACCGAGGACAACCTGCGCCGCATGGGCTACTGGGAGGCCGAGGTGCTCGCGGCGGAGAGGATCGCGGACGGTCCGCAGGTGGACCTGGTGCTGCGGGTCGACCCCGGCCTCCGGTTCCGGCTCGAGCTGACGGCGCCGCCCGGGCAGACCGAGACCGCCGCCAGAGCGGTGCCGGACCCGGCGCGGGAGGAGCTGCACCCGGCCCAGACCGACGCCCTCGCGGAGCAGGTGGTGGAGAACCTGCAGACGGCCGGCTTCCTTCTCGCCGACGTCGCCGCCTCGCTGCAGGCTTCCGGAGACGAGCAGGTGCTGCGCCTCGAGGTCGATCCCGGGCAGCGGCTGGAGATCGCCGCGGTGGAGTTTCCCGGCGCCGACAGCATCAGCCGGGGCCGGCTCGAGGACGTCGTTCAGGTCCGGCGCGGTGCGATCGGCGGGCGCTTCCAGCAGGAGGTCAGCCGGCTCACGCTCGAGGAGGACCGCGCGGCGCTGCTCGAGTTCTACCACCGCGAGGGTTTCCCCTACGCGGCGGTGGGATCGCCCCGGATCGAGGCGGTCGAGGGCGGGAGCGCCGTGCGGGTCGTCTTCCCGATCAGCGAGGGCCTACGCTGGATCGTCTCCGAGGTGCGGATCGAGGACCTGCCGGTCGAGGCGGCGGCCGAGCTCGAGGTCAGCCCCCTCGATTTCTACGAGGGCGATCCGTGGAGCCCGGGCGCGGTCAGCCGCGCGACCGCCCGTCTCGAGGCGGCGCTCGCCGACTCCGGCTATCCGGCCGGCCGCGTTGCCGCTGAGGTCGACACCTCCCGGCCCGGCCGCGCCGAGGTGGTGTTCCGCATCGAACCGGGGCCCTTCGTCCGCGTCGGGGAGATCATCATCGCCGGCCTCGAGCACACCCGCGAGACCCTGGTGGCAGCCGCCGTAAGCCGGGCCGGGGTCGTCAGCGGCGAGCCGCTCTCCCGCCGCCGCCTCCTGGACGCGCAGCGGAACCTCTTCGAGCTCGGCCTCTTCCGCCGCGCCGAGGTGGTGCCGATGCCCGGCCACGAGCTCCGGGACGAGCGCAACATCGTGGTCCGCCTCGAGGAGGGCGAGCAGAGGTCGTACCTGTTCGGCATCGGCTACTCCAGCGTCGACGCCGCGCGGATCATTCTCGGCTGGTCTCACCTCAACGTGCTCGGCCGCGCCTACGCCTTCTCGGCCGAGGTCTCGCTGGCGCAGAGCCGGCAGCAGTACTCGCTGTCGTTGCGCAACCGGAGGCCGCTCGGACTGCCGGTCCCCGGCCACCTGGCCGTGTACCGCACGACCCAGATCGTGGCGGACCGGGACCTCCTGCGCCGGGGATTGTGGATCGACTTCGGCGACCGACTGCGCCGGCCGCTGCGGCCCTGGCTGCGCTACGAGTACGAGATCGTCCAACCCGATCGTCCGGCCATCGATCCCAGGATCGAGGAGTTCGCCGAGGCGAAGGTCGCGTCCCTCACCCCGAGTCTCGAGTGGGACACCCGAGACAACCCGCTCGCGCCGTCAAGGGGGGTGTTCGCCTCCGCGTCGGTCCAGTACGCCTTTCCTGCGTTCCTCGCCGACGAGCACTTTCTGAAGGTCCAGACCGGGGCCACGGTCTACACGCCCCTGTGGCGCGGTTTCCTCGCGGCCGGGCTGCGGCTCGGTGCCATCGAGCCCTTCGGAGCGGACGCCGACCTCGCCGAGAACCTGCAGATACCGTTCGCCTACCGCCTGTTCGCCGGCGGCCGCACGACCCACCGCGCCTTCGACACCGACACCCTCGGTATCCCGGGGCAGACGGTCATCGAGGGCGCCGCGGTCGGAGGCAACGCCCTCGTGCTGCTCAACCTCGAGTACCGCCGCCACATCGCCGGCGAGTTCTGGGCCGCCGCCTTCATCGACGCGGGCAACGTCTGGGGCTCGCCGGGGCAGGTCGAGCTCGGCCAGATCCGATGGGGCGCCGGGCTCGGCCTGCAGTACCGGACGCCCGCCGGCCCCCTGCGCGCGGAGTACGGGTGGAAGCTCGA
>CAZMED010000171.1:0-3784 GCA_964565045.1 uncultured Thermoanaerobaculia bacterium
CGAAATGGGCGGGCGGGTGCTCCCTGCTCCCTGCTCCATGCACCGGGTGGGCGGGTGGAACGTTCAAACGTTCAACGTTCAACGTTCCGACGACCCCGATCCTCCGGCGGCCCCCCCCTCCCCGAACCCGGTGCCGAGCCCGGGATCAGTCGCGCTTGGGCCCCGCCATCAGCTTCTCGACCTCGTCCAGCGTCGCCTCGAACGTCTTCATGGCGGACTCGAGCGCGTCCGGTCGCGTGAGGTCCACCCCCGCCCCGGCCAGCAGCTCGAGCGGCGGCGCCGAGGCCCCGCCCTCGAGCATGCCGAGAAAGGCCTCCGCCGCCGGCTCGCCGAGCCGCTTCACCCGGTCGGCGATGGCGATGCCGCTCGCGAGACCGGTGGCGTACGAGTAGACGTAGTACTTGTAATAGAAGTGCGGGATGTAGGCCCACTCCATCCCGTCGTTGTCGTCGATGGTGAAGCCGGGGCCGTAGTACCGGCGCACGAGCTCGCGGTAGGTGGCTTCCAACAGCTCGGCCGTCATCGGAGTGCCCTCCTCGACGAACCGGTGCATGGTGCGCTCGAACTCGGCGAACATGGTCTGGCGGAAGATCGTGGTGCGGATGCCCTCGAGCCGTTCCACCAACAGGGCGGCCCGCTCGGCCGGGTCGGTCGCCCTTCCGACCAGGTACTCCGACAGCAGCGACTCGTTGCAGGTCGAGGCGACCTCCGCCAAGAAGGGCACGTAGCGAAAGCTCGAGTAGGGCTGCGCCTTCATCGCGAGGTGCGAGTGCAGCGCGTGCCCGAACTCGTGCGCCAGGGTCGACATGTCGTCGAGCGAGTCCTGGTAGTTCATGAACACGTAGGGGTGCGGTCCGTAGGCGGACGCCGAGAAGGCGCCGCTGTCCTTGTCGCGGTGCGGGTAGAGGTCGATCCAACCATTGGCCGGGTCGAGCCCTTCGGCGAGGGCCGCGGCGTAGTCGGGGCCGAGCGGCGCGAGGGCCTCGATGATGGCCGTCCGGGCCTCGGGGAACGGGACCACGGCCGACGGTCCCGCGGTGAGCGGGATGTAGAGGTCGTAGAGGTGGATGTCCTCGAGGCCGAGCACCTTCTTGCGCAGCTCGACGTATCGGTGCATCAGGGGCAGGTTGGCGTTGATGGTGTCGACGAGGTTGCTGTACACGGCGGCGTCGAGGCCGTCCTTGTCCAGGTATGCCTCGAGCGCGGTGTGGTAGCCGCGGGCGCGGGCGTACGCCACGTCGAGCTCGAACTGGCCGGCGAGGGTCGCGGCGAGCGCGTGCTGGTACTGGCGCAGGGTGCCGAAGAGAGCTTCGACCGCAGCGCGACGGACGTCGCGGTCCGCCGAAGCGCGGTAGCGCGAGAAGTTGGACAGGGTGAGCTGGACCTTCTTCCCCTCTTCGTCGGTGATCCGGGGCCAGGGGATGTCGGTGAGCAGCGCGCCGAAGACGTCCTCGAGGGGCGACGGAATCTCGTTGAGGTCGATCTCGGCCCACAGATTGTCGCCGAGCAGCGACAGCACGCCCTCGGCCTCGGGGCCGAGGAGCCGGCCGGCGCGACGCCGCAGGTTGTCGAGGTAGGGACGGTGGACGGCCAGCCCCGGTTCGGCGGCGAAGGCCGCTTCGAGGGTCTCGGCGGGCAGGGTCAAGATCTCGCGGCGGATGAAGGCAGCCGACCGCATCAGCTCGTCCATCGCCGCCAGGCTGCGCTGCACCATCGCGTTCGCCATCTCGTCCGACTGCGCCGTGGCGTGGCGGAGGTTGGCGTACAGGGTGACGAAGTTGGCGTCGGAGTGGAGCCGGAAGTAGAGCTCGAGACTCGCCCGGAGGGCGGCGGGCTCGGCCAGCCTTCCCTCGTACTGCGCGAGCTGCGGCAGCTCGGACAGGAGCCGCAGCCGGGCGGCGTCCCACGCCGCGTCGGACTCGAACAGCGGCGCCAGGTTCCAGCGGTAGATCTCCGGAATCGCCGAACGTTCGACGTTGGCGTCGGGCGTGACGGCGGGCAGCGCGTCCTGAGGATCGTGCGCACCCACGGCCGGTACGGTCATCAGCATCAACATCGTGACGAGTCCCCCCGCGAGTCGATTGACAGAGCGCATCTGTCTCACCTCCTGGTCGGTCGTTCCGACGGCTCGGATGGCGGCATCGGGCATCCGCGCCCGCTGCCTATCCTACGCCTCCCGACCCCGGCGGTTGCGCCGGCAACGACGCCGGAACGGCCCCGGCATCAGGGCGGCATCGAGCACAACGCCGCCGCCTGGGCGCCCCCGGACGCGGCGAGCGGCCGATCGCTCGGCGCGGACTGCGGCTCGCCGCGGCGCTCGGCGCTTCCCCACGCGACGGCGATCGGCCGGGTTACACTGCGACGTCCAAGGAGGGCGCATGAAAACGAAGCCGATCGTTGCGGCGGTGTCGTTCCTGGCAGTTCTGCTCACCCTGTCCTGTCAGAAGAGCGCCCCGCCCCCGCCGGCCGAAACCGCGCTCGACCCCGCCGTCCGCGCCGTCCGGCTCGCCCAGGAGATCCTGATCCTCGACACCCACATCGACCTTCCGTACCGCCTGCACGACAACCCCGAAGACGTGACCGCACAGACCCCTGACGGCCACTTCGACCTGGTGCGCGCGCGCCGCGGCGGCCTCGACGCCGCCTTCATGTCCATCTACGTGCCGGCCTCCCTGCAGGAGGAGGGCGGCGCGCGGGAGCTCGCCGACGAACTCATCGACCTCGTCGAGGGCCTCGAAGCCGGGGCGCCCGACGACTTCGCGATCGCCCGCTCGCCGGCCGAGGTGCGCGCCCTCTTCGAGCGCCGCGTCTTCGCGCTGCCGCTGGGCATCGAGAACGGCGCCGCGATCGAGGACGACCTGGCGGCCCTGCAGCACTTCTTCGACCGCGGCATCCGCTACATCACCCTCACCCACTCCGAGCCAAACCTGATCAGCGACTCGTCCTACTCGACCGAAGCCCGCTGGGGCGGGCTCAGCCCCTTCGGCCGCGAGGTGGTGGCCGAGATGAACCGCCTCGGGATCATGGTCGACATCTCGCACGTCACCGATGCCGCCGCCCTCCAGGTGCTCGAGATCTCGCAGGCGCCGGTGATCGCCTCACACTCGTGCTGCCGCCACTTCACCCCCGGCTTCGAGCGCAACATCCCGGACGAGCTCATCACCCGCGTGGCCGCGGGCGGAGGTGTCGTCCAGATCGCCTTCGCGCCGGGCTTCCTCTCCGCCGCCGCCGAGGAGCAGTCGTCGAAGCTGTGGGCGACGATGCGCGAGTACATGGCCAAGAACGACGTCGCCATGGGCAGCCCCGAGTTCCGCGAGCGCATCGAGCAGTTCTACGCCGAGAACCCGAAGATCGAGACCTCCGTCGCCGACGTCGCCGATCACATCGACCACGTGGTCGAGCTCGTCGGCATCGACCACGTCGGCCTCGGCTCGGACTACGACGGCATCAGCGACACGCCGACCGGGCTCGAGGACGTCTCGGGCTACCCCAACCTCCTCGAGGAGCTGCTGCGCCGCGGCTACGCCGAGCCCGACATCCGCAAGATCTGCGGCGAGAACCTGCTCCGGGTCTGGTCCGAGGTGGAGCGGGTGGCGGCGGAGCTGCAGCAGGGGTGATCCGGGCCTGATGACACATCAGGAGGGACTCGAGGCGGCGGCGGTTTGATTTCGGATTTCGGATTTCGGATTTCGAATTTTCTGCATGCCCGGAGATCGGGTTGCGCAACCGGTTCGTTCGGCGAAGGAGAGTAGTGACCGGGGACAGTTACAGTCGCAGTGGCAGT
>CAZMED010000171.1:3884-6746 GCA_964565045.1 uncultured Thermoanaerobaculia bacterium
CTGCCCACTGCCGCTGTTCCCTGCAGCGGGCCGCGTAGGCACGTCGACCCGGCTCGGCGTAGCTGTGGGAGATGGTCTCTTCAGCGCACCCGAGTCATCGGGTGGCTGTGGGCGGTGACGCCGAGGACCCGGCCCTCGGCATCGACCTCGAAGGTCCAGGTCTCGCCGAGGCTGTCGTCGTCGGCGCGCACGCGGCGGAAGGTGGTGCCTTCGACGAGCTTCAGGGGCTGGATCCAGTCCTCGGGGTCGGAAGCCCGGCTGTTGAGGTCGACGACCGCCAGGCCGTCGCCCCAGAGCACCACGGCGTCGCGCCCCCACACCGTGTCGTAGACGCCGACGAAGCGCTCCAGTTCGGGTACGGCGTCCGCGGCCGTGGGCGTCTCTTCGCCGGCCGCCTCCACCGCGGGCGCCAGCACCGCCGCCGCCTTGCGCGCGTAGAGCCCGACGTCGGCGCCGATGGCGTTGGCGAGCACGACGAGGCCCAGCTCCTCCTTCGGCAGGACGGCGAACTCGGTGTAGTAGCCGGGGCAGGCGCCGCCGTGGCGCGCCCAGGTCGAGCCGTCACGCTCCACCACGGAGAAGCCGAGGCCCCAGGTGGTGTCCCAGTCGGGGTCGACCCAGTGCACCCGCTGCATCTCGCGCAGGGTCGCGGCACGCAGCACCTCCTCGCCGCCCGCGGCGCGCAGCCGCAGCTGCCAGCGCGCGAAGGCCGCGAGATCGTCGGCGGTGGAGGCCATCCCCGCCGCCGGACCGATCCCCTCGGCGTCGAACGGGCCCAGCCGCTCGCGCTCGGGGCTGCCGCGGCGGGCGGCGTAGCCGGCGGCCAGACGGCCGGTGGCCCGCGCCTCGTCGACCGAGGTGAAGGTGTTCTCCATGCCCAGCGGCTCGAGGATGCGGTCGCGGACGACCTCGGACCACGGGCGGCCGCTGCGCGCGGCGACCACCTCGCCGAGCAGCGCCATGCCGAGGTTCGAGTACTGAAAGTACCGGCCCGAGGGGTACAGCGTCTGCTGCGCACCGAGCCGCTCGCGGATCTGCTCGGGGGTCGGGAAGTCGAAGTCCGGGCCCGACCAATAGGGGAAGTCCGACTCGCGCGGCAGGCCCGCGGAGTGGGTCAGGGCGCGGCGGATGGTGATGGGCTCGTCGTCGGGGTGGGCGTCGGTCAGCGCCGCGAGCCAGGGCAGGTGCTGTCGCAGCTCGTCGTCGAGCCGCAGCTCGCCCTCGTCGCGCAGCTGCAGCACCGCGATCGAGGTGAAGAGCTTGGAGACGGAGCAGATGGAGTACACGGTCTCGTCCGTGGCCGGCGTGCCTTGCGCCGGGTCGGCGAGGCCGAGGCCGCCGGAGGCCAGCATCCGGTCGCCGTGCACGAAGGCAAAGGACGCGCCCGGAACGCCGGCCACCCCGAGGTCGTGCTCGACCCAGGCTGTCCACGCAGCGACCGCCTGGTCGACGGTGGGTCGGGCTCCCGCCGACGCAGAAGCTCCCTGGCCGGAAGCCGCGGCCGGCAGCAGCACGAGACTCAGACCGACGAAGAACCTCAGCATGGGACCTCCTTGCGATCGACGACTTCTCGGCCCGGCAATTATCGCCGGTCCCGCCGTCCGGGCAAGTGGAAATCAGTGGCGGTAGGGGTCGCGGCGGTAGTGGGGCCCGGGCACGGCGTGGGTCTTCAGCGCGCCGTACTCGTCGACCAGCTCGTCCTTGGCGGCCGAGGACGACAGGAAGAGCGTCGGCGCGGAGATCGACCAGCTGTTGCCGAGATCGAGCATCAGGTCGAGCCCGCGGTCGCGGTCGATGTCCCCAGCCCACACCAGAAGCGGGCGGGCGCGGTCGTCGAACTCGGGCTGTTGACCCGGACCGACGACGATCGGGAAGCTCGCCAGGACCTGCTGCGACGTCTCGTAATACAGGACGAGCGGGCACTCGATGACCTCGACCGCTGCCGCGGGCGGCGCGCCCCCGCAATCGACCAGAAGGGCATAGTGTCGGTTCGTGTTGGTGGTGATCGGCATCGGCGTGTCGATGAGGAGGTCCCTTGGAGACCATACCGCCGTGTCCACGAAGCCCGTCTGCACGGCCTCGGTGCCGCGCACCATGAACAGGGGAGTCCGAAAGCAGGACGGGGCGCTGAGCCTCAAGCCGGTCTCCACGCCCCCGCGATCCGCATCGGGATCGTGAACGGCCTCCACGCGCAGCGTCGTCTCTTCGACCAGATAGCCGCGGTCCCGCTGCGGAACCACCGCCAGCCAAATAGTGCCGGTCTCCACCGTCACCTCACCGATCCGATAGGTGCCCGGCACCACGAAACGGAGCTGTGAAGCTGCGCCGGGCTCGACCGACGGGAGCCGCCCGGCGACCCCCAGCGCGGCAAGCAGCATCAGAGCGACCCGACACCGTCGCGCGCACCCAGGCACAGTGAGGGACTCATCCATGCTCCAGATTGTACGGCGCTCTCGTGCCGGCCGTTGGGCCGTGAAAGGGTCGCCTCGCCCGGCCACGCAGGCCGCAGGGCAGCAGACGCTGCGCTATGGTGTCCCGGCATGACGGAGCGGACCCGGGCGGTGGTGTGGATGGTGGTCTCGGCGGCGGCCTTCGCCGCCATGGGCGCCTTCGTCAAGGCGGCGGAGGCGGTCCCGCTCACCGAGAAGGTCATCGTGCGCAACCTCCTCACCCTGGTCATTGCCGCTGCGCTGGCGATCAGGCACCGACGATCGCTCCTCGGCCGCGCCGGCAATCAGCCGCTGCTGCTGGCGCGCTCGCTGCTCGGCCTCGGCGGCGTCGTCTGCTACTTCTACGCCATCGACAAGCTGCTGCTGGCCGACGCCACCATGCTGACGCGGCTGTCGCCCTTCTTCGTGGCCG
>CAZMED010000172.1:0-4814 GCA_964565045.1 uncultured Thermoanaerobaculia bacterium
GGGAGCTGACGCCGGCCTTCTACGGCTGCTTCGACTGGCACAGCTCGGTGCACGGCCACTGGCTGCTGGTGCGCCTCGCGAAGCTCTATCCCGATGCGGAGTTCGTGGCCGAAGCGAGGACCGCGCTCGGGCGCAGCCTCGGCGCGGAGAAAATGGCCGCGGAGGCGGCGTACCTCGCCGGGGAGGGCCGCGAGTCGTTCGAGCGCCCCTACGGGCTGGCGTGGCTGCTGTGCCTGGCCGAGGAGCTGCGGAGCTGGGACGACGAGCAGGCGCAGGCGTGGGCCACCAACCTCGCGCCGCTCGAAACCGAGGCCGCGAACCGCATCCGCAGCTGGCTGCCGAAGCTCTACTACCCGATCCGCACCGGCGAGCACAGCCAGACGGCTTTCGCCTTCGGTCTGATCCTGGACTGGGCGCGAGCCGTCGGCGACGAGGAGATGGAGGCCCTGGTCAAGGGCAAGGCGCTCGGCTTCCACCTCGAGGACGTGTCCTGCCCTCTCGGCTACGAGCCCTCGGGCCAGGATTTCCTCTCGCCCTGCATCGCCGAAGCCGACCTCATGCGGCGCATCCTGCCGCCGCGCCAGTTCGCCGTCTGGCTGCGCGGTTTCCTGCCCGGGATCCCGACGGACGGCAGCGCGTCGTGGCTGCCCGTGGGCGTGGTCACCGACCGCGCGGACGGCAAGCTCGCCCATCTCGACGGTCTCAACCTGAGCCGGGCGTGGATGCTGGAGGGGATCCTTGCCGGTCTGCCCGGGGACGATCCGAGGCGTGCGGCGCTGGAGGCGGCGGCCGACACCCACCGCGCGTCCGGCCTGGCGGCGGTGACCGGCGAGCACTACGCCGGCGGCCACTGGCTGGGGAGCTTTGCGACCTATCTCGTCACACGGAAAGG
This sequence comes from uncultured Thermoanaerobaculia bacterium, assembly GCA_964565045.1. Taxonomy (GTDB): domain Bacteria; phylum Acidobacteriota; class Thermoanaerobaculia; order Thermoanaerobaculales; family Sulfomarinibacteraceae; genus Sulfomarinibacter. The sequence continues at coordinate 893 of CAZMED010000172.1, forward strand.
CGTAGGACATTCGTTTGAACGTTAGAACGTTAGACGTTGCACGTTCCCACCCGACCGCCCGGCGCTGCAAAGCCGATATCGGGTTGCCTCAACCCGGGGAGGTGGGCGGGAACGTTTTGACGTGTAACGTTCCAACGTGTCACGATCCTCAGCAGGACGTTCGAGCCGACTGAAACCGATGAGCTCTCAGCGCCATTGGAAAATTTGGATCGACACCGGCGGCACGTTCACCGACTGCATCGGCATCGACCCGGACGGTGCCACCCACCGCTGCAAGGTGCTCTCGGACGGTTCGCTGCGCGACGTCGTGCGCCGGGTGGACGGGGACGGCTCAGTGGTCCTGCGCGATGCGGCGTCGCTCCCGCCCGGATTCCTCGCCGGGTTCCGGCTGGCGCGGCTGGGCGAGGCTGCCGATGCCGAGATCGTCGAGCACGACGGCGCCGGGGGCACGGTTCGGCTGGTCGGGGGCATCGCTCGCGATCTGCACTCGGGATCGCCGGTGGAGCTGCGCTCGGGGGAGGAGGCGCCGTTGCTGGCGGCGCGGCTGATCACCGACACGCCGCTCCGCGGCGAGCTGCCGCCGATCGCCATGCGCCTCGCGACCACCCGCGGCACGAACGCGCTCCTCGAGCGCCGCGGGGCGCGCTCGGCGCACTTCACCACGGCCGGCTTCGAGGACCTGCTGGTGATCGGCGACCAACGCCGCCCGGACCTCTTCGCCCTGGCCATCGAGCGCCCGGCGCCGCTCCCCGAAATCGTCGTCGGCGTGCGCGAACGCGTGGCGGCCGACGGCAGCGTGCTCGAGCCGCTCGACCGCGGGGCCGCCCGGCGGGAGATCGAGCGCCTGCTGGAGCTCGGTGTCCGCTGCGCGAGCATCACCCTCTTGAACGGCCACCGCAACCCGGAGCACGAGCTGGCGCTCGAGGCGATGCTGGCGGCGGCGGGTTTCGAGTCCATCGCGCGCTCCAGTGACTTGAGCCCTTTCCAGGGGCTCCTGAGCCGCTCGCAGACCTCGGCCGCCGAGGCCTACCTGGGGCCGGTGATCTTCGACTATCTGCGCGCGGTCGAGCGCGGGCTCGGCAGCAGACGGGTGAGCCTGCGGGTGATGACCAGCGCCGGAGGGCTGGTGTCCGCGGGCTCCTACCGCTCGAAGGACAGTTTGTTGAGCGGTCCGGCGGGCGGGGTGGTGGGTGCGGCCCTGGCCGGGTCCCGGTTCGGGGCCTCGAGAGTCATCGCGTTCGACATGGGTGGCACGAGCACCGACGTGGCCCGCTTCGACGGCGACTTCGAGTACGTCTTTTCACACCGCGTCGGCCCGCTGACCCTGGCGGCCCCGGCGCTCGCCATCGAGACCGTCGCGGCCGGCGGCGGCTCGATCTGTCGGGTGGAGCAGGGACGGCTGGCGGTGGGTCCGGAGAGCGCGGGGGCGAGCCCCGGCCCCGCCTCCTACGGCGCCGGCGGGCCGCTGACTCTGACCGACGTGAACCTCCTTCTCGGACGCCTGGTGCCGGACCGTTTCCCGATCCCCATCGACGTCGGGGCGGCGCGGGCCCGGCTCGCCGAGCTCACGCAGGACCTGGGTGCGGCCGACGCGGGCGCGGACGAGGCGGTGCTCGAGGGGCTGCTGCGCATCGCCGACGAGCGGATGGCCGGCGCGATCCGCCACATCTCGGTGCGCAAGGGGATCGACCCCGCCGGATACAGCCTGGTCGCCTTCGGCGGCGCCGGGGGCCAGCACGCCTGCCGGGTGGCCGATCTGCTGGGTCTCGAGGAGGTGCTGCTGCCGGGTGACGCCGGTCTGCTCAGTGCCGTCGGGCTGGGGCACGCCGTCTTCGAGCGCTTCGCGCACCGGGAGGTGCTGCGGCCGCTCGACGAGGTCGGAGCGGATCTTCCGGGTTGGCTCGTCGATCTCGAGGCCGAGGCTGTCGCAGCGCTCGAGGAGGAGGGGGTCGGCCGCGACGCCATCGGTCACCCCAGGCGCATCGTCGAGCTGCGCTACGCCGGTCAGGACGCGGCGCTCGAGATCGAGCCGAAGGAGGGCGCCGATCTCGCCCGGGCGTTCGGGGAGGCGTACTTCGAGCTCTTCTCGTACCGCCCGCAGGCGCGCGCGATCGAGGTCGTGTCGCTGCGGGTCGTGGCGCGCAGCCGGCGGCCCGAGGCCGCCTCCCTCGAAAGTGCGCGCGTCGCAGCGCCGCACACCGCGCGCCCGTCCGCCCGCCAGGGGTGCTTCATCGACGGGGCGTGGCGCGAGGTGCCGCGCTACGAGGCGGCCGAGCTCGACGCGGGAGCGGTGATCGAGGGCCCGGCCCTGATCCAGCAGCGGCACAGCGCCCTCGTGCTGCCCTCGAGCTGGCGCGCGCAGGCGGTCGGGGACGGCGGCATCCGGGCCCGGGTGGGGGCGGCGGCGCAGCCCGCGGCCGGGGACCGCGGTCCGCGGCCGCCGGCGGTCGAGCTCGAGCTGATGAGCCACCGCTTCGCGAGCATCGCGCGCGAGATGGGCGAGATGCTGCAGCGCACCGCCATCTCCACCAACATCAAGGAGCGCGAGGACTTCTCGTGCACCCTGCTGGATCCCGCCGGGCGGCTGGTGGTCAATGCGCCCCACATTCCGGTCCACCTCGGCGCCATGGGGCTCTGCGTCCGGGAGCTGATCGCCTTCAGGCCGCCCGGTCCGGGGGACGTGGTGGTGACCAACCACCCCGCCTTCGGCGGCTCGCACCTGCCGGACGTGACCCTGGTGGCGCCGGTCCACCACGCCGGGCAGCTGCTCGGTTATGTTGCCTGCCGGGCCCACCATGCCGAGATCGGCGGCGTGCGCCCCGGCTCGGTACCGCCGAACGCGCGCTCGCTGGCCGAAGAGGGGGTGGTGATTCCGCCGACCCTGCTGCTCGCGGGCGGCGAGCCGCGGTGGGAAGAGGTCGAGCAGCTGCTCACGACGGGTCCGTTCCCGACCCGGGCGCTGTCCGACAACCTCGCCGATCTGCGGGCGATGCTGGCCTCCATCCTGCGCGGGCGCGCAGCGCTTGCCGCCCTCGCCGCCGCGGTCGGAGCGGATCACGTCCTCGGGCACATGGACGCCCTGCGCGGCCTGGCGGCGGCGCAGGTGAGGGCGGCGCTTCGGCGCCTGAGGCCCGGCGTCTGCGAGGGCCGCCAGCTCCTCGACGACGGCTCGCCGCTCGTCGCCACTCTGACCGTCGGAGACGGGGAGGCGGTGCTCGACTTCGCGGGCAGCGCGGGTGTGCACCCGGGCAACCTGAACGCCACGCCGGCGATCGTCCACAGCGTGACCATGTACGTCATGCGCCTGCTCGTCGATCTCGACCTGCCGCTCAACGAGGGGCTGCTCGAGCCGGTGCAGCTCCGGATCCCCGAGGGGCTGCTCAACCCGCCCTTCACCGCCGATCCGAGCCGCTGCCCGGCCGTGGTGGGCGGCAACGTCGAGACCTCGCAGCGGTTGGTGGACACCCTGATCGAGGCCCTCGCGCTTGCCGGCTGCAGCCAGGGCACGATGAACAACCTGAGCTTCGGAAACGACCGCTTCGGCTACTACGAGACCGTCGGTGGGGGCAGCGGCGCCGTCGAGGGCGCGGACGGCGCGAGCGGCGTGCACACCCACATGACCAACACCCGCATCACCGACCCCGAGGTCATCGAGCACCGCTACCCGGTGCGCCTGCGGCGGTTCTCGCTGCGCCCCGACTCCGGCGGCGCGGGGCGCTGGCGCGGCGGCGACGGTCTGATCCGCGAGATCGAGTTTCTGGCGCCGATGTCACTCTCCATCCTCAGCCAGCATCGGGTGAGCGCCCCGTTCGGCATGGCCGGCGGCGGGGACGGTGCGGTGGGCCGCCAGTCGCTGGTGCGCGCCGACGGCTCGCGGCACGAGCTTCAGGGCATCGACGGCTGCGAGGTGGAACCGGGCGAC
>CAZMED010000172.1:4914-6685 GCA_964565045.1 uncultured Thermoanaerobaculia bacterium
GACATCCTCTTCTGGTCGGTGATCGCGGCGGCGTTCATCGGGCCCGGGACGGTGACCACGGCGGCCCGTGCCGGCAGCGATTTCCGCTTCACGCTGGCGTGGGCGCTGCTGTTTTCGACCGTCGCCTGCCTGGTGCTGCAGGAGGCTTCCGGCCGCATCACGGTGCTCACCGGCAAGGAGCTCGGCGAGGCGATGCGCTCCCGTTTCGCCGCCTCGAGGTGGGGGCGGGCGGTGCCGACCGTGGTGGCGGTCGGGGTGGTGCTCGGCTGCGCAGCCTACGAAGCCGGCAACCTGCTCGGCGGGGTGGCGGGGCTGCGGCTGCTCGTCGACCTGCCCGCGGCGGCGCTCACCCTGGCCGCAGGCGCGGCGGCGGGGGCGCTGCTCGCCACCGGAAGCACCCGCTGGATCGCGCGCAGCCTCGGCGCGCTGGTCGGCCTGATGGGGGTCGCCTTTCTGATCACCGCGGCGCGCGTCGGACCGGATCTCGCGGAGCTGGCGGAGGGCCTGCTGGTGCCGCGGATCCCGAGCGGCTCGACGGTGCTCGTGCTCGGGTTGGTCGGGACCACCGTGGTGCCCTACAACCTCTTCCTGGGCTCGGCGCTGGCGCGGGGCAGCGGGCTGGCCGGGATGCGCTGGGGATTGGCGGTGGCGGTGGTCGGCGGCGGGATCATCTCGCTCGGAGTGCTGGTGGTGGGCAGCGTCCTCGGCGGCGGGCTCGAGTACGAGCACCTGGCGGCGGTCCTCGAGCAGCGGCTGGGCCCGGGCGCCGGCGCGTCGCTGGCCTTCGGCCTCTTCGCCGCCGGCATCACATCGGCCACCACGGCCCCGCTGGCCGCCGCGCTCACCGCGTCGTCGATCCTCGGCAACGGCGCCGCGTCGGGTCCATGGTCACCCTCGGGCTCCCGCTTCCGGCTGGTGTGGATGGCGGTTCTGGGGACGGGCATGGCGTTCGGCATCGCCGATCTGCAGCCGATCCCGGTGATCATCCTGGCCCAGGCCTTCAACGGCCTGCTGCTGCCGCTGGTCGCGGTCTTCCTGTGGGCGACCATGAACGACCGCGCCTTCCTGGGCGACGAGGGCGTCAACTCGGGGCCGCGGAATCTGGTGATGGGCCTCGTGGTCGCGGTGTCGGTCGTGCTCGGCCTGCGCGGTCTGTGGACCGCGGTCGTCGCCGCGGTGAGCCGGATCGGGTGACGACATTGCGGGAAATGCGGGGAGGATGACATGGAGCTTCGAGCGGCGACGACCGTATCCCTGATGGGCATCATGGTGTGCGCGGTCTGCGTGGTCGCGGACGGGGCCGGATCCGAGGCGGAGGCGGTCGGCGCGGTTCTCGATGCCTTCCACCGCGCGGCCTCGGAGGCCGACGGCGACCGCTACTTCGGTTTCTTCGCCGAGGACGCGGTGTTTCTCGGCACCGACGCCTCGGAGCGGTGGTCGGTCGAGGCGTTCGAGGCGTTCGCCAGACCCTACTTCTCGACCGGACGGGGTTGGACCTACACCCCGCAGGACCGGCATGTCGTCATCGGGGCCGACGGCGCGACCGCCTGGTTCGACGAGCTGCTGTCGAACGACGCCTACGGCACCTGCCGCGGGAGCGGGGTGCTGCTGCTGACGGGATCGGGGTGGCGGATCGCGCAGTACAACCTGTCGATTCCGATTCCGAACGAGCTCGCAGCGGAGATCGTGGCGCTGATCGGAGCCGGAAGCTCCCAATAGGGAAAGCAAGTGAAGTCTCGGTGAGGCGAGGCCCGGTTATCCGAGCAGGTGG
>CAZMED010000173.1:0-6598 GCA_964565045.1 uncultured Thermoanaerobaculia bacterium
GCGCGCCATGGGGCTTGGCGGCTCGGCGGCGGTGGCGGTGGCGATCATCCGCGCCTTGAACCTGCACTACGGGCTTGGGCTCTCGGACACCGAGGTCAACCAGTACGCCTACCGCGCCGAGCAGGTGGCCCACGGCACGCCCTCCGGCATCGACAACACGGTGGCGACCTTCGGCCGCCCGATCCTCTACCGCGCCGGCTCGCCGCCGCAGATCGAGGAGATCGTCTTCGCCAAGCCGATCCGCTTCGTCATCGGCATCACCGGCTCGGAGAGCCTGACCGCCAAGACCGTGGCCCGCGTGCGCGCCGCCCGCGAGAAGAACCGCGCGGTCATCGAGCGCGTGTTCCGGGGCATCGACGCCCTCACCGGCCAGGCCCTGGTGGCGATCAAGCACCACGACCTCGAGCGCCTCGGCGACCTGATGAACGTCTGCCACGGCCTGCTCAACAGCCTGCAGGTCTCGAGCTGGGAGCTCGAGGAGCTGATCGAGATCGCCCGCGAGCACGGCGCCCTGGGCGCCAAGCTCACCGGGGGCGGCGGCGGCGGCTCGATGATCGCCCTGTGCCCGGAGAACGCCCAGGCCGTCATGCAGGCGATGAACGACGCCGGCTACCAGGCCTTCGAGGTCTCGATTGCATGACCCGGTCGTGTCGAGCGACGACGACCTGCTGATCGTCGTCGACGAGGACGACCGTGAGGTCGGGCACCTCGACAAGCGCGCCTGCCACGACGGCGAGGGGGTCCTCCACCGCGCCTTCTCGGTCTTCATCTTCAACCGCCGCGGCGAGCTGCTGCTGCAGCGGCGGGCGGACGGCAAGCGGCTGTGGCCGGGCTTCTGGTCCAACTCCTGCTGCAGCCACCCGCGCCGCGGCGAGCGCCTCGAGGAGGCCGCCGCCCGCCGGCTCGAGGAGGAGCTCGGCATCGCCGCCGAGCTCGAGTACCTCTACACGTTCCGCTACCACGCGCGCTACGGCGACGCAGGCTCCGAGCGCGAGGTGTGCTCGGTCTTCGTCGGCCGCAGCGACGGCCCGGTGCGCGCCAACCGGCGCGAAATCGCCGAGTGGCGCTGGATCGCGCCCGCCGACCTCGAGGCCGAGCTCGCCCGGGACCCGGAGGCCTTCACCCCGTGGATGAAGCTCGAGTGGCCCGAGGTGCGCGCCACGCTGTCGCAGGGGCGGCGCGGTTGAGCGTCATCGAGTACCGTCCGATCGGGGTCATCCACACGCCCTTCAAGGAGCCCTCGGGGGCGCCGATCCAGCCCTCCCGGGGGCGCGGTATTCGCGGCACCGTCGAGCTCAGCCCCGAGTACGCCGACGGCCTCGCCGACCTCGAGGGCTTCTCGCACGTCGTGCTGCTCTACCACTTCGACCGCGTCCGCGGCTTCGATCTGCGGGTGACGCCGTACCTCGACACCGTCGAGCGCGGCCTGTTCGCGACGCGAGCCCCGCGGCGCCCCAATCCCATCGGCCTGTCGGTGGTGCGCCTGGTGGGGATCGAAGGCCGCGTGGTGACGATCGAGGACCTCGACATTCTCGACGGCACGCCGCTGCTCGACCTCAAGCCCTACGTCCCGGAGTTCGACCACCGCGAAACGACCCGTCAGGGCTGGCTGGAGCTGGTCCTGAAGCGCGAGGTCGACGCGGACGACCGCTTCCACCGCTGAACCTGCCCCACGTCCCGGACGGGGGCGGCCCCGACTCGACCTCGCGGCCCTGGACGGTGTACCCTTCTCGGTGAACCTCAACCATCGGACCGGGGAGGCGACGATGCGGATCGAAAAACCCACACGGGTCAGCCGCAGCTACACCCAGCACCTGTGCGCACCGCCTGCGGAGGTCTTTCCCCTGCTGTGCCCGGTCCGTGAGACCGAGTGGGTCAACGACTGGCGGCCGCGCCTGGTGATCTCGGAGTCGGGCCTCGCGGAGCCGGGCTGCATCTTCATCACTCCCGGCATCCCCGAGGATGCGCTGTGGCTGATGAGGATCTACGACCGGAAGCGGCACCATCTCGAGATCATCAAGATCATCCCCGGCATGGTCATGGGCACCATCACGGTCGCCCTCGCGGCCGCCGACGGGGGCGGTTGCGCCGCCGACATCACCTACGCCTACACGGCGCTCAGCGACCAGGGCGAGGTCGCCCTGGAGGAGTTCACCGAGGCCCACTTCGCCGCCTTCATGAAGACCTGGGAGACCGAGCTCAACCACTACCTCACCACTGGCGCCAAGCTGCCGCGGGCGAAGAAGGGTGCTCCCGCTTGAGAACGCTCGCCCTGCGGCTACGGGATCAGCTCGATCTCGCGCAGGTGGAGGTGGACGTCGCCCGCCTTGGTGATGTTCAGGTCGAGCTCGAGGACGTCGGACAGGGGTTGAGAGAATCGGAATGTCAACGGACCGGGCCCGGAGCGCAGGTCCGCTTGCACCATGTCGCTGACGACCGTCCCGTCGGCGAGCGTGGCCTCGGCGCGGAGGTGGTACACCTCGGTCCACAGGTGTAGGCGCAGCTCGCGAACCGGACGCGGCCGGGAAAAGCGAAGCTCGAGCCGGCCGGGATTGGCGTCGAGGGTTCTGGCGAGGGTACCGAGATCGCCGTCGAAGGCGTCGGCGATCCCGCCCATGTCGAGCCGGGGATGGCGGACCCGGACCGGGGCCCCGTCGATCATCACAGTGTCCTCGACCGGCCGCCGGCGCTCCGCCCTTTCGACCTCGAACAGCTCGTCCGCCTCGGGCGTGTATGCGAGGCGCGCGATCACGAAGCCGGGGTTTCCGGCGGGGTCGGGGATCACCGTCCATCCTGGCTCGACCCGCAGCTTCGGGCTCGCCTGCGCGCGCGCGAACTCCGGTGGGGTGAGTGCGAAGGAGGTCGTCGGCGCGACCTCGTGCCGGCGATCGCGGAGCACGTCGTCGAGGACGCCCCACCCGATCCGGCGGCGCTGCTCGCCATTCAGGAAGAACTCGCCGAAGGCGTTGGTGTTGTTCGCCCACAGGTGTGAGATGACGACGCGCTCCTCGGGGTCGGCCGCCAGACGCCGGCGCACCTCGGCGAAGAGCTCCCTCGCGCCCCACTGCATGCCGTGCATGCCGTAGTCGGTGAACCACCGCGGGCCGTGGACCAGGGCGTCGCGGGTCATGGCGAGGGTCGCCGCCGCGAGGCCGACGCCGACGACGGCGGCCAGCGCCGGTTCCGGCACCGCTCGTGCGAGCCAGGCCCGCAGCCGGTCGAGGCCGATCGCGGCGAGGATGGTCGCCGGCACCACCATCGCCAGCACGCGGGTGATGCGGAGCGAGACCAGCGCGGCCGAAAAGGGCGCGGCCAGGACCGCGATCAGCACCAGTCGGTGGGGCGCCGAGCGGGGCGAGCGGACGAGCGAGACCGCGAGGCCGATCAGCACGAAGGGTGCGAGCCACAGATTCAGGTGCGGGGAGCCGAGCATGCGGTGGCGCTCCAGCTCGCCCTCGTCCTCCAGGAACCAGTAGCCCGGGCTGAGACCGCGCGCATAGTTGCCGGCGAAGGTGGCGAGCTTGGCGGTTGTCGGCTGGTTCTCCGTCCAGTACGAGTGCAGGTCCTCGAGGTGGAGGTCCATCATCTCCGGATGGAGCACGTAGCGGAACCGAAGGTACGGCGCGGCGAGCAGCACCAGCACCACCAATCCCGCCGCCGCGGCCGCGCGGTGACGGGTGAGGACGCGCCAGTGAAAGGGCCAGTCGATCACCAGCAGCAGGAGGCAGGTGAGGAACATGACGCCCTGACCGTTGGAGTAGCTGTAGAAGGTCGCCGCGCCGCAGACGGCGGCAGCCGGGAGCCACCACGCCGAGACCTCCCGGTACAGCAGGTAGGCGAGCACGAAGGTGGCGTAGAAGCCGACCATCATGGCGGTCTCGAAGGCGGTTCGCGAGTGCAGGAACCAGGACGGCAGAACGGCCATGACGAGGCCGCCGGCCCACCACAGCCGCACCCCGTAGAACCACTTCAGCGCCAGCATCAGCGCCGCGGCGCCGAGCCCGCCGACCAGCACCGGGGTCGCGCGGACCACGAACACGGTCTTGCCGAAGAGCGTCACCGGCAGCGCGTGCACCCAGACCGACAGTCCGAGATTGAAGACGCGGACGTTGCGGAAGTACGCCGGGGCGAAGTTGCCGTCCTCGTCGTGAAACCCGTTGGCGACCAGATCGTGCGCGAGGTTCGCCTGGTGGGCCTCGTCGCAGAAGAAGTAGATCGGGAAGTCCTCGACGGCCCACAGGCGAGTCGCGAGGTAGAACACCAACACCGCAGCCAACAGCAGCCAATCGGAGCGGGTGAGGTGGAATCGCGACGCCTCTCCGGCCCGGGCTGGGCGGGGGTCGCGATCCGGCTGTGGCTCGGGCGCGATCATCTCTTCGAGTATATCGGCCGCGTCAGCCGTCCGGCAGCAGCAGCAGGAGGCCGATGGCCAGCAGCGCTGCGCTCACCAGGCGCCGGAACGTCGTCTCGCCGAGCTCGAGGTGGATGCGGTTGCCGATCACCGCCCCGCAGATCACCGCCGGCAGGACTGCCAGGGCCGACCACAGCCGGACCGGGGTGATGAGCCCGAAGGCGGCGTACGAGGGGACGCGGACTGCCGTCATGAGGAGGAAGATCGCCATCAGGTTGCCGCGGAATGCGGCCTTGGGGAGGCCGCCGAGCTGGTAGTAGAGCACCAGCGGCGGCCCGCCGGTGCCGAAGAGTCCGGTCAGGAGTCCCGACAGCAGCCCGACCGGCGGCGCGGTCCAGCCCGGCCAGGAGCGGGCCCGGGGTGCGGGCGCCACCAGGAAGGCGGCGCCCACCGCCACCAGGAAGCCCCCCAGCCCTGTCAGCAGCACCTCCGGCCGCCCCCAGCGCAGCAGCCAGGTACCGATCGGGATGCCGACCGCGATGGCGGCGAACAGCAGCAGCACGCCGCGCCACGAGATGTCGCGTCGCGAGCGGACGACCACCCACAGCTCGGCCGGCAGGTTGACCAGCAGCAGCACCACCACGACGTCGCGCAGCTCGGGCAGGATCAGGGCGAGGGCGCCGACCGCGATCAGGCCTGCGCCGAAGCCGAGCAGCACGTAGACCGCCTCGGCGAGAGCGAGCACGAGGCAGACGACGAGAAACTCGGGCACGGAGGTGAAGACGGTCTCGAAGCCCGGCATCGGCGCGCAGTGTACACTTCCGGCACGCGGTGCCATGGCGGTCCGAATCCGGAGAGAGATGGCGAAGTCCGAGCTCAACGCAGTGGTGCAACAGGTCGTCGAGGTGGCGCCCGGCCTGATGGTGCTGCGTGTCGTGCCCGACGGGTGGGAGCTGCCGGAGTTCAAGCCCGGGCAGTTCGCGGTCCTCGGGCTGCCGCCCGAGGCGCCGCGCTGCGCCAACGCCGACCCCGACGAGGAGACGCCCCCGAAACCGGGCGTGCTCATCCGCAGGTCCTACTCGATCGCTTCGTCGTCCAAGGCGCGGGAGTACCTCGAGCTCTACATCACCCTGGTGCGGTCCGGCTCGTTGACGCCGCGCCTCTTCGCCCTCGCCCCCGGCGACCGGGTGTGGCTGGGTCCCAGGATCACCGGCAAGTTCACCCTCGACGAGGTGCCCGCCGGATTCAACCTGGTGCTGGTCGCCACCGGGACCGGGCTCGCCCCGTACATGAGCATGCTCCGCACGATGCTGCACCTCGCAGGTTCGCGGCGAGTCGCCGTGCTGCTCGGAGCGCGCCACTCCTGGGATCTCGGGTACCAGTCCGAGCTGGTGACCATGGCCCGGAAGCACCCCGCACTCAGCTACCTGCCCATCATCAGCCGGCCGGCGGAGGAGCCGGTGCCCTGGGGCGGGCCCGCCGGCTACGTGCAGGACCTGTGGCGCGACCGCGCGGTCGAGCGTGTGTGGGGTTTCGCGCCGAGGCCCTCGAACACCTCGGTCTTTCTGTGCGGCAACCCCGCCATGGTCGACGACATGGTGGCGCTGCTCGCCGCCGAGGAATTCCGCGAGCACAGCCGCAAGGAGCCCGGGCAGGTGTTCGTGGAACGGTACTGGTAGGACGTTGGAACGTTGAACGTTCGAACGTTAGAACGTTGGAACGTTCGGCTCATCCGGAATTGCATGGGATGGAGGCATAGGATACGACCTGTGTCTGTTTTCGGTTCCGTGCCCGGATTCAGCTTCAGTGACAGTGCCAGATGACAGTGACAGTTTCAGTGGCAGTTTCAGTGACAGTTTCAGCGCCAGTTTCAGCGGCAGAGGGCCGCGTCCGTGGAAGCGACGGTGGCAGCGAGCAGTCGGTGCGACCGCGGCACAACGGCCTCCGATGCGTTCACACCGATCGATTCAATGAGTCGCCTGAACCACAGAGACACAGACGGCACAGAGCCGGGTCAAGGGTTAAGGGTTAAGGGGTATGGGGTCACGGGTCAAGACTCGTGCATCTAACCCGTCGTGCTTCACCTCTTCACCTCTTCACCTCTTCACCTCTTCACCCGGACCTGGTGGGTGGGTGGAAAATCCGAAATCCGAAATCCGAAATTCGAAATGGGCGGGCGGGCGGCATTCCTAATTCCTAATTCCTAATTCCTAATTCCGAATTCAAGCCGTGGCCATCCCATATTTC
>CAZMED010000174.1:0-6593 GCA_964565045.1 uncultured Thermoanaerobaculia bacterium
AGCCTCGAGCCTCGAGCCCAAAAAAAGGAGCCGGGCGTGAGCCCGGCTCCGTGATTCGGCGTGTTGCAGTCGGAACTAAAACTGGAAGCCGACCGTCACCTGGAAGCGGCGCGGGTCGAAGTACGACCGCGGCTCTCCGAAGCCCGCTTCGTTGACCCTGGGCTCGATGTTGTAGCCGGTCTGGTTGTCGGTGACGTTGAAGACCTCGCCGCGCAGCAGGATGTTGAAGCGGTCGCCGAGCGGGAAGTTCTGGGTGTAGCTGAGGTCGAGCTGGTAGTGGGCGTCGGTGGTGCGTGACCCCGCCGGTTCGCCGTACCGGCTGGTGAAGGAGGTGCCGCTGTAGAACTCCGACGGCCCCCAGATCTCCCACGGCTGGCCCGACTGGTAGATGCCGTAGGCGCCCACGGTGCCGTTCCAGGGCAGGTTGTAGAAGCCGTAGAGCTTGAGCTGGTGGCGGCGGTCGCCGCGCAGGTCGCCGTAGCGGTTCTGCCAGATCTGGCGGCCCGTGCCGTCGGCGAGGAACGACGAGCCGATGAAGATGTTGGCGTCGTTGCCGGAGGTGGTGTTGTCCTGGTCGAAGTTGCCGTAGTAGTGGCTCCACACGTAGGAGCCGCGGAAGAAGGCGTTCGTGCCCCGCCACTCGGCTTCGGTGCTGACCTCGTAGTACTTGGTGAAGGCGCCGTCGAGCTGGGCGATGACGTAGGACGAGCCGCCGACTTCCGCCCGATAGGCGGCCAACACGTCATCGGGGATATACGGCTCCTGCGGGATCGGCGCGGGCGCGTTCTCCTCGATACGGTCCCAGTTCCAGGTGTCCTCCCAGAAGTCCCCGGCCTTGCGGTGCCGCGCGTGCACGCGGCCGGTCCAGGCGCTGGAGAACTGCTTGGAGTAGCCGATGATGTACTCGTCGATGTAGCGCGGGTCGATTCCTTCCTGGAAGAACTTGCCGGAGGACGCCCGCAGGTTGCTGAACTCGATGAAGTTGCCGTCGGCGTCGAAGAAGGCGTTGATCTCACGCTGCAGGTTGCGCCCCCAGGACGCCGCGCGCGGCAGCGAGGTGGCGGCCGGGTAGTAGCGGGCGTAGCTCGCGAAGGCGGAGTCCCTGCCGTTGGGGCTCCAGGTCGCGGCGAGCCGCGGCGAGATCATCTCGCCCCAGCCGATGTCCTTCATCTCGTAGGTGCAGAAGGTGCAGAGTTCGAAGCCCGAGACGTTGCTCGAGTTCTCCGTCAGACCCTGCCCGTAGAGCGTGTCGTTGGAGAAGATGAGGCCGATGTTGAAGGTCCAGTCATTGAGCCGGATCTGGTCGTTGATCTCGATGCTCTGGGTCCGGATCGCGGAGCGGATGGTGGGGACCTCCTCGCCCAGGGTCTGCTGCCAGAACTGCGCCCGGTAGTAGACGTCCTCGCCCCACTCGTCATCGATGCCGCCGGGCACGGAGATCAGGCCCCAGCCGTTCGACGTGCGGTTCAGCTCCTCCTCGCCCTCCTCCCAGCGGTAGCCGATGTGGAGCTCGTGGCGGCCGACGTAGTAGTCGTAGCCGACCTGGAAGCTCTGGCTGTAGAAGTCGGTGGAGTCGAAGGTGGAAGCCGCGCCGACGGTGCCGCCGCCCGTGCGGACGCCGTTGTCGAGAAAGCCGAAACGCTCGATGAGCGGCGCGATGAACGCGTTGTACTCGTCCTCACCTGGGATCGGCGCCGGCACGAAGAAGGTGCCCATCTGGTCAAGGTTGTTGATGTCGAGCGGCAGGCCCTCAGCGATCTGGAAGTCCAGGACGTTGTCCGGGGTGCCCGTGTACGGGTTGCTGAAGTCGGAGGCCTTGAAGGTGAAGAGGCTGCTGTCGCTGACGACCCAGCTCCCCTCGACCACCGCGATCTGGAGCTCGGAGTCGTTGCCGTTGGAGGTGGTGCCCGAACTGAACTGACCGACGCCGTACCCCGACTGGTCGATCTCGGAGTCGCGGTAGCTGCCGCTGAGCAGCAGCGAGTTGGTCGGGGCCCAGGTCAGCTTGATGAAGTACTCGTCGCGGACGCTCTCGCGATCGGGAACCTCGCCGTAGACGTTGGAGCGGCTGGTCGCGGTCGCGGTGGGACGGTAGTAGGAGGCGAAGAAGAAGAGGTTGTCGCGGATGATCGGACCGCCGACGTTGGCCACCAGCCAGTCGAGGTCCTGGTCGAACTCCTCCGCGCTCTCATCGGTGACCGAGCCGGTCATGCTGTCGGTCTGGAACTGGTAGCTCACCTCGCCGTGGAACTGGTTGGTGCCGGACTTGCTCAGGGTGTTGACCAGGAATCCGCCGGAGCGATTGAAGCCGATGGCATTGGCGCCGCCCCTGACCACCGTCATCTCCTCGACGTCCTGGGCGGCGGGCTGGGTCGCCAGGGTGCCGAAGAGCGGCAGGTTGACGCCGACGCCGTCGAACTCGTAGACGTTGTCCTGGCCGTTACCGCCGGCGCTCGGTCCGCGGACGGCGTCCTCGGTGTACTGGACGCCCGGAACGAGCTTGATCAGGTCGCGGTACTCCTGGCCTATTGGCAGCGACGTGATGACCTGTTCGGGGACACCCGCCTTGAGCTGCGCCGAGGTGGTGTCGATGGCCGACGTCGCGGCGGTGACCACGATCTCTTCCTCGAACGTGGCGTCCTTCATGGTTACGTCGATGAAGGCCGTCTGCTGCAGGGCGACCGGAAAGGACCGCTTCTCGGTCGCGAAACCGGACAGGGTGAAGGTCAGCTCGTAGTCGCCCGGCGGCATGGCCACGAAGCGATACAGACCGTTCGCGTCGGTCACGGTGGCCCTCGCCTTCGGCATGACGTTCGCAACCGCGGACACGGCAACCCCGGGAAGGGGCTCGCCGTTCTCCAGCGTGACGGTGCCCTCGATGCCACCCGTCTGCAGCTGCTGGGCGCCTGCCGCCGAGCACAGCAACAGGATCCCAGCACCGATTATCAGGCTTCTTCTCATCTCGTGCCTCCTTTTCCTTCCTCTCGGAATCTTTCCAAGAAAACCCAAAACGACGAACCGTGACTCCGCTGATCGTCGCGAAAACCGGGAGCGGAAGTCAATACCGAAGTCAAATCCTCCTTTCGATTCAGACTCCCCTTGGTGCGTTTGTATGGTCGGACAGAGCCACGCGGACTTTCCCTCCGGCCGACTCCAGCAGCTCGCGGGCGACCTCGACGTCGAGGCCGCGCCGCGCCATGACGATGGCCGTCTTGACCTCTCCGCCGGCGGCGTCGTACAGCCGTGCCGCGTCCTCACGGGAGACCTCGCCCGCGGCCTGGATGATCCGCAGCGCGCGGTCGCGCAGCTTGGCCGAGCCGGCGCGCAGATCGACCATGAGGTTGCCGTAGACCTTGCCGAGGCGCACCATGGCCGCGGTGGTGATGGCGTTGAGCACGGCCTTGGTCGCCGAACCGGCCTTGAGCCGCGTGGAACCGGTGAGCACCTCGGGACCGGTGTCGAGGGCGAGGACGAGATCGGCAACCGCCGGCTTCATTCCGGGAGGGGCGCAGGTGAGGAGAATGGTGCGCGCGCCGCTGCCCTGCGCCGTCGCCAGCGCGCCGAGAACGTAGGGTGTGACCGAGCTCGCCGAGATGGCGATCAGGAGATCGCCGCTGCCGAGGTGCCGGGCGGCGGCCGCACCGTCCTCGGCGATGTCCTCGGCGCCCTCCCGGGCGGCGAAGACGGCGTCCCGGCCGCCGGCGATGACCGCCCGAATCCGCTCGGGCTCGGTCCCGAAGGTGGGTGGGCACTCGGCGGCCTCCAGGATGCCCAGACGGCCGCTCGTCCCGGCGCCGGCGAACAGGACCGTGCCGCCGCCTTCGAGCGTGTCCGCCACCCACTCGGCGGCCCGGGCGATGTGCTCGCGGCTGCGCAGGGCGGTCTCCAAGCCACGCCGGTCCTCCTCGAGCAGCAGGGAGACCACCTCGGGGATCGGCAGCGAGTCGAGTCCCTCGCTCGAGGGGTTCGAGGCCTCGGTCGGGAGGGTCCCCCAGCCGTTGTCCGTCGCCGGTGCGCCGTCCTCGGGCGTGGGGCGAAGCGGAGCGTCGGCCATCCGGACCGTTCCGATCACCGCCGGTCGATCCGTTGCGGGCTCCCGGAGACGGCGCCCGACCCCCGGGTGAACGGCGCGATGCGAGAGAGAGGTGAATGGAGACTCATGGCACATCGGAAGATTAGCCCGGACCGCGCGCCGTGTCCATGACATGCCCGTGACATTTTTCAACCGAAGAAGAGGTAGCAGACGAGGATCGCCGCCACGGCGCCGGTGACGTCCGCGGCGAGCCCGCACGCCAGCGCGTGCCGGGTGCGGCGGATGCCGACCGAGCCGAAGTAGACGGCGAGGATGTAGAAGGTGGTCTCCGTGCTGCCCTGGATCACGCTCACCAGCCGCCCGGCGAACGAGTCGGCGCCGTGCGCCTCCATGGTCTCGAGCATGAGCCCGCGCGCGCCGCTGCCGGACAGGGGCCGCATGAGCGCGGTCGGCAGGCCGTCCACCCAGCGGGTGTCCACGCCCGCGTGCGCCACCGCCCAGCGCACGCCGTCGAGCAGGACGTCCAGTGCGCCGCTCGCGCGGACGACGCCGATGGCCACCAGCATGGCCACCAGGTAGGGGATGATCCCGACCGCGACCTTGAAGCCGTCCTTGGCGCCGTCGACGAACACGTCGTAGAGCGGCTGGCGCCGGCGCGCCGCGAGGAACACGAAGCTCACGATCACGGAGAAGATCAGGAAGTTCGAGAGCACCGAGCTCTGCAGCTGCATCGCCTCGCGATCGAGGCGCGTGAAGTACAGGATCATCCCCAGGACCAGCATCGTCAGTCCGCCCAGATAGGCGAGGATCACGGGGTCCCACAGCCGCAGCCGCTGCACGCCGGCGGTGGCGACGAGGCCGACGATGGTCGAGCAGAACGTGGCGATGAGCGCCGGGATGAAGATGTCGGTGGGATCGGCCGCACCCATCTGGGCCCGGTACACGAAGATCGTCGCCGGGATCACCGTCACCGCCGACGTGTTGAGCACCAGGAACAGGATCTGGTCGTTGCTGGCCTCCTCCGGCTCGGGGTTCAGCTGCTGCAGCTCGCCCATGGCCTTGAGGCCGAGCGGCGTGGCCGCGTTGTCGAGCCCGAGCATGTTGGCCGCCATGTTCATCACGATCGAGCCCATGGCCGGGTGGCCCTCGGGGATGCCGGGAAAGAGCCGGCGCATGAGCGGCCCGAAGCCGCGGGCCATGAGGTCGACGGCACCGCCCTTCTCGCCCAGGCGCATGACGCCGAGCCACAGGCACATCACGCCGGTGAGCCCGAGGGCAATCTCGAACCCCACCTTGGCCATGTCGAAGGCCGCGCCCACCATGGCCGCCCACACGCCGAAGTCGCCGAAGAAGACCGACTTCGCGAGGCCGACCGCGAAGGCCACCAGGAAGAAGGCGCCCCAGACCTTGTTCAGCACGGCGCCAGCACCGCCCTGGCGTTGAGGACCTGCAGCGCGACCCCGATCGCCATCGCGCTCTCGTCGACGTCGAAGAGCCCGTGGTGGACCCGACCGACGATGCCTGCCGCCTCGTTGCGCACCCCGAGTGAGTAGAACGCGCCGGAAACCTCGCTCAGGTAATAGCCGAAGTCCTCGACCCCCATCTGCGGGGTCGTGAAGACCACGACGCTGTCGTCGCCGAGGAGCTCGCGCGCGCTCTGCTCGACGACGCGCACCATGGACGCGTCGTTGATGACCGGGTCGTAGCTCGGCTCGATGTCGACCTCGGCCCGGGCGCCGAGGGCCTCCGCGACGCCTTCGGCCGTCTCCGCGATCCTCTGCCGGACCAGCTCCCGGACCGCCCGGTCGAGACAGCGCACGGTGCCCGTCAGCTCCACCCGGTCCGCGAGGATGTTGGCCTGGGTCCCGCCGCTGATCATTCCCAGGCTCAGGACCGCGGCCTCGCGGGCGTCCACGTTGCGGCTCACGACCGCCTGCAGCGAGGTGATGACGTGGGCTGCGACGACGATGGCGTCCACCCCGAGATACGGGTAGGCCGCGTGGGCCGCCTTTCCGTGCACGATGATCCTGAGGTTGTCGGAGGAGGCGTTGCGCTGTCCGAAGTGGAGCCCGACCCGGCCGACGTCGAGCTCCGGGTCCACGTGGAGGCCGAAGATCGCGTCGACCCTCGGGTTCTCCAGGGCGCCGGCCGCGATGAGGAGCTTGGCCCCGCCGACGGTCTCCTCAGCCGGTTGGAAGAGCAGTTTGACCGTGCCGGGGAACGAGCCTCTGTTCTCCTGCAGCAGTCGCGCCGCACCGAGCAGCACCGTGGTGTGCACGTCGTGGCCGCAGGCGTGCATCTTCCCGGCCACCGTCGACCGGTAGGGGACGTTCTTGTCGTCCTGGATCGGGAGGGCGTCCATGTCCCCCCGCAGCGCCACGACCCTGCCGTCGCCGTTGCCCCGGATGATGCCGAGCACGCCGGTGCCGCCGAGCCCGTCGCGGTGCTCGATCCCCATCTCGTCGAGCAGGCCCTGGATCTTCGCGCTGGTCCGGTGCTCCTCGAGGCCGAGCTCGGGGTGGCGGTGGAGGTCGCGGCGGATCTCGATCATCCAGGGCAG
>CAZMED010000175.1:0-6543 GCA_964565045.1 uncultured Thermoanaerobaculia bacterium
GGCTCGACGTCCTGGTGGTCCCAGTAGATGCGCCAGTCCTCTCCGGGCGCGAAGCTCTCGCTCAGGCGCTCGAACACGGTCGGGCTGTGGTTCTCGAGCCACTTCAGGTACGGCGGGTTGTGCACCCAGCCGTGCGACTGGGCGGAGTGGAAGAAGGAACGGTTGCAGAAGGTCTGGCTCGGCACCGAGCAGAACCACTCGTCGGAGCACGCGAACTGTCGTGCGAGGCCGTTGATGACCGGCATCGCCTCGGGCGTGAAGCAGTTCATGATCCGCCCGTAGACCCCGGGCGTCGCCTCGCCCCCGTCGGCTGCGACCTGCGAGCCCACGGCCTCGATGTAGTCGCGGACGAAGCCGCTCATCGGCGCCGGCTCGGCGAGCAGGGCCTCCGGCACCGGGTCCACGCCGTAGAGCTGGCGGTTGATGTGCGGGCTGTGCTCCTCGCCGGGGTCGGGGCAGGGGTGGCACATGTCCTCGGGGGTCGCGGAGGGCGCCTTGCGCACGGGGTAGCGCACGGGCGGCGTCCGGTCGTCGAGGTTCGAGAGGTCGGTCCGACCCGCGACGCCGCGGAAGGTGCGCTCGCCGCGGCCGATGAAGTGAGTGGGCTGCTCGTTTTCGTAGAGAAACCCGAGCAGATTGTCGAAGGACCGGTTCTCCATCATCAGGACGATGACGTGGTCGAAGGCGTCGAGGCCGGGGCGGGCCGTCCGCACGGCTCACTCCTTGCCGGCGCGAGGGCTGCGCGGTGCGGCGGGTTCGGATGGTGGCCGGCCGGGAAGAGCAGCGAAGCCCGCGACAGTGTGTCGGGCGCTCCGGGGCGAGCCCGGGCCGAGGTCTGCATCTCGGGACGATCTGCGGAACAGGGGCGAGTCGCGGCGCGCACGTGGTGGCATGATCCGGGGTTCCTCCTTGGGTTCGATCGACGCACGAGCTGAGAATACGAATCAATTATACTTCGGATCGAACGCCTGCGGCGGGGGCGGTGATCCGCTGCATGACGTCACGCAGCGAAACCCGAGGTGGTCGCGAGAGCGGCGGGCTCGAAGCACCGCGAAATCCGATGCGGCGGTCGGGGCGCACGCGGTGGGAATCGGCGCCTCCGGCTGCTATAAGTGGATGCAGCTCGCCGGAGAGGGGATCGACGCCGCCATGAAGTTCCTGCCTTCCATGCTGACCTTCTTCCTGTCGCGCAGGAGCGTGCAGAAGAACGTCGCGGCCCTGGTGCGTTTTCTGCTGTTCCTGGCGGCCCTGGTGAGCCTGTACAGCGTCATCTTCCACGTGTTGATGGCGGCCGAGGGGCAGGAGCACTCCTGGCTGACGGGTTTCTACTGGACGCTCACCGTGATGAGCACCCTCGGCTTCGGCGACATCACCTTCGGTTCCGACCTCGGGCGGGCGTTCTCGATGGTGGTGCTGGTTTCGGGCGTGGTGTTCCTGTTGATCCTCCTGCCGTTCACCATCATCAAGTTCTTCTGGGCGCCGTGGGTCGAGGCCGAGGCGAGACGACGCACCCCGCGGTCCCTGCCCCCGGAGACCGAGGGCCACGTGATCATCACGGGGTACGGCCCCGTGGATGCCGCCCTGGCGCGGAAGCTCCGCAGCCACCGGGTGGAGTACGTGGTCGTCGTCAACGACTTCGCCCGCGCCGGCGAGCTCTTCGACGAAGGGGTCCGGGTCGCGGTCGGGGACATCGACGATCCGGAGACCTATCGCGGGATGCGGGTGGAGCGGGCGGCGATGGTCGTGACCACGAACCGCGACGAGATCAACACCAACGTCGCCTTCACGGTCCGCGAGCTGAGCGAAGAGGTGCGCATCGTCACCACCGCCCAGTCCGAGCACTCCGTCGACATCCTCGAGCTGGCCGGGAGCAACCGGGTGCTGCTGCTGTTCGAGATGCTCGGCCGCTCGCTCGCCAACTGGACCCTCGGCGGCACCTGCCGGACCAACGTGATCAGCCAGTTCGGCGAGCTGCTGATCGCCGAGTTCCCGGCCGTGGGCACCCCGCTGGTCGGAAAGACCCTCAGCGAGAGCCGGCTTCGGGAGACGTTCGGGGTGACCATCGTGGGTATCTGGGAGCGCGGCTCGTTCGCCATCCCCACCGCCGGCACCACGATCAACAGCGCCTCGGTCCTCGTCCTGGCCGGTTCGAAGGAGAGCCTCGAGGACTTCGACGAAGCCTACGCCTTCTACCACATCTGCCGGACCTCGGGCGAGCCGGTGCTGGTGATCGGCGGGGGGCGGGTCGGCCACACGATCGCGAGCCAGTTCGAGGAGCGCGAGGTGCCCTTCATCGTCATCGAAAAGGACGCGCGGACGGCCCAGGGCCTGCCGAACATCGTGGTCGGAGACGCGGCCGACTTCAAGACCCTGCAGAAGGCCTGGATCGAGAACGCCCCGGCCGCGCTGGTGACCACCCACGACGACGACACCAACATCTACCTCACCAAGTACCTCCGCAGCCTGCGGCCGGACATGCAGATCCTCAGCCGCGCCACCCAGGATCGCAACGTCTCGACCCTGCACCGCGCCGGCGCGGACTTCGTCATGTCGCTGTCCTCGTTGGGCGCCGACGCGATCTTCAACTACCTCAAGAACAACCAGACCCTGCTGCTGGTGGAGGGTCTGAACATCTTCCGGGTCCCGGTGTCCGCGAAGCTGGCCGGACGGAAGCTGGCCGACTCCGGGATTCGCGATCAGACCGGGTGCTCGGTGGCGGCCGTCGACCGGGATGGCGTGCTGTCGATCAACCCCGATCCCGATATGCTCCTCCCGGAGGATGCCGAGCTGATCCTCATCGGCAGCCACGAGGGGGAGAAGGCCTTCCTGGAGACGTTCGGCGGCTGAGGCGGTGGCCCGTCAGTCGGCGCCGACCGCCTCCTCGGCCAGCGCGTAGACCTCGAACAGCTTGTGCTCGACGTGCTCTCCGCCGTACTCATCGACCGCGCGGACGCTGATCGCGTGCACCCCGGGGCGCAGGTCCGCGGGCAGCGGCGCCGACCACAGGTGGGTCGAGGGCACCGCCTTGACCCAGCTCTTGAGGGTGGCCTGCGAGCGCTGGAAGAGCTCCTCGACGAAGGGGTCGGTGCGCACGACGCGCTCCATGACCACCGGCGGCCCGTCGTCGACCGACAGCTCGACGGTGGAGCGCGGCCCGCCGTCGAAGAGATTGACCAGCACGCTCGTCGAGTACAGCTGCTCGCGCTCGATCCGGTTGCCGAGCAGCTCGCCGTGGCGAAAGTGGCGACGGATCTCGATCTGCTGCCGCGGAAACCCGGTGTCCAGGGTGATGCGCATCTGGTGGTCGGCCGGCCTGTTGGTGGCCTTGAACCGGAGCGACGCCCGATCGCCATCGACCTGCATGATGGAGTAGCCGCGCGGTGAGCCGTCCCGCTGATAACTGACGGGGATGCCGCGCTCGTCGAGCGGCCCGCTCCACCAGCTGCCGCAGACCGCCGACAGGGTGTGGAGGTGGAGCGGCTCGGCCCCGTCGAAGCCGTCGTCGCGGCCGAAGTACGTGTGATCGGCGAGGTGCATGTGGCCGGCGAGCGCGAGCAGTCTGTCGCGGCCGGCGAGGACCTCGAAGAGCTGGCGGCGGTCCGAGACGTTGATCGTGGGCGATTGCGGATCGAGCGGCGAGGCGAGGGGGATGTGCATGGCGAGGACGACCAGGCGGTCCGCGGGCACCAGGCGCAGGTCGTTGGCCAACCAGGCGAGCTGGCGGGCGCCGAGGCGGCCCTCGTAGGAGCCCACGCCGAGCGGGTCCGGGTCCTCGGCGCCGCGGCTCGTGCCGAGGTAGTGCACCGTGTCGAGCACCACGAAGTGGACCCGCCCGTAGTCGAAGGAGTAGTACGGCGGTCCGAAGAGGCGGCGGAAGGTCTCGAGCGATTCGTCGTCGCCGGAAGCCAGGTAGTTCATGTCGTGGTTGCCGGGGACGTGGTACCACGGAACCCCGATCTGGGCGATGTTGCGCACCAGCCGCGGCAGCAGCGAGAGATCGTCGTAGGCGATGTCGCCGAGGGTGATGCCGAAGGCGGCGTCGCTGCCGACGAGCTCCGCCACGGCGTCGTCTCGGATGAACTCGACCTCGTCGGCCGTCTGCGGCTGCGGGTCGGCGAACCAGATCGACCGGAAGCTGTCGGGCTCGGGGCTGCGCGTGAGGGGGAAATCGACGGATGGCGGCAGCGGCCCCGTGGGGTCGAGCCCCCGGTAGCGGGGGCGCCAGCCGGTGGGCGAGCCCTCGGGCGCGTGGTGCGCGTAGAAGATCGGCAGGCGATCGGGGCTCAGCGGAACCGACCAGCCGCCCGGCTTGGTGATGAAGAGGGTGTCGCCCTCCGCGACCGGGATCTCGTACCTGCCGTCGGCGCCGGTCGCGACGACCTCGAGCCCGTTCGACACCGCCACCCCGGCGACCCCCGGCTCCCCCTCCTGGCGGCGGCCGTCCCTGTCGAGGTCCTCGTAGACCACCCCACGGGCGGTCTCGGCGGCCCACAGTGCCGGCTGCGCGAGCAGGGCGCCCGCCGCCAGACCGAGCCAGATCGTCAGAGCACGCATGATCACCTCCGTTGCCGAGCATGACACCACAACCGGCGCGTCTTTGAATGAAGCCGGCGTTAGAGATCGTCGGATCATCCGGAATTGTATGGGATGGAGGCGTGGGTACGACCCGTGCCCGTCTCCGTCTCCGTTTCCGTGCCCGATTTCAGGTTCAGCGACAGCGGCAGATGGCAGTGGCAGTGGCAGGTTCAGTGGCAGCTGCAGAGTCAGAGCGCAGCGTCCGTGACAGCCACCGGGGCAGCGAGCAGGCGGCGCGACCGCGGCACGGCCACCTCCGGCTACTGGCTCACGCCGACGTCGTCGACGGGCCCGGCACCGCCGCCGTGCTCACGACCTTCGACGAGGTGCGCGCCATGACCTGGCGGCTCCTCAACCCGAGGGGATGATCGCCCGTCACCTGCCCGCTGCCCCGGTCGGTGTCGCTGCCCTCTGAAGCTGCGACTGCCACTGTCATCTGCCACCGTCACTGCCACTGCCGCTGCCACTGCTCCTGCCCCCGTGCGGACCCGCAACGCCGCAGGCTCGGTGGGTGGGTGGCATTCCTAATTCCTAATTCCTCATTCCTCATTCGAGCCGTGCCCATCCCATATTTCCCGGATGAGCCAAATCGGAGCGCCCACGGACCATCGTTGCCGCTCTGCGACGAGACCGGGGCGGCGGGAGGTGCTAGCGTGAATGCAGCATGTGCACGCTGACCATCGACCGCCGCGCAGGGCGCCTGCTCCTGACCATGAACCGGGACGAGCGCTGGTCGCGGGCGCCCGAGCAGCCGCCCGTGCTGCACCCAGGGGTGGACGGCGGCCGCGCCTGGGCGGGGCCGGCCGACGGCGAACGCGGCGGCACCTGGATCGGCGCCAACGACGACGGCGTCGTCGCCTGCCTGCTCAACGCCTACGCTCCCGGCGACCTCGACCTCATCGGCCGCCCCGACGTGCCGAGCCGCGGCGAGATCATCCCCGGTCTGCTCGCGCGGGGCAGAGACGGCGTCGAGCGCTTCCTCGATGACGAGTTGGACCCCACGCGCTATCCGTCGTTCACCCTCGTGGTGGCGACGCCGGTGGGCGCCCGCGCGCTGCGCTGGACCCTCGACCGCGGCCTTTCCCAGGAGACGATCGGCGAGGGCTGGAGCCTGATCACCTCCTCGTGGTGGCGCGCCGGGGAGGTGGTTGCGTGGCGGCAGGAGAGATTCGCGGAGTGGCTCGCGGACGGCGCGCCATGTGTGGGGCCGTTGCCGGCGTACAACCTGCACGAGGTTTCGGGCGCCCGCGAGCAGTCGCCGTTCATGACCCGCTCGTTCTCCGGCACCCGCAGCGTGACCCAGGTCGAGCTCGCGCCGGGACGGCCGGCGGCGGTGCGCTACTGGGCGCGGCCGGGCGAGGGCTCGATCGACCCGCAGCGGCCGACGGCCGCGCTCGAGCTCGCCCAGCCTTCCGGGTGAAGGAGCGGCTCGCACGCCGTCATTAAATGGTTGATTGATCAACTATTTAATTGACGTGCTGCGCAATGCGTCCTACTCTCGACCGGTACAGAAAGGAGCCGTCATGGCCGACGAACCGCAAGGGTGCGCCCGCGTCACCGGAGCGGTGCTCGGCGGCGAGGAGCCCGCCGGCCCGGCACCGTCACCAACCGCTGAACCCGTAAAGGAGAGGATCATGACCGCACACGTCGGAGGGAAAGCGCCCGACTTCAACGCGCCCGCCTACTACCAGGGCGGCTTCACCAACGTCCAGCTCTCCGACCACTTCGGCAAGTGGATCCTGCTCTGCTTCTACCCCGGCGACTTCACCTTCGTTTGAGCGACCGAGGTGTCGGCGGTCGCCGACAAGTACCAGGAGCTCAAGGACCTCGGCTGCGAGGTGTTCTCGGTCAGCGTCGACAGCCACTTCGTGCACAAGATGTGGAACGACCACGAGCTGACCAAGATGGTCGAGGGCGGGGTGCCCTTCCACATGCTCTCCGACCAGGCCGGCAACATCGGCAAGGCCT
>CAZMED010000176.1:0-6538 GCA_964565045.1 uncultured Thermoanaerobaculia bacterium
GGGCGGAAATCCGAAATCCGAAATCCCAAATCCGAAATGGGCGGGTGGGCGGCATTCCTAATTCCTCATTCCTAATTCCTCATTCTCCTCCCATCCGTTCTATACTTTCCCTGTGACCCTCGGCTTCGCATATCTCCTGATTTTCCTGGGCGGCTTCACCTTGGCGCTCGTCACCGGTTTCGCGCGGCGGCTCCTGCACCCCAGCGAGCTCTGCGACCACGTCGTCGTGCCCTCCCACGAGCACCTGTGGGGGCTGCGTTTTCCGGCCGCCGACGTGCTCGCGTCCTTCCTCACCCTCTTCGGTCTGACGTGCCTCGTGGTGCACGGCCTCCTCGCCCTCGATCCCTTTCGTGAGGTCGTCATCGGATCCGTGGCGGGTCTGGTCGGCATCGTCGCCCTCAGGTCCTGGTTGCGCACGGTGTGCAGCCCGACCGAACAGCTCGGACGCGAGTCGGCCGAGGTGCGGGTGGTGCGCGAGATCCCGGCCAGTGGCTACGGCCAGGTCGAGGTCCTTCTCGAGGGCGCGCCGCTCAAGCTCGCGGCGCGTTCGCAGGACCAGCAGCCGATCCCGGCCGGCGCGGTCGTCACGATCCTCGACCGCAGCGAGTCCGTCGTCGTCGTGACGCGCGCAACCGCGTCGCCGTGACCGACGCGCCGCTCATTCTCGCCAGCGCCTCGCCGCGCCGCCGCCAGCTCCTCGAGCTTCTCGGCGTCGCCATCGAGGTGGTCCCATCCGCCGTGGACGAGCTGCCAGACGCCGGGGAGCTGCCCGCACGCTTCGCGATCCGCGCAGCGCGCGACAAGGCGCTCGAGGTCGCCGGCCGCCACCCGGATCGTCTGGTGCTCGGGGCCGACACGGTGGTCGAGCTCGACAACGCGATTCTCGGAAAGCCCGGATCGAAGGTCGAGGCGGCGGCGATGCTGCGCGCCCTGTCCGGCCGCGAGCACCTCGTGCACACCGCGCTCGCGCTGGCCAACGGCGAGGCGGTGCACATCCTCGTCGACACCGCCGAGGTCCGCTTCGCCGCGCTCTCCGATCAGGCAATCGAGTGGTATGTCTCGGGACCCGAGCCGATGGACAAGGCGGGCGCCTACGCGGTCCAGGGTCGCGGTGGGCTCTTCGTGCTCGGCGTGACCGGCTCCCCCCACACCGTGGTGGGCCTGCCGATCCACCGCCTGCCCGAGGTCTTCGCTCTCCACGGGCTCGACTTCTGGGCCTGTCTGCCGCGCTGACGGGCGTGCGGTCCCGGCGGGTCAGGCGTCGGCGGCGCCGGGCTCCCCCACCTTGATCGGATCTCCGAACTCGGAGAACGGAAAGCGGCTGAAGATGTGGTGCCCGTTGAAGTCGAGAACCCGGAGGTCCTCCACCGCCTCGAGGTCGGCCGCGATCACCTCGAACGGAACGCCGTAGATCGCCCGCACGCGCTCCACCGAGACCTCGTAGGCGATGAACTTGACGATCCCCTTCTGGGCGAGCTTGCCGACGAGGCGCTCGTCGGTTAGCGCCGGGTAGGTCGTCAGGATCAGGATCGGGCCGGTCCCGGAAAACACGATGTAGGCGCGCATTCCACCCAGGCCCCCGACCGGCTCAGCCGATTTCGCGGTGCTCATGGCCTCACGCCAGCGCGCCGTCGCCCGCCCACTGCTCAGTGCTCGTGGTGGATCGCGCTCCCGAGCTCTGAGAAGCTCAGGCAGTCGAAGATGTGCGGACCGTTGAAGTCGAGCACGCGCAGGTCCTTGCCGCGCTCGATGTCGGCGGCGATCACCTCGAACGGCAGCCCGTAGAACTCGTGCAATCGGTCGATCGGGACCTCGTAGGCGATGAACTTGTCGATGCCCTTGCGGCGCAGCGACTCGAGGAGCGCCTCCTCGGTGATGCACGAGTACGAGGTCATCACGAGGAGGGGCCCGTTCTCGGTCAGAACCAGGTATGACCTCATGGCACCTCCCTTTTTCACCCGAATGTCCAGGCGGCCGGTTCGCTGCCTCCAATGTGGGTTCCGGGGGCGGCCGTCGTCAAGGGCCGAGATCACATCTCAGCGCGATTTTCCGATTCGGCCGGGTCACAGCGCAACCCGCGGAACCCCCAAACCATCGTCGTGCCGTCACATGAGGCCGGCGCCGCTTCAGGGTCAAGATGCTGTAAAACCGATGACCGGGCGCGGGCGGCTCACTTCGCGAAGGCAGCCGCCATTCCTTCGACGACGGCGCGCGCGAAGCGCTCGCGCCACGCCGCCTGCAGGAGCAGGGCCCGGTCCTCGGCATTGGCCATGTTGCAGGCCTCGAGCAGCACCGCGTTCTGGGCCGCGGTGTAGCGCAGGACGGCCGGCACCCAGCTGCTCCGCCCCCTGAGGATCCGGTCCCGGATCGGCTCGTAGGGGTGGACGCCGATGTCGTTCGCCTCCAGGCTCGAGATGATGCTCTCGGCGAAGTAGCGCGACGAGGCCTCGACCCGCGCCTTGAAGTTCTCGCCCAGGGTCACCGTCGGGTGGTTCCGGTACTCGGCATACCGCGCGATCTCCCGATGCTTCACGGTGTAGGGCTTGCTCGGCCGCAGGTAGCGTGAGGGCACGTAGATCATGGCGCCGCGGACGCTGGGGTGCAGGGAGTCGGCGTGCACCGACAGGAACACTGTCTTCGCCCGCGGGACCTCCGACCCGATGCGGTTGAGGATGATGTCGTTGGTCAGGTACCAGCGCAGATGGACGCCGAGGACTGAATCCTCGAGGCGGTACCTCGGCCGCGTCAGCAGCTGAGCGTCCCGGTGCTGCTCGAGCCGGTCCCGCGGCGGCGGCTTGAAGCCGACCCTGCCGTGCTCGACGGTGGTCCACACCGTCGCCCTCGTGTGGCGCTCGAGGTTGGCCTTGATGCGGCACATGATGTCGTAGGCGTAGGTGGACTCCCAGACGCCTCCGGACACCGCCCCGGTGTCGTTGCCGCCGTGACCGGCATCGAGCACGATGTGCACACCCGAGAGGTCCGTGGCCCGCACCACCTCGAGGAACCGCCCGAGCTCCTCGCGGTTCTCGAGCCACGCCTGCCGCCGCGGATGGTTCGCCGGCAGGAACTCCGGCAGCAGCAGGTCGAGCGGCACCTTGACCGGGTAGCCGACCGGAATGTCGGTGACGTCCCGGATTCCGGATCGGGCGGCGATCTCCATCGCCGTCTCGTTCACTTGCTCCGCCAACAGCTGGCCGGTGAACCGCACGACGACCGCCGAGTACAACGCCTCGCCCCTCTTCAGGCGGTAGACCGCGTACTCGCCGGCGGCATCGCGGCCGAACTCGAGCATCTGATTGGGGGGCGTCCGCACGGGGAGGATCACCGCCGCGTCGTCGCCCGGAACGGTCGTGGGGCGGGGCGTCGGCGTGGCGGCCGGCGGGACCGAGCTGAAGACCGGCAGCAGCACCGCCCCGGGAATGGTGACGGGCGCCCCCCGTCGGGGACTCGATCCGCGGAGCGCGGGGTTCGCGCGCTCGAGAGCCGCCGCGCGTTCCGCGGTGCCGGTGAACAGCTCGGCGAGCCAGTTCCAGCTCTCCTCGCCGCCGCCGAAAGGATCCAGGACCCAGTGCTGCCAGCCGTCGGCGGTTCGGGTGTCGGCCGGAAAGAGCCGCCGCACGGCATCGAGTCGGAGCTCGGGCCGAAGCGCCGCGACCGGGATCAGCACCGGGCGGTTGCGCTCCGGCGAGCGCAGGTTGTCGTTGGCGCCGCGCAGGAGCTGCGTGCCGCCCGACTCCCCCAGGTAGCGGCGGGACAGGGCGATCCACCCGTCCCCGGGCATGGGCATCACCTCGAGCTGCGGCCGGCCGCCGCGCTCCCAACGGATCGTGCCGTGCGGGGGGAAGGCGATGTCGAGGCCCTGTGGCGCGCCCTCCTGCACCCAGGCGGTGGCCGCGCCCAGCGCCATCAGCGCCAACAGCACCGTCACGGGCCACGGGCGCCTGGCCCCTGCGGGGTCGGGCAGGCCGCGCTCCTCGGAGCGCAGGCGTCGGAACCTCATCCGCGACGCGCTCGCCTCATGGATGTTGCCGCGACCTCCAGACCCGATCGACCGATGTGCCCCACCGTTTCCCGTTTCGGCGGGCGCACCGTATACTCGGGCACGCCCCGTGAGGCAGGCCGATGGTAGCACGAAGATCCCGACCCCACCCTCTGGCGGCGCCGGCCGGAGACGACCTCCGGGGGCGGCTCGATGAGCGCACGCGCGAGCTGGAAGAGTGCGAGGCGAGGCTGCGCCGGCTCGAAGATCAGGGCGCGCGATTCCTCGCTGCGGCGGGCCATGCGATGGTCAACCCGCTCACCATCGCCAACAGCTACCTCGAGCTCGTGGTTTCCGATCTCGACGACGGCCTGTCGGACGATCAGCGCGCGTTCATCCGGGCGGCTCACGACGCCACGCGCAGGATGCGGCTGCTGATCGACGAGCTTATCGAGCTGGCGTCGCTGGAGACCGGCGCCGCGGTCATCCGTCCGGCTGCCGTACCGTGCGCCGAGCTCGTCGAGGCCATGCTGCGAAAGCTGCAGGCCGAAATCGAGCGCAAGAACATCACCGTGGCCTGCACACTCGACCCGGCGCTCCCGCCCGCCGCGGCCGACGAGCTCCGGCTCGAAGGAGCCCTGCGGCGCCTGCTCGAGCGCGCGATCCGGGTCACGCCGGCGGGAGGCGAGGTCGAGGTCGGCGCCTCGGTCGAGGACGGCGGGCTGTCGATCCGGGTCAGTGATGCCGGCGACGAGCTCAGCGCCAGACAACGTGCGGAGGTATTCGACCCGGTGGTCCAACTCGGCGCCGGCCCCGGCGAGCGCTCGAAGGGGCTCGCGCTCGCGGTCGCCCAGCGCCAGGTCAGGGCGTGCGGCGGCAGCCTGGAGGTGGCACCCCGCGCCGGTGATGGCTCGACCTTCACGATTCGCCTGCGGCTCGCTTGATTCGGCGGGCCGGATGGTGTGTCATCCTGCACCATGACGAGCCTCGAGTACTTCTCCGCCCACCTCGAAAGCTACCTCGACGAGCTGCACGCCCTGACGGCGATCGAGAGCCCGACCGGTGATTTCGCGAGGTTGGAGCGGGCGGCCGACTTCCTCTCCGAGCGCTTGGCAACGGTCGCCGGTCTCGAACGCGAGCGGCTGCCGGACCACGGAACCCTGCTGCGCGCCACCCGCGACGGGCGGGGCTGCCGCGTGCTGCTCCTTGGCCACTACGATACCGTGTGGCCCGTCGGCTCGTGGCCCGATCCGTGGCGCGTGGACAACGGCCGCGCGTTCGGCCCCGGTGTCTACGACATGAAGGGCGGCGTGCTCTTCATCGTCTGGCTGCTCCGCTTCCTCTCGGACCAGGGCGTGCCCCATCCCCACATCGAGGCGCTTCTCAACCCCGACGAAGAGATCGGGTCGCCGGGCAGCCGCTCCGCGATCGAGGAGGCCGCGCGGCGCGCCGACGTCGTGCTGGTGCTCGAGCCCACCAACCTCGAGGGCAGTCTGAAGCTGGCGCGCAAGGGCTCCGGCGAGTACGTGATGACGATTCACGGCCGCTCCAGCCACCAGGGGGTCGCTCCGGAGCAGGGCATCAACGCGGTGGTCGAGGCGGCCCACCAGGTGATGGCCCTGCTCGAGCTGCAGGACCTCTCGAGCGGCACGACCCTCGGGCCCAACGTCATCGCCGGCGGCACGGTCAGCAACGTGGTCCCCGACTGCGCCGAGGTCAGGATCGACGTCCGGGCCTGGTCGGCGGCCGAGACCCGGCGCCTCGACGCGGCCATCCGCGCGCTGCCGCCGGTGCTCCGGGGCTCGCGCCTCCAGGTCTTCGGCGGCTGGAACCGGCCGCCGATGGAGGCCACCGAGGCCTCCCTCGAGCTGTTCGAGGGAACCCGGGTGCTCGGCCGCAACCTCGGCCTCGAGCTCGACTGGGTGCGATGGGGAGGCTCGTCGGACGCGAACATCGCAGCCTCGGTGGGAACGCCGACCATCGACGGCTTCGGGCCGGTCGGCGAGGGCGCCCACCAGCGCGGCGAGTGCATCGTGATCCGCGAGGTTCCGCGTCGGCTCGCGCTGCTGGCCGAGGTGGTCGCCTCGCTCGCCCACCTGACGCCGGCCTGATCCCGTCCCGAGCGCCGTGCGGCGCCCGGCTCTGCCATACTGATGCCGGAACTGGAAGGAGCGCCAGCATGCACGAAGTTGTGATCGTCGGTGCGGTCCGTACTCCCGTCGGCGCGATCGGCGGGGGCCTGAGCCCGGTGCTCGCCCGCGAGCTCGCGACCCTGACCATCCGCGCGCTGCTCGAGGCCACGGGCCTCGACCCCGCGCTGGTGGAGTACACCTGCATGGGCTGGGTGATGCAGGACCCCCGCTCGCCCAACCTCGCCAAGACGGCGGCCGAGTTCGCCGGTGTCCCCTGGACCTCCCCGGGGACGACCTTCCACGAGAACTGCGCCTCCGGCGGCGCCGCCATCCACAGCCTCGCCCGCCGTATCGCGCTCGGGGAGGTCTCGATCGGCGTCGCCGGCGGCGTCGAGTCGCTGAGCAACGTCCCCCGCTACCTCTTCAC
>CAZMED010000177.1:0-6508 GCA_964565045.1 uncultured Thermoanaerobaculia bacterium
CCGTCGAGCAGCTCCGCAGCGGGGCTCTCGAGCGTGCCGCGTCGCCGGACGTCGCCGGCCACTGGGCGTGATCGTCGCCATCGCCTCCGGCAAAGGCGGCACCGGCAAGACGACGCTGGCGGTCAACCTGGCCCTCAGCTTCGAGCGCCCGGTGCAGCTCCTCGACTGCGACGTCGAGGCGCCCAACGCGCACCTCTTCCTGCGCCCCGAGATCGTCGGGTCGGAGAGCGCCGGCATCCTGGTTCCCCGGGTCGATGCCGAGCGCTGTAACCTGTGCGGCGACTGCGCCGAGCTGTGCCGGTACAACGCGATTGCCGTCCTCCGGACCGGGGTGATGGTCTTCGCCGAGCTCTGCCACGGCTGCGGCGGCTGCGCCCTGGTCTGCCCGGAGCGGGCGATCACCGAGGAGCTGCGGGCGATCGGCGTCGTCGAGTGGGGGCGCCGGGGCCGGGTCGAGCTGGTGACCGGACGACTCAACATCGGTGAGGCCCAGGCCCCGCCGCTGATCCGGGCGGTCAAGCGGCGGGCGCGCACCAACGGCCTGGTGCTGGTGGACGCCCCCCCGGGCACCACCTGCCCGACGGTTGCCGCCGTCGCCGGTTCCGACTTCGTGGTCCTGGTGACCGAGCCCACGCCCTTCGGCCTCAACGACCTCGCGCTGGCGGTCGAGATGGTGCGCGCCCTCGGGCTGCGCTTCGCGGTGGTGGTCAACCGGGCGGACGATTCCGACCGGCGGGTGCACGAGTACTGCGCCGCCGAGGGCATCGAGATCCTGGCCGAGATCCCGGACGACCGGCGGATCGCCGAGAGCTCCGCCCGCGGGCGCCTCCTGGTCGAGGACCTCGAGCACCTGCGGAAGCTGTTTCGGGCGCTGGCCCTTCGCCTCGACGCCGAGCTCGAAATCGGCGCGCAGCCGCCGGCTGCGGAGGAAGCGGCCCGTGTCCGCGCCTGAGGGCCTCGAGGTGCCTCGCCGCCGCCGTGCTCGACGTGCGTCCGCGCGGGGAGGCCGCTCATGACGGCCACAACCTCGCGAACCCTGCCGCTCGCCGCCGCCCAGGCCGACTCGTCGCTGGTGCGGGAGCTGGTCGTCATCAGCGGCAAGGGCGGCACCGGCAAGACCAGCGTCGTCGCCTCGTTCGCGGTGCTCGCCGGCAACGCGGTGCTGGCCGACTGCGACGTCGATGCCGCCGACCTCCACCTGGTCCTCGAGCCCCGCGTCGAAAAACGCCATCCGTTCTCGGCCGGGTACCGGGCGGTGGTGCGCGCGGAGCTGTGCGCGGCCTGCGGGGAGTGCCTCGAGTGGTGCCGCTTCGGCGCCCTCGCCAACCCGCCCGACGCCGACATCCCGGAGGTCGACCCGATCGCCTGCGAGGGCTGCGGCGTGTGCGCCGCGCTGTGCCCGGTGCGCGCGATCGACCTCGAGCCGCGGCTCTGCGGCGAGTGGTTCCTCTCCGAAACGCGGTGCGGCCCGATGGTGCACGCCCGGCTCGGGGTCGCTGCGGAGAACTCGGGCAAGCTGGTGTCGCTGGTGCGTGCCGCGGCCCGGACGGCCGCTGCTCAAAGCGGCCGCGGGCTGGTCATCGTCGACGGCCCGCCGGGCATCGGGTGCCCGGTGATCGCCGCCGTCACCGGCGCCACGGCGGTGCTGCTGGTGACCGAGCCGTCGGTGTCCGGGGAGCACGACGTCGGGCGGGCGCTCGAGCTGGCGCACCACTTCGGGCTCCCGGCCGCGGTCTGCGTCAACCGCTGGGACGTGTGCCCGGAGGGCGCCGAGCGGATCGAGGACCACGCCCGCCGCCACGGGGCGGAGATCGCCGGCCGCATCCGCTACGACCCCA
Source organism: uncultured Thermoanaerobaculia bacterium (assembly GCA_964565045.1). Taxonomy (GTDB): domain Bacteria; phylum Acidobacteriota; class Thermoanaerobaculia; order Thermoanaerobaculales; family Sulfomarinibacteraceae; genus Sulfomarinibacter. The sequence continues at coordinate 1,839 of CAZMED010000177.1, forward strand.
CCGTCACGAAGGCTCAGCGGCAGGCGATATCGACGGTGGAGCTCGGCGGGGCGGCGGCCGACGACATCCGCGCGGTGTGGGAGCACGTCGCCGCGCGGTGGCTGCGCGGGGTCGGGGTCCCGGCGGCTCGGTGATCCCCGGCGCGTCGATCCCGACCGCCGGAGCCGAGACCGGGCAGGCGTTCGACAGGGTCGCCACCATCACCGCGGCGCCGCCGCGGGTCGCCGCCCGGTAGCCGTCGCGGAGGGCCGCGAGAACGGCCTTCTCAGCGCACGATCAGCACCGAGCACGGGGCGCGGTGGACGAGGGCGCTGGAGACGCTGCCCAGGTAGAGCTCCTTGGCCGGCGAACGGCCGCGGGTGCCGGCGACGATGAGGTCGATGCCGAGGTTCATGGCGAACTCGACGATCTCCTGCGCCGGGTTGCCCACCAGGCAGACGTCCCTGACGTCGCTCCCCGCCTCGAGAAGGATGTCCATCGTCGCCTGGAGGACCGGCGCCGCCACCGCGGCGACGCGCTCGTCGCCGGCCGAGGTCGGCAGCGCCGCCACGCCCTCGTAGCACTCGGGGTCGGAGGGCAGCGGAAAGACGTAGGCGACGAAGATCTCGTCCCCGGGTCCGGGCCGGGCATGCCGGAGCATGAAGCGGGCGGCCTTCAGGCTCGGGGCGGACCCGTCGGTGGCGATCAGGTAGCGCATCGGACTCACCTCGTTTCCGCCGCGACGACGGCTTCGCGGCCGGCCCGCGTGGCGTCGAGGACCTGGCCCGGGCGCACGGCGTCGCCGATCGTCGTCACCGGCACGCCCGCCTCGCGCAGGGCCGTGGACAGGGGATCGTAGGCCGCGTGGCCGACCGCGACCAGGACCGTGTCGAAGCGCCCGAGCGCGAGCTCCTCGCCGGTTGCCTCGTCGAGGGCGCGGGCCGCGCCGTCGTCGAGACCGAGCAGGCGGGTCCGGGTGCGGATGTCGACCGGCAGGGTCGCGAGGCGCTTGAGGGTCATCGCCCGGGTGACCGGCTCCATGTCCCGGGCGACGTCGTCGAGGAGCTCCACCACCACCACCTCGCGCCCCGCCGCCGCGAGGTGCTCGGCGAGCTCGAGGCCGACCAGGCCGCCGCCGACCACCAGCACGCGCCGGCCCGCCGTGCGCCGGCCGGTGAGGATGTCGGCGGCGACGACGGGGTCTTCGAGGCCCGGGATGCGGGGGATGAGCGGCCGCGAGCCGGTCGCGACGATCACCCGGTCGGGCCGGAGCTCGAGCACGGTGGCGGGGTTCGCCTCGACGCCGAGCCGGACGTCGACCCCCGAGGCCTCGGCGGCGTGCACCAGGGAGGTGAAGGGCCGCTCCATGGGCGCTTTCCCCGGGGTGCGGAAGGCGTAGGCGAACTGGCCGCCGAGGGCGCCCTCGCGCTCGAGCAGGACCACCTCCCAGCCGCGCCGGCGCCCCTCGATCGCCGCCTCGATGCCTGCCGGACCACCGCCCACCACCACCAGAAGCTCGGCGTAGGCCGCCGGTGCCGGCACGCCCTCGCCCTCGTGGCCGAGCCCTGGGTTGACGAGGCAGCCGACCGGTCCGCCCTGCTTGACCTGGTACAGGCAGCCCTGCAGGCAGGCGCCGCAGCCCATGATCTCGTGCTCGCGGTGCTCTCGCATCTTCCGCGGCAAATCGGGGTCGGCGAGCAGCGGCCGCCCGAGGGCGACGGCGTCGACGAGCCCGCCGCCGATCAGCTCGCGGATGCGGTCCGGCTCGCCGAGCCTTCCGGCGACCATCACCGGCAACCCGACGATCTCCCGCAGCCGCGCGGCGAGCGACTCGTTGACGCCGGCGGGCAGCGCCATGTGCTGGTAGTACCAGGGGGGGCTGTCGCAGGCCGAGCCGGTGACCACGTGCAGGGCGTCGACGCCCTGCCCGGCGACCCGGTGCCCGAGCTCGGCGGCGTCGTCGAGCCCCAGCCCGCCCTCGACCTTCTCGTCCGCGGACACCCGGGCGATGAGCGCCAGGTCCGGCCCGAGGGTGGCGCGAACGGTTTCCACGATCTCGTCGATGAAGCGGAACGGGCAGGTCTCGCTGCCCCAGGCGCCGCCGCGACGGTTGGTGCGCGGCGACAGGAACTGGGCCGGCAGGTAGCCGAGCCCGAGCTGGAGCTCGACGCCGTCGCAGCCGGCCTCGCGGGCGCGGCGCGCGGCCGCGCCGTAGGCGGCGACGATCTGGCGGATGCGGCGCTCGCTCATCGGCTCGGGGATGGCCCCGGTCGCGGCGCAGGCCACCGCCGAGGGCGCCTCGGGGGCGCCGCCGATCGCCTTCGGATTGGCTGCCCGTCCGGCGTGGTTGAGATGGGCGAAGACCAGCGACCCGGCGCGATGGACGACCTCCACCAGCCGGCGCAGATCCGGAACCACCTCGTCGGCGTGGGCGCCGAGCTGGCGCGGGTGCTCCCGGCCGCGCGGGTCGATGAACATGGGCTCGAGGATGACGAGGCCCACGCCGCCGTCGGCGCGCCGCTTGAAGTAGGCGATGTGGCGCTCGCACACGAGCCCGTCGGTCCCGCCGAGGGCGGTCTTGACCGGCGCCATGGCGAGGCGGTTCGGGAGCTCGATCGGACCGACCCTGAGCGGTTCGAACACCGAGGGGGTCACACGGCCTCCAGCGGAATGCTCTGCACCATGGCCTGCAGCTTGCGCATGGTGTCGACGTAGCGCTTGAAGTAGACCCGGGAGATCATGGTCTGGATCGCGTAGCCCATCACCAGGTCGTCGTCCATGAGCTTCTTGAGCGTCGAGGCCTTGATCGTGAGGAGCCGGGTGGGCTCGGTGCACTGGGCGCTCAGGGTGTAGGTGTCGATCTGGAAGCAGACGCAGGAGCCGAAGAGGGTGCCGGGGCTGACCTCGTCGATGAGCACGCTGACCGTGCCGGGCAGCCCCAGGCGCAGGGCGACGTGGCCCTCGAGCACCACGAACAGGTGATCGGCGGGCTCGCCGCGGCGGAACACCATCTCTCCGGGCTGTAGTGTGATCTCCTCGGCGGCCGAGCTGATGGCGTTCACCTGCTCGGGACGCAGCATCTGGAAGACCTCGTGACTCGCGAGCTGGGTGGCCGGCATGACTGCCTCCTTTCGGGTCGTCGGTTCGGTGGACGAATGCCGGCGGTCCCGGCGGGCGGCGCCTGCCGACGGCCGCTCCGCGCCCGGGGGAACGCCGGGCCTCCCGACGCCACCAGGCACTCCTGCACGGCGTGTGCCAGTCCGCGACCATATGACGCGTGTGGTCTTTATCTCTCGTGTTCTCAATTAAATGCCGCGATCCGTGAGAGTCCGACGAGAGAGCTGAGCGGCCAAATCGAAGCGCAGGCGCTATATTGGGAGCAGACAACCTCGCAAAACTGCTGCGAAAGGAGGTGGCGCCGTGGGCGACAGCACGCCGTCGTCGTCGATTCCGCCGGCCGCTCGAGCGGGCGCCGCGCCGGAACGGTTCGAAACCCTCCTCGACAGCATCTCCGACGGCGTGTTCGCCGTCGACGGCGAGTGGCGGATCACCTGCTTCAACAGCGCCGCCGAGCGTACGACCGGGGTGCGCCGCGAGGAGGCCCTGGGCCAACCCTGCCGGGACGTGCTGCGTTCGGACATCTGCGACCGTGACTGCGCGCTCCGCTACACCATGGAGACCGGGCGCGCGGTGGTCAACCTTCCGATCCACATTCGGGGCGAGGGCGGACGCCGGGTGCCGGTCACGATCTCCACCGCCCTGCTCAGGGACTCCGGCGGCCGGGTCGTCGGCGGCGTGGAGACCTTCCGCGACCTCGACCTGGTCCGGGACCTTCTGCGCGAGGTCGAGACATCGGCGGGCGCCGGCCGGATTCTCACCGCCGATCCGAACCTGCAGCAGGTCCTCGACGTGGCGCCGACCATCGCGGCCAGCGACAGCACGGTCCTCATCGAGGGCGAGAGCGGCACCGGCAAGGGGCTGCTGGCGCGCGAGATCCACCGCTTGAGCGGGCGCCGCGACCGGCCGATGGTGACCATCAACTGCGGCGCCATTCCCGAGCATCTGCTGGAGTCGGAGCTCTTCGGCTACAAGGCGGGCGCCTTCACCGGCGCGGTCCGCGACCGCTCGGGGCGGGTGGCGGCGGCCGAGGGGGGCACTCTCTTCCTCGACGAGATCGGCGACCTGCCCTCGTCCCTGCAGGTGAAGCTCCTGCGCCTCCTCCAGGAGCGGCGCTACGAGCCCCTGGGCGAGGTCGCGAGCCGGACCGCGGACGTGCGGATCGTCGCCGCCACCAACCGCGACCTGAAGTCGCTGGTCGACGGCGGGGCGTTCCGCCCCGACCTCTACTACCGGGTCAACGTCATCCGCATGGTGATGCCGCCCCTGCGCGACCGGCCCTGCGATGTCCCGCTGCTCGCCCGCGCCATTCTGCAGCGCCTGTCGATGACCCGCGGCAAGGTCGTGGACGCGATCTCGCGGGAGGTGATGCGGCGGCTGATGCGCCACGACTTCCCCGGCAACGTGCGCGAGCTCGAGAACATCCTCGAGCACGCCCACGTGCTGTCGAGGGGGCGCGAGATCGGCGTCGAGGACCTGCCCGAGTGGCTGCAGAGAGACGCGCCCGAAGACGTTCCGGGGACGCCGGCGAGCCTCGAGGAGCTCGAGGCCGCCTTCATCCGCGACGTCCTGGC
>CAZMED010000178.1:0-2999 GCA_964565045.1 uncultured Thermoanaerobaculia bacterium
GGGCGGCAACCTCACTGACCTCGCTGGTGACGACCTCGGCCACTCGCTCGACCGCCGGCGCGGCCTGGCTGCGGGCCAGGGTGACCGGGTTGCCGATGATGAGCGATGTCACGACCGCGAGGATGTAGGCGGCGGCGACCGCCAGCCGACGGTTGAGGATGGGCGGCTGCTGCGGGCGCCGCTCGCGGGCGCCGATGCTGCGTTTCAGGAGGTACTGCGAGGGCTCCATGGCCTCGCCGACCTGGTGGATCAGGGTCAGGTCCTGCCAGGTGCGGCGGCACGCCGGGCACGACTCGAGGTGGGTCAGCAGGCGCTCGAGGTTGGCCGGCGAGATCTCGTGGTCGACCGCCTGGAACAGCAGCCCCAACCACAGCCGGCACGGCGAGGCGGCGAGGTCGGCCGCCAGGCCCTCCGGGGCCTCGGCCGCGGCCAGGCCGGCGCCCGCGCCCATGATCTCGGCCATCGTCTCCGCCAGCCCGGCGCACTCCGCGCAGCCCGCGAGGTGCTCGCGGACCTCGGCCGCCTGCGCCTCGTCGAGCTCGCCCTCGAGATGGAGGCTGAGGAGCTCGCGGATCTCGTCGCAGCGGTCCATCACGCGCTCCCCCCGGCGAAGTGGTCGGCGGGAGGCACCGCACGGATCTCGGTGCGGCGCCGCACCGAGGTGGCGAGCTCGAGCCGGGCGCGGTTGAGACGCGACTTGACGGTGCCGAGCGGAAGCTCGGTGGCCTCGGCCATCTCCTGGTAGGACAGGCCGGCGAAGTCCCGCATCAGCACCAGCGTCGCCAGCTCTTCGGAGATCTGACGCAGGCTCGTGGCGATGAGGCGCAGCCGCTGCCGGCGCTCGGTGTGCTCGTGGGGATCGTCGGCGGCGGGGAGGCGGTCGATGATCTCGGGGTCGAGCCACGCGGCCTCGCGCTCGCGGCGGCTGCGGCGGTAGGAGTCGATGATCAGGTTCTTGGCAACCCGCCACGCCCAGGCCATGAAGTTCGAGCCCGCCTTGTAGCGGTGCAGGTTCTCCCAGAGCTTGAAGTAGACCTCCTGGCAGAGCTCCTCGGCCTCGGCCGCCGACGGGGCGTAGCTGGCGCACAGACGGTAAATGGGGCGCAAGGTGGCGCCCACCAGCGCGCTCCATGCGTCCTCGTCGCCCTCGCGACAGCGCTCGACCGTGATTTCCAGCTCTGCCATATCCATCACTCAACCTCTACAAACGGAGGTCCGGGACGAAAGGTTCGCGCGTCTCGCACGGTATTCCCCGATCGTCGTCGTGGTCTCCACGGGAATGATACGACACCCGGCGGCGGTTCAAATTGGCGGACGGAGCAAGCTGTGCCATTCGATTCCTGGCCCACCGGAACCCTGGAGGAGCGCGTCGCATTCGCGATCGCCGAGGTGCGCCCCGGCATCAAGGCCGACGGCGGCGACGTGGAGGTCCTGGAGGTGGACGGGTCCATTGTGCGGGTGCGGTTGTCCGGAGCCTGCCGCGGCTGCCCGATGGCCGCCTCCACCCTGTCAGACTTCGTCACCGAGCGGGTGAAGCTCTACGCGCCCGAGATCACCGAGGTCGTGGCGGAGTAATTCTCAGTTCTCAATTTTTAATTTTTAATTTCCGCCGCCCCCCGGGCCTTCCAGGAAATTGGCGGACTGAAATTAAGAATTCAAAATTCAGAATTGAGAATTGACCAGAGGCCTCTCGCGGTCGGCGCGGCTAGGCCTTCTTCGGCTCCTGCTGCAGGCAGTTGGCGCAGCGCCCGGTGAAGACCACGTTCTGGTCGTTGACCTCGCAGCCGACCAGGTCCTTCAGGGTCCGCCAGTCGATGTTGGAGACGCCGCGCACGTCGATGATCTGGTCGCAGTAGTCGCAAATGAAGTGGGCGTGACGCGAGGTGTCGGCGTCGTAGTGGGCGCGGCGGTCGTTGCCGAAGATCTCGCGCACCAGGCCCTCGTCCTTGAGCACGCCCAGATTGCGGTAGACGGTGCCCAGCGACACCTTCGGCAGGGTGCCGCGGACCTGCTCGAAAATCCAGTCCGCGGTGGGGTGGGAGTACGTGTTCTTGATGGTCTCGTAGACGACGCGGCGCTGCTTGGTCTCGCGGGTCCGTGGGCGATTCTTCATGGCTCCCCCCAGCGGCCTGGTCGGGTTCTCGACCCGCTTCTATCACAGTGGTGCCGGCGAGTCGAGCCTGAGTACGGTTCCCATTCCTCTTTCATCAGCTGGGATACGACCTCTTGGCACCGATTCCTGGCATTATGCTACCATCCAGGAACCGTCCCGTCCACGCCGGGGCCTCGCCCCGGGGGGAAACTCATGACCGACTGTATTCGCGACATGGAGCCGTCGCAGCGGCCCAGGGAACGCCTGTCGGAGTACGGCGCGCGCTCGTTGTCGGACGCCGAGCTGCTGGCGGTGCTGATGCGCACCGGGATCAGGGGCCGCAGCGCGGTGGCCGTCGCCAACGAGCTGCTGGCATCCGAGGGCGGTCTGGCCGGCATTGCACGGATGGACCACCGCGAGCTTTCGGCGCGGCGCGGGCTCGGGCCGGCCAAGGTGTCCGCCCTGCTGGCCGCCGTCGAGCTCGGGCAGCGCTTCGCCATGGCCGAGCTGCGGGTCGCCGAGCGCCTCGACCAGCCGCAGATCGCGGGCGAGTTCCTGGTCCGCCGGCTGCACAGCGAAGGCCGGGAGGTCTTCGGCTTTCTCAGCCTCGACGGGCGGCACCGGTTTCTCGCCATCCACGAGCTCAGCCTCGGCACCCGCAACCAGGCGCCGGTGGACGCGGCCGAGCTCTTCCGCCGCGCGGTGCTCGACCGGGCGGGGGGCGTGCTGCTCTTCCACAACCACCCGTCGGGCGACCTCGAGCCGAGCCGCGACGACGTCGACCTGACGCGCCGGCTGGTGCGGGGAGGGCAGGTGGTGGGGGTCTCCGTCCTCGACCACCTGCTGGTGGCAGGTGGAAGGTGGCTGTCGCTGCGGTCGACGAGAGCGGACCTGTTTGCCGCCTGAA
>CAZMED010000178.1:3099-4396 GCA_964565045.1 uncultured Thermoanaerobaculia bacterium
GAACGTTGAACGTTGGCACGTTCCGCCCACCCGCCCGGCAGGCGGGACGCCTGCCCCACAAGGACGCATTGAATGACCGAGGCTGTCTGGAGATGCGGGCGGGGCGCCCGCGCCACCAAGGGCACCGAGATAATGGCCGTGGTTGGCGGTGGAGCGGGCGTCCTGCCCGCACGGGCCGTGGTGCCCGGGACTACTTGCGGTTGAAGCGGGTGACGCCGGGACTTGACATCGGCGAACCAAGCGGCGAGGATGCGGGCGCTGGGTGCGCATAACCCACGTGGAGGCAGTAACATGAAACGATTTCTCATTCTCAGTTTGCTGATCTGTGCAATCATCGCAATGCCCGCGTTCGCCGGCGATGACGGCGAGAGCTACGGTGCCGGCGTGACCCTCGCTGAAGCGGTCGCCATCGACACCCTGATCGCCAATCCAGACGACTATGTTGGTCAGAAGGTCCGGGTGGACGGCGTCATCACCGGCGTGTGCAAGAAGCGCGGGTGCTGGATGCAGATCACCGACAGCGAGAGCGGCAACGGCATCCGCATCAAGGTCGACGACGGCGTGATCGTCTTTCCCTACACCTCGATGGGCCACGAGGCCTCGGCCGAGGGCACCTTCGAGGCCATCAAGCTGACGCCCGAGCAGATCGAGGCCCGCACCGCCGCCGCGCACGGCCACGCGCCCGGTGAGGACTGTGACGGAGAGGGACCGAAGCGGGACGGCACCGGCGCCGGCTGCGATGCCCCGGTGGTCGATCAGTACGTGTACGTGATCCACGGCACCGGAGCGGTCATCAAGGGCTGAGCGGGTTGCACCTCCGCAGGCTGATCATCGCCACCCACCGCGATGTCGGCTACTTCTTCGCCGGGCTGACCGTCATCTACGCCGTCTCCGGCGTGGCGGTCAACCACATCGACGACTGGAACCCGAACTACGTCATCCGGCACGAGGTGGTCGAGGTCGGGGCGCTGCCGTCCGCAGGGCCGCAGGCCCTGGGCGCCGAGGTGCTCCAGCGCCTCGGGGTGGGAGAGACGCCGCGGTCGGTGGTCCGCATGGGCCCGGACGAGCTCAAGATCTTCCTCGATCAGCGCACTTTGACGGTGGAGCTGCCCGGAGGCCGGGTCGTCGACGAGCGCGTGCGGCGCCGCTTCGCCTTCTTCGAGGTCAACTACCTCCACCTCAACCACGGCAAGGGCTTCTGGACCTGGTTCGCCGACCTCTACGCGGTCGGGCTCCTGGTGCTGGCCTGCACCGGGATCTTCATCATCACCGGCAAGAAGGGCCTCGGCGGCCGCGG
>CAZMED010000178.1:4496-6493 GCA_964565045.1 uncultured Thermoanaerobaculia bacterium
GGCGCCGAGACGTTCGTAGAAGCGGATGGCGTCCACGTTCCAGTCGAGCACCGACCACTCGAACCGCCCGCAGCCGCGCGCGACGGCGATCTTCGCGAGGCACCGCAGCAGCACCTGGCCGATGCCGTGCCCGCGCAGCCGCGGCACCACGAAGAGGTCCTCGAGGTAGAGGCCGGGCCGTGCGAGGAAGGTCGAGAAGTTGTGGAAGAAGAGGGCGAAACCGGCCGGCTCGCCCTCCCACGAGGCGATCACGACCTCGGCCACGCGGCGGGACCCGAAGAGCGACTCGCGCAGCGACGCCTCGTCGGCCACCACCTCGTGGCGGAGCCTCTCGTAGTCGGCGAGCTGGCAGATGAAGTCGAGGAGCAACCCGGCGTCGTTCTCGGTTGCGTACCGGAGCGCGATCCTCGGGTCGGGGGTGGTCAGTGGGTCATTCATGACGCCATGGTAACGCGTCGAGCTTCTGACCTGCGATCCTCACTGATGCCCTCTGTCCGTCCCGAGCCCGAGCCCGTTCCCGTTGCCGCTCCCGAAATCAGGCACCCCCTGGGAGGGACAGTGTGATGTTCTTCGACTTCGAGAAGCCCGACGTGCGCCGGGACGCGCTCCAATCGTCGTTGGCAGGGCCGATCTCTGGGAAGAACCCGCTTCTCCGGCAACGGTAACGATAACGGGCTCGGGCTCGGGCTTGAAGGGCCTGCTCTCGGAGAATATCGGCTCCAATGCTGCCACGCCCCGCGGCACTGCGCCGGTCCCGGCACTCACCGCATGTACCGGGCCTCGAAGCGCGCCACCAGCTCGCCGGCCTCGTCGAAGAAATCAAGGTGGTGGCCGATGAGGCGCCAGCTGCGCACGCGTCCGAGCGCCTCGGTGAAGGCGCGTTCGATGTCGGCACCCTCGGCGCAGGCCATCATGGTGCTCGCCATCTGCGAGAACTCGATCGAGCCCCCGTCGACGGTGTAGCCGCCCATCAGGCGGTTGCAGCCGCCGAAGCCGCTCACCCGCTGATCCTGGGAGTGCAGCACAATGTGCGGCTCGCGCTGCTGTTCGCCGACGATCACCGGCTCGTCGCCCAGCCGGGTCAGCTTCCAGTAGGTGTTCTCGAGCTCGGCATTGGCCATGCGCGCGCCGCAGGTCTCGCCGGGCCACACGCCGATGAAGCGTTCGGGGATCAGGCTGAGGACCATGGTGTCGCCCTCCATCGCGGGGCGCAGCGCGAGGCTGCCCTGGAGCGAGACCAGCAGGGGCTCGCCGGGCTCATGCCGCGCGTCCAGGTACGCCCGTTCGAGGGCGATGTTGTCGGCCTCCGGGGAGACCGGGAAGCGGCGCCCGGTGAGGCACTCCTCGAAGAGCGCGGCGTCGGCCAGATAGCGGTACATGCCGCGCATCGTCAGCCGCGGCTCGATCGGCTCGAGGTCATCCTTGCGCCTCAGGTCGTAGTTGAGGGAGGACTCGATGTCCCGTCCCTCGATGTCGAGCTTGCGGATGGTGTCGGCGTCGACGATGCGGAAGAAGATCGGCGCCTCGGTGCCCCCGAACAGCGCGATGCGGTTGTCGTCGCTGGCCAGCGTCCAGGTGCCGATGAGATCGTGCACCGCGCCGGCCCCGCGTCCGTGATAGGTCGTGCGAAGGAAGAACACCCGGTCCTCGTGCAGGTCGAGACGGTAGTGGATGCCGGGGCAGTCGGCGCACGGCAGATCGCCCTCGAAGTACGCCGGCAGCTCGCGAAGGGCGGGCGGCGCAGAAGACCGCCTCGCAGGCGTTTCCACCCGCCGCAACAGCAGCTCCACCTCGGTGCCGGCGCCGCGCGTCAGCACCGGGTAGACGGTGTCGGTGGTGAACATCAGCTTGCCGTCGACGCGGACCGCGGCCCGCACCGCATAGGTCTGGCGCTCTTCGATCAGCGCCGGGTCGTACGCCAGCTCGAAGCTGAATGGGGGATTGCCCGGGTTCTCCATGCGCACCGAGCCGATTTCCCGCGCCGGCGCATCGGCCAG
>CAZMED010000179.1:0-6433 GCA_964565045.1 uncultured Thermoanaerobaculia bacterium
CCCTTGCCGAACTGGCGCTCGATCTGGCCGATGGCGGTCTCCAACGACTTCAACTTGTCAGCTTTCTGACTCATGAGGATCTCCTTGCTGCGTGAACAGCGTGGCGGGACGAAACCATCCTAGGATCGACCGCCGGGCCCGTCAAGCTCCTCTGCGGCGGGCTCGAAGCCCAACTCGGAGAGCACCACGCCGAGCTCGCGACGGTCGTCCGACCCGTGCTCGGAGGGACGGTACGGCAGGCTGGTGATCAGCAGCTCGAGGCGGTCCTTTGACGCCTCCCCGGGGGCGACCTCGATCGCGACCCACTCGGGCCGAGGCCCGAGGTCCAGGGGACCGGCGGCACACCGTCCCGCCAGCCACACCTCGGAAGCTGCCGGAGTCGGCCGCGGCGCCCACATCCGCAGCCGGACGATGCCCGCCGACGCCGGCAGCGAAAGCGTGGCCCGCGGCCCGAGCCAGACCCCGTCCGTGTCGCGCGCCAGGTGCTCGCCCATGAAAGCCCCATCGAGGCGCACCTGCAGCGCTTCGCGCTGCCAGGGCCAGACCACCTCACCCGACCACGCGCGGGAGGGGTCCACCGCCCGAACCTCGAAGAGCTGCACCGCCAGCGGCCTCGGGTCGCCCTCACCGGGGACGAACGCCGCGGTCCGCAGCAGCTGGACCGCCTTCGCGCCCTGCGCCGCGGTATCCGGGGATTTCAGCCGGAGCCGCTGCTCGCCTGCCGCGCCTTCGACCACGATCGGGGGGTCCGCGCCCCACTTCACGAGCAGCGGCTGCGGCGCAGGGGCCGGTCGCAGGGTCACCCCGAGCTCGGCTTCCGGAGAAAGCTCTGGCAGCAGCAGCTCTGCGCCGGCTGCGCCCCACATGAACGGGCGGCCCTCGGCGCCGGTCTCCGCCGGCCACCAGCCACGGAGCGGCAGCGGCGGCTCCTCGAGCACCCAGGCCTCGAGGAAGCGCTGCTGGGTCAGAGGCTCGAGCGCCGCCGTCACCCCTGCGAAATGCTCCTCGATACCGTACAGCGGCCCGGGGTAGAGCTTCCGGTGGACGGTTGCCACCAGCCACGACCCCTCGACGCCCGACCACGGCTCGGGCGCCCACGGCGACAGCGCCCAGGGCGGGTTCGGCTGCCCGCGCCGCGCGCGGAGGTGCCAGAGGTACGACGCATAAGGGTGGAGCTCGGGCTCGAGCACCACCGTGCGGCCGGTCACGAGGGCATCCGCGTGCGCGCGTTGGACGGCACTCCAAGCGGGCAGCTCGGTGGTGTGCTGCTCGGAGACGAGCGGCAGGCTGCCGGCGGCGTACCACCCCGCCACGGCGAGCAGTGCGGTGCCGGCCGCGAGCGGCGGGGCACCGGCGGCGGCGCCCGCCAGCAGCGGCGCCAGCGCCATCTGCACCCCGACCGCGTAGCGCCCGTAGGTCCGGTTCTGCAACCACACCAGCTGCATCGCCGCCACCCCCAGCACCGCCAGCCAGAGCAGGGCGGCGCGGCGCCCGCGACGGCGCGCCCACACCACCAGGCCCCAGGCCGCGACGGCGAACACCACGGTCGCCGGGACCACCCCGCCGAGCCCCTTGACCAGGCCGAGGTCCGGGTAGCCCCCCGGATTGCCGACCAGGCGCGAGAAGTGCCGTTCGGAGTGAGCTACGAACGGCGCCACGAAAGCCCGCCAGCCACCCTCGGCGTGCGCCATGACGAGCACGGAAACCGCCGTTGCGGCCAGCCCGCCCGCCACGCCCGGCAGCAGGCGCCGCAGGGGACGAATCGTCCACGCTCCGCCCACCCACAACACCGCGAGCGCCGGCAGGAGGATCGGCCGCACCAGGGCGGCGGCGGTCACGAGCAGGGTGAAGAGGGTCGCTCGACGCCCCTCGAGGCCGCCGGCGAGCACCGCCGCCGCGCCCAGCGCCAGGACCGCCGCGGCGGTGGAGGAGAATCCGCGCACCGCGTACAGCCACGGCCCCGGCGCCGCCAGCACCAGCAGAGCCGCCGACGCCGCCACCGCGGGCGGCGCCACCCGCCGCCCGAGGGACGCCAGCACCCACAGCGCCGCCACCGAGAAGGCCGCCGAGGCGATCTGCAGCGCGCGCAGTGGCTCGCCGGTCAGCGGTGTCAGCAGGTGTCCGATCGCGAGCCAGCCCGGAAAGCCCGGCGGGTGCGGAAAGTGCGCCGCCAGCTCGAAGTGGAGGATGCCGCGCGCGAACAGCGTCTCGTCCCACTCCCAGGGTCCGTCGGCGAGCAGGGCGAAGCGGGAGGCGGCCAGCAGCGCCCCCGCGAGGGCGCTCAGTGCGGCGTCGAGGCGGCGGTCCGGCAGGCCGAAGAGCAGCAGCACCGGCGCCGCTCGCGAGATCACGGGTCGGCCCCTGAGCGCCGCGCGAGCTCGCCGTGGAGGCGTTCCTGCAGGTCGTGCTCGAGCACCAGGGCCGACACCTCCCCGGCGCGGCCGGCGGCGGCGAAACCGTCGCGGCAGCGCGCGGTCGGCACCCGGCGCATTCCCTCGAGCTCGATACAGGTGCCGCCTTCCAGGGTCCCGTCGCCCTGCAGGTAGAGCAGCTCGTCGTCGCGCCAACAGCCGTACTCGCCCACCACCGGTCCCCGGCCCGGCGTGCCGAGCAGATTGCGGCCGAGGAAGGCGTAGGGAGCGGGATCGATGCCGAGCAGGGCGAGCAGAGTCGGCGCCACGTCGACGTGGCCCGCCGGGACCGAGCGGCGGCCGGCGAGTCCGTCGACCCCCGGCACGCGGATCAGCAGCGGCACCTCCTGGCTCAGGTACCAGCCCGCCGGATCGTGGTCGGCGCCCATCGCGGCCGCGATCTCGGGCCGCCACGGGAACCCCGCGTCGTGGTCGCCCCAAACCGCGATCACGACCTCGTCGGATCGGCCGGCGGCTTCGAGCGACGCCACGAACGCGGCCAGTGACGAGTCGAAGAAATGCATCGTGTGCAGGAAGTTGCCGAAGGGCGTGCCCTCCATCTCTCCGAGATCGAGAACCGCCAGCCGCTGCGGGAAGCCTTCGAAGGGGTGGTGCAGCGAGAGGGTCAGGAGAAAGGCGGCGAAGGGGCGCTCGGTGGCCGCCAGCACTGCCGCCGCCTGGTCCAGGAAGTCGCGGTCCGAGAGCCCCCAGCCGACCTGCTCGCCGGCCGCGAAGTCACCGGCGAAGAGGCTCCGCGCGTAGCCGTAGGCGGGGTGGGTGCTGCGCCGGTTCCAGAACGCGCCGTCGTAGGGGACCGCGGAGAGCGTCCGATAGCCGTGCCTGGCGAGCACCTCGGCGAGGCCGGTGAAGTCGTTGCCGGCGAAGCGGAAGGCGGCGGCCGCGCCGTCGGCGGGCAGGAGCGACACCTGGGTCGCCAGCTCGCTGTCCGACGAGCGGCCCTGAGCGGTCTGGTCGGTGACGTTGTCGAACCACAGGGCCTCTTCGGCCCATCGGTTGAGAAACGGGGTGACCTCGCGGCCCCCGATTTCGAGCCCGATCACGAAGCCCTGCAGGCTCTCGACCTGCACCATCACCAGGCTGCGACCGGAAGCCGCGCCGAACCACGGACCGGAGCCCGCCCGCAGCGGCGCCCGCTCCGCGAACCACTCGGCAACCGCGTCGAGTTCATCGGTCTCGAGCCGTTCCGAAGCCGCGGCGCGGAAGGCGGCGGTCCCGAGCTCGACGGCGTGCAGGTTGAGGACGCCCACCTCGCGTGCGACGTGGACCCGCCGGAAGAGCTGCTCGAAGAGCCGTGGCTGGTCGGCGGCCAGCCGCAGCGCGGCCGCGCCCGCCGCGACGACCGCGAGGGCGAGCACGACGACGGCGACCCGGGTGGGGCCCGGACGCGGCGTCCGCTGCAGGCGCAGCGACACCACCACCAGCACCAGGCCGGGCAGAAGGTCGACCCACAGCCACGCGTCCGCCGGTTCGAACAGGCTGCGGATGCTCTCCCCGAGGTGGGGCACCTGGCCCGCGGCCGCGAGAGCGCCCGGCGCCGGCAGGTCGCCGAAGAAGCGCAGATAGGCGAGATCGCCCCACAGCACCGCGGTCGCGCAGGCGGCGGCCGCCCACCCCGCCGCCGCGCGCCAGCGGCCGGGCAGCGCGAGGACCGCGAGGCCGACCAGCGCCGCCCCTCCCGCTGTCAGCGCGAGCCCGCCCAGGCGTGCCGGGGCTTCGGCCGCCGCCAGAACCGCCCCCTGCTTGACGACCAGGGCGCCGACGCACCAGGCGACGTCGGCGACGGCGAAGCAGGCCAGGAGGCGCGGCGGGCCGCCGCGTCCGAGGACGGACACCGCCGTCGCCGCCGCCAGCAGGCTCAGCAGCGCCCACCACAGGGGGTCGGCGAGCGGATCCGGGACCACGAGCACCGTGCGGGCCGGCGGCGATGCCGCCGAGCGCTCGGAGAACCAGCACACCCCCTCCTCGACCATGTCCCACTGCAGGCGCCGGACGCCGGGACGGACGGGAACCTCGACGACCGCCGTCAGCTCGATCGACTCCCCGGGCGCGACCGGCCGCCGGATCGGGCTGCGGGGGCCCTCCCACTGCAGCACGGTGCCGTCGCGTCCGAGCCAGTGGGACGCGAGCGCGAAGCTTCCGTCGTCCCGCCAGCCGCGCACGCCCCGGTTTTCGAGCACGAGGCGGACCCGGCGCTCGCCGCCTGCGACCGCCAGGCGCGGGACTGCGCCCGCGACCACCGCGAAGGCGTGGCCCGCGACGACGGACACCGGCAGCGGCTGCACCGGGGTCGGGTCGCGCTCCGAGACCCACAGCACCCCTTCGTGCACGATGTCGAGGGCCAGGAGGTAGTCCCCCGGCGCCCGCGGCGCCTCGATCTCGACGACCACTTCCAGTGCTTCGCCGGGGCCCACGGCGGTGCCGAGAGGCGTCCGGCGGCCGTCCCAGTGCAGCGGGTGCAGATCGGAGTCGAGCCAGTGGTAGGAGAGGGCGAAGCCCTCGCTCGCCGACCACGTTCGGGTCCCGTCGTTGGCGAGCACAACCGGCACCTCGACCACGGTCCCCGCCTCGAGGGAGGCCGGCACCTGCTGCCGAATGACTCTCAGGTCGTACTCCGCCGGCGCGTGGTCCGCGGCGGCGCCGATTCCGGCGCACCCCAGCGCGGCCATCGCGAGGATCGAGAGTTGCCGGCGCATCTGCCCGCGCAGTATATCCGGCCGGCGACCGCCCCCACCCGGGTGCGATCAGTCGAGCGATCGGCATGCGGCCAGGTGCAGGTGGTGCTCTCTGTCCGTCCCGAGCCCGAGCCCGTTACCGTTGCCGTTACCGGTCCTCTGCATCTCCCGAGAGGGAGAGTGACATGTTCTTCGACTTCGAGAAGCTCGACGTGCTTCAGATTGCGCTGGATCCCGTATGACGATGAGCTCGTGGCTCGAGGGCACGACCGGTTCGTTCGCATGGTCTCCATGCCGACATCGATGGCACGCTCGGACTCTGGGAAGAAGCTGGGTATTCGGTAACGGTAACGACAACGGGCTCGGGCTCGGGCTCAGACAGGGTGCTCTCAGGTCATGTTCATGCCAATGAGCCGACCCCGGCACAGGCGGCTTAAGCTTCTGCGGGTTCGCGGCTTAGCCCCTGCTGCGATAGAATGGGAGCATGAACGGCCAGGCCAACGCGGTCGAGGCGATCCGCCTGCTGGTGGTGGAGGACGACACGCCGTTGGCCGAGGGACTGTGCCGCAACCTCGAGCTCGAGGGCTTCGAGGTCGTGTGCCTCGGAGAGGGCGAGGCCGCCCTCGGAACCCTCGCCGACGACGAAGCGGGCTTCCAGCTGCTGATCCTCGACATCATGCTTCCCGGCATCGACGGCTTCGAGGTCTGCCGGCGTCTGCGAACCGGGAACAACCACATCCCGATTCTGTTCCTGACCGCCCGCGGCAGCGATGCCGACCGCATCCTCGGCCTCCAGCTCGGCGCCGATGACTACCTCACCAAGCCGTTCCTCATCGAGGAGCTGGTGCTGCGCGTGCGCGGCATCCTGCGTCGGGCGGAGTGGTCGCAGACGCCGGCTCCGACCGGACCGACGGTCGTCATCGGCGACCACGAGGTGAGCCTGCGCACGATGCGCGCCACCAGCGCGGGCGGTCCGGTGGCGCTCACCGAACGCGAGGTCATGCTGGTCCGGTTCTTCGCCGAGAACGAGGGCCGGGTGGTGACCCGCGGCGAGCTCCTGGAGCGGGTGTGGGGTTACACCTTCGACACCTCGACCAGGACACTCGACACCTTCGTCCACCGGCTGCGGAAGCACTTCGAGCAGGACCCCCGCAGCCCCCGCCATTTCCACACCGTCCGCGGCGTCGGCTACCGGTTTACGTCAGACCCCGAGGAGTGAACTCCTCGGGATCTTCAATTCTCAATTTTGAATTCTCAATTTTGAATTCCCCTCCAGCTCCCCCGCGAGAACGGGGCGCAAGTGGAAATTGAGAATTAAGAATTGAGAAC
>CAZMED010000180.1:0-6417 GCA_964565045.1 uncultured Thermoanaerobaculia bacterium
GAGCAGCAGGGCAAGACCGTGGAGGAGCTCGACGCCCAGTGGTACGACGACGATTACTGGACGCGCCACTTCCACGCCTGGGAGGCGTGGGACCGCCGCATCGAGGCCTTCAACGAGCGCACCGGGCTCCTCGCGCGCTACCGCTGATCAGCGGTCGCCGCTGGTCTTGCGCAGCCGCTTGTCCGTCGGCCGGTCGAAGACCATCGCCTGGATGTAGCGCTCCCCGTGCACGAAGGGGGTGCCGAGGGGCCACCAGCCTTCTTCGATGCGATCGCTGACCGCCTGCGAGAGCTCGGTCGGGTTCGGGGAGTGGAGCAACTCATAGGTGCGGTCGTTCTTCATCGCGCCTCCCTTGGCCGGGGCACCGTCCCGGCCCGTTCCCCGTCTTTGGCAGGATCGGTGCCAGGATCGGCAACGGTTTTTCGTGAGCTGCATCACACACAGCCGTCCCGAAACGGGTCATCAGCCACGGGGACGACGGCGTGAGCCCATCGTCCGCTCGGAACCGGCGATCCGGGACCGCAGGGCGATTCACGGCACCAGCCCGACCGCGGCGCTCCAGTCCTCGGTGTCGCCGTACTCGAAGTCATCGCCGAAGATCCAACCCGGCGGAGTGTCGGACGTGATGGTCACCACCTGTTGCCGCTCGCTGAGCACGTGGTTGTGGGTGGCGCAGCGCACGCTCGCCGTGACCGTGAACTCGCCGGGATAGGCCCAGGCGTAGGACTGCGTGGCTGACCCACCGGTGAGGTCCGCCCACTCGGTCGGGAACCCGTCGCCCCAGTCGTACTTGTACTCGAGCGCGTGGCCCTGGGACGAGGTCCCGGTGACCGTGTACTCCAGGTCGACCCCGACGAGACCCTCGGTGGGGCCGTCGAGGGTATGATCGACGATCGTCTCGCCGGGGATGCTGACCTCGATCGAGCCCCACTCCAGAACGGAAGGGTGGTCCTTGCACCTCACGCCGTAATCCACCTGGTAGACGCGGTCCACGCCGTCCACCGGCCAGGCGTGGGAGAGCTGTGCGGTTCCGGTGGCGGGGTCGAGGTCGAACCAGTCCTCGGGCCCCGGACCGTCGCCGTGACCCCAGTAGATCTGGTACTGCATGGCGTGCCCGGAGGTCGTGTGAGCGGTCAGTGTGTACGGGTAGCTGACGCCCGCAATACCCGAGCCAGGCCCGTCGAGTGAATAGTCGCTCACCTCCTCCGGGTTGACGAACATCTGCCAGGTGCCCCCGACCTCGAGGTCGGTGTGCTCAACGCACCGCACCTCGATGTTGATGTCCCAGTCCGCGGCCGAGGTCCAGGTGTGGGAGAGCTGGG
Source organism: uncultured Thermoanaerobaculia bacterium (assembly GCA_964565045.1). Taxonomy (GTDB): domain Bacteria; phylum Acidobacteriota; class Thermoanaerobaculia; order Thermoanaerobaculales; family Sulfomarinibacteraceae; genus Sulfomarinibacter. The sequence continues at coordinate 1,323 of CAZMED010000180.1, forward strand.
CGGAGGTCACGCCCTCACCGAATGCGGTCCAGTCAGAAAACACCATGTCGCCGTCCCAGTCCACCCGGTACTCGAGCGGGTGCTCGAGGTTGGATGAGGCGGAGAGGGTGAACGTGTAGCTGACGTCGGGATACCCGTTCCAGTCGCCCCCGACGTGCTGAAGGTCGGGGCCGGTGAGCTCCTCGTCGGGCGGCGCCGTGATCTCGATGGAGGTCTCGGTCCAGTTCTCGTGCGTAGGATGGGCGATGCAGCGGACGCCGAGGTTGATCGGGAAGGGTTCCGGATCCGATTCCGTCGTCCAGGTGTGGGTGACCTCGGTCGAGGTGACGCCCTCGCCGAAGGCCTGCCACCCGCTGTCGCTGCCGTCGCCCCAGTCGACGAGATACTCGAGGTCGTGGCCGGCATCCGATTCGCCACCGATGGTGAAGGTGTACTCGGTGTCGACGTCGCCGGTGTCCGGTCCGTCGATGGTCGGCTCCGCGACGGTCTCGTGGACGATGACCAGCGGCACCTCGGTGCGCCCCCAGACCTCGTTGTGGGTGGCGCAGCGGACCCGCGGCTCGATGATGTAGTCGCCGTACTCGGTCCAGGTGTGGTCGAGGGTCACCTCGTTGGTCTCGGGGTCGAGCCCGGTCCAGGTCGCCGCCTCCCAGTCGAACGAACCGCCATCGCCCCAGTCGATCGCGTACTCGAGATCGTGGCCGTAGCTCGACTCGCCCGTGATGGTGTATGAATACCCGTTGTCGATGAATCCCTCGGTCGGCCCCGAAATTCCCGGGCCCGCCCACTCGGTGAAATCGATGTCCACCGTCAGCGCGGCCGACGGGTTGGACGCGCCGGAGTCCGACTTCGCCTCGACCCACACGTCGTAGTCGCCCGCGTCGTCCCAGGTCTTCTCGGCCTCGTCCACCCCGGTGTCGAGCCACCCGCTGTCACTGTCGTCACCCCAGTGGAACTTGAGCTGGGTGGGGTTGCCGCGGACCGAGACACCGCCGGCGGCCGTGTAGGTGTAGGCCTCTTCGGTGCGGCCCGACGCGGGCCCGTCCCAGATTGTGGGCTGACTGATGACGTCGGTTGTGGGCAGCGTGTAGAGCTCGTGGCCGATGACGCCGTCGTCGGCGAAGAAGAACAGCCTGTCGCCGACCTCGATCATCCCGCGCGGCCCGACCTCTTCGTAGGTTGAGATGGGTTTGAGGTCGTGGACCAGCAGTGTCCGCGCGACGGTGCCGTCCGTCACCCACAGCTCGCGACCGTGGCGGCCAGTGTCCGCAGCGCCGAAAAACAGGAGGCCGCCGGCGACCGCCAGGTCCTTCGGACTCGAGGAGTTGGGGAAGCCGGAGCCGCTGCCGCCTTCGTACAGATCAGCGAACAACGTGGTGCCGCCGACGGTTCCGTCGCTGGTCCACAGTTCCTTGCCGTACGTTTCTGTCCAGACTGTGAAGAACAGCCTGCCGTTGAAGGGCGTGAGATCGTCGATGTGCGGGTTGTCGCTCACCAGGAGCTGGAAGGTGCCTGCGGTCGTCCCGTCACTCACCCAGAGCTCGCCGTTGGAGTTGCCGTCCGAGTTGGCGAGGAAGAACAGCAGGTCACCGACCACCGTGAGGCGGTTCGGATACGAGTGGCTGGTGGGGCTGATGTCCTTGATCAGCACCGTGCCCGCCTCGGTGCCGTCGCTCGCCCACAGCTCGTGCCCGGTCGGGCCGCTGGCCGGGAAGAAGGCCCTTCCGTCGAACTCGACCATCTCGTGGGTGTTGGTACATCCACCATCCGGGCAGCCGTCGAGGATGTTCTTGACCTCAACGGTTCCCGCCGGCGTTCCGTCGCTCATCCACAGGATGTAGTCAATCGTGAACTCGTCGCGTTCCACGTGGGCAAAGAAGAAGAGGCGCGTGCCGATTCCCTCGACGTTGACGGCTGCAAGACTGGAGGCCGAGATGCCCCAGTTCCCCGGGATGGTGCTGACGCGAGACACCGCGTCGCCGGTGGCCTTCCACAGCTCCCCTCCGTTGGTCTCGTCCGCGCCCGAGAAAAAGAGAGAGCCATCCATCTCGACGAGTGAACTCGCTGGGATGCCGAGGGAGTGCGTGCCCGAGTCCTGCCCGTCGGTTCTCCACAGTGTCCGGGGGGACTCGGGTCCGGTCACAGCTGTGAAGTACACACCGTGCGCGGTCGAGACAAATTCCTGCGGATCCGACGAATTGGTGCCGCTCCAGATGTCCTCGACGAGACCGGTCGTCGCTGCCGTTCCTTGGCTCACCCAAAGCTCGTTGCCTGCGGTGGCGGTTTCGGCGGCGAAGTACAGGGCGCTGCCGTGAGCGGTACCCTGGAATGTCCAGTACTCGTGGACCCCCATGCCCTCGCTTCCCGGGTTGATGTCCTCCACCAGGGAGACCTGTGCACCGACGATGCCGGCGGCGGCACTGACCGCGATCAGGGTGGCGGCGGCGCGTCTCAAACAACGACGGGTGGCGTACCGTGACATGAGCCCTCCTCCGATGCCTTGCGGCGATCCCGAGACCTGGTTTCGCCGCGATGAACGTTCAGGGCAAACGGTTCTCTCAACATTGGTCCGGCTTCCAAGCAGGATGGATGCCAGGAATCGGACCGGTTTTGAGTGCGGCTTCGGTGCCGGTCGATGTCACGTCCCGAAACACGTGTCTCATGACGGCGTGAGGTTCGGCGGCTCATCCGAAACGGCGTGAGATGGTTGCCGGGGAATGGTCAGGTGGCCAGGTGCAGTGACGGCAGCAGGTGACCTCGACAGGAGGCATCGCCCGCCTCTCGGTTGACCGGAGGCGCCGCCCTCCACAAGAATGGCAAGAAATGCCTTGGGCTGGAGTATACTCATCAAGTCGTAAATAACTGTTCAATATATATTTCCCTGCAATCAACTCTCACTGTGAGAGAGATCACAGACGATTTTCTACTCAAGACTTCTAATGTACATGGGAGATATGACAATGGTCAGAAAAAACGAAGCAGCCGACAGCTCGAACGGGAAGCTCGAGAGCGGTCGGCGCGCGGCAGCCGCAAGGGGGTCAGCCATGTCATACGTTCACCCGAAGAGTGAGGGGGCGGTGGGGCGTGATCGGGCCGGGGATTTCCTGAACCGCGAGGCGGGGCTGACGATGATCGAGATACTCGTGATCATGATCCTCGTCGTCATCCTGAGCATCATCGCCATCGGCATGTTCCAGAACCAGCGCGAGAAGGTGAAGCTGGTGAAGTGCATGGCCGAGATCCGCGGCATCCAGGCAGCGGTGTACAACATGGGCGACGGGCGCTACATCCCGAACCCCACCATGTTCTGGGAGTCGGCCTTTCCGGATGGCCGCAAGCATGGGCCGTACTACTACATCGTCGACGGCGATCCGAACAGCGGCCACGGCAATGATCTCGACGGCGTCGACGAGGAAAACCCGGGCGCCTCGGACCCCGACAAGAAGGACATCAAGTTCGTGATCTTCTGCGAGCACGACCACGGCGACCTGGGCAAGTACGTTTATCTCACCGATGAGGAGCCGCCGACCATCGCCACCGAGGACAACGATCCCAACTACCAGCGCTTCATCAAGTGGGAGTACGGCGGCCCGGGGGCCAAGAAGCACAAGTGAGAGTCATGATGTCGCGGCGACCGCCGGTCCATCCTTCCGTGCGGCGCCGCGATGATTCTGGAAGGCCCGCGATGATCCTCGAGCCTGAAGCACCGGTCGTCGAGCGACCTTCCCGAAGAGAGCCGGTCCTCACGAGGTCCGCGGGGTTTCGGGGAGCCGTCGCTGAGGTCGGTCCCGCAACCGCGGGTTTCACGCTGTCCGAGGTGATCGTCGTCGTGTTCGTAGTCGCGCTTCTCGCGACGATCACCGCGCGACAGGTTCTCTTCTCGGTCGAGCAGGCCGATCTCGCGCAGACGTACGTCGAGCTGCGGGGAATCCAGGCTGCGATGTGGCACGAGAGCAACGACGGCGAGAACTTCGCTCGAGCGGAACAAACGTGGGGCGATCGCTTCCGCTCATCCTTCCACGGTAGCTATGTCGTTGTCGTGAACCACGCCGGAGGCGGCGACTCCGACGGAGGAGTTGATGTTCGCGCCAGTGCCGCCGATGTCAGAGATTCCGGGAACAGTCGTCCCGGATTCATCGTGATCTGCCCGCGCCGGTTCGAGGGTCTGGCGGAGTACGTTTACATCGAGGACGAAGGCCCACCGCAGCTCGTCACCGGTCCGCACGACGATCCCGGTTATCTTCGATACCTGGGTTGGAAGCGCGAGGGAAGCGACACCGCCTATGCCAGCGGTACGACCGAAACCGCCAGCTCTTTCTGGACCGGCTCCTACTCCCCGCGGGCACGAAGGTCGGCAGAGACAAGCGCTGCAGCCCGCGGCTCGGGAGGCCCCGGCCGCGCAATCGGCGTGTCCCCCGCTTCGGAAAGTGGGACAGGGAACACGGGAGCATCGACTTCCAGTAGGATCCCTGACTGAGCGCGTCCCTTGTTGATTCGGAAGCCGGGAGCCGGAATGAGACCTGATGAGCGAATGCAATCGGAGCGAAAAATCAGCGGCCGCCGCCAGTATTCCGGTCGGATCCTCGATCTCGAGGTGGACCGCGTGCGGCTACCGAACGGCTCGGAGACCACCCGGGAGGTCGTGCGCCACCGCGGGGCGGCGGTGGTGCTGCCGCTGCACGCCGACCGTCGGGTGGTGCTGGTTCGGCAGTACCGCTACCCCTCGGACGAGATCCTGCTCGAGCTGCCGGCCGGCAAGCTCGACCCCGGCGAAGACCCGCGCGAGTGCGCGGTGCGCGAGCTCGAGGAGGAGACCGGCTGGCGCGCCGGCGAGGTGCGCGAGCTGGGCTCGTTCCTGACCACGCCGGGCTTCACCGACGAGGTGCTGCACGCCTTCCTGGCAACGCGCCTCTCCGAAGCGCCTGACGCGAGCCCCGACCCCGACGAAGAAATCCAGATCGTCACGATGACCGTGGACGAGCTCCTCGAAGGGTGCCGGAGCGGCGCGATCCGCGACGGCAAGACCCTGGCGACCATTTTCCTCGCGCAGCTCAACGGGTGGATCTAGAGTGAATGAGGAATGAGGAATGAGGAA
>CAZMED010000181.1:0-6342 GCA_964565045.1 uncultured Thermoanaerobaculia bacterium
CTGCTTCTGTCACTGCCTCTGCCTCTGCCAACTGCCGCTGTCACTGCACCTGAACCCGGGCACGGAGACGGAGACGGAGACGGGCACGCGCCACACCCGACGCCTCCATCCCATGCAATTCCGGATGAGCCGAACATTGGAACGTAGGAACGTTCCGCCCGCTCCGACCCAGGACCGCTCAGCGGCGGACGGCGACGGCCATGAGAACGGCCAGCAGCACCGCGAAGACGGCGCCCACCTCGAAAACGGCGTCGATGCCGCCGAGTCGGTGCACACCGGCCATGATGGGCGGCCCGAGAGTCTGCCCGAGGCGAAGGACGGTGCCGTTGAGCGACATCACCGCCCCTCGGCGCTCGGTGGGGGCGAAGCCGGCCAGCAGCACCTGCACCACGGGAATCGTGGTCGCGAAGGCGAACCCCAGGAGCACCGCCGGAAGCGCGAGCCCGACCACGCTCGACGAGCGCGGCACGGCGGCGAGCCCGGCCGCGAAGACGACGAAGCCGAGGGTCATGAGCCGCCTCTCGTCCAGGAGCGCCGACAGGCGCCCGAGGTTGGCCGAGGTGACGGCGGTGGCAAGTGAGAGCCCCGCCATCAGGAGCCCGATCTCGGCCGACGTCGAATCGAAGCGGTGCGCCATCAGGAACGGCAGGAAGGTGATGTAGGCGCCGTAGAGCAGGATGAAGATGGCGGTGCTGGCGAAGAAGAGAACCAGCACCACAGGCTGACGCACCACCTGCCAGATGCCGCCGAAGTACTCGCCGAGCCCGATTCGGTGGCCGCGCGGCGCCATGTGCAGCCGCCTCAGGACCAGCACCGCCACCGGAATCGCGAGCACCGCGAGGGCGAAGGGCGCCGACCACGCGAGCACCGCAAGAGCGCCGCCGACGGCGGGGTAGGCGGCCGTGCCGATGGACAGCAGGCTCGCGTTGAGACCCATCGCCTCGGTCCGCTGGCGGTCGGTGAAGAGGTCGCCGATCAGGGTGACGTTGATGGAGCCGATGGGTGCCGCACCGATCCCCTGCAGGACGCGCAGGGCCAGAAGCACCGGCAAGCTGTTGGCGAACAGGCAGGCGACGCCGGCCACCGCGAACAACAGCAGACCCGGGACCAGAATGCGGAGCCGTCCGTAGCGGTCCGCGAGGATCCCGGCGAAGGTGGTGAGGACGACGCCCGGGAACGTGAACGCGGTGATCAGCAGGGCGACCTGGCCTGCGCCCGCGCCCAGCGCCTCCGCGATCCTCGGCAACGCCGGTGCAATGGACGACACCCCCAGCACCGCGATCAGAGTGACGCCGAATATCGCCTGCAGCTCCGGGTTGCGGACTGACGCCACCCGCTCTTCGCTGCCATTCGGGGAGATCTGGTGACTCAAAGCTCTGGAAGGATACCTCGGCCCAGCACGGCCCCGGCGTCCGCCCCGCGTCGGCACCGCCCGGGATCACAGACGGGAACGCCGGTGGGTGCCACTCTGTTTCCCGGTTGCAGGAGGCGCATTGCCATGCACAGCACACGACCCGTCGCGATGTTACTGACCGGCACCCCCACCATCGAAGGCGCCGGGGTGCGTCTGCAGCGGGTGTTCGGCCGCCCGGAGGTCCCCCGCTTCGACCCGTTCCTGCTGCTCGACGACTTCGGATCCGAGAACCCCGACCACTACATCGCCGGCTTCCCGTGGCACCCCCACCGCGGCATGGAGACCGTCACCTACATGCTGTCCGGCTCGGTCGAGCACGGCGACAGCCTCGGCAACCGAGGGCTCATCGGGCCGGGTGAGGTGCAGTGGATGACCGCCGGCCGCGGCATCGTGCACCAGGAGATGCCGCTGCGGACGGAAGGCCCGCTGCGGGGGTTGCAGCTGTGGGTCAACCTGCCGGCGGCGTCGAAGATGGGCGAACCGCGCTACCGCGAGATCGGGGCGGACCAGATCCCGCTCGTGTCGCCGCACGCGGGCCTCGGCGTCAGGGTCATCGCCGGCGAGGTGGCCGGGGTTCGCGGCCCGGTGCAGGACGGGGTCATCGATCCCCAGTACCTCGACATCACCCTCGAGCCGGGGGCCGATCTCGAGCACCCGACGCCGGTCGGGCACACCGTCTTCGCCTACGCCGTCGAGGGCGTCGGCAGGGTGGGCGCCGGCGCTGCCCACGAGCTGCGCCGCGGCGAGCTCGCGCTGTTCGGCGCCGGCGGGTCGGTGACGGCGGCGGCCGGCGGCAGGGCGTTTCGCCTCCTGCTGGTGTCCGGCCGCCCGCTTGGAGAACCCATCGCGTGGAGCGGGCCGATCGTCATGAACACCGACGAGGAGCTCGCGACAGCCTTCCACGAGTACCGCGAGGGCCGCTTCGTTCGCTGACCCGGCCGCCGCTCAGCCTTTGACGACGAAGCCCTTCGCGCGCAGCAGGGCCCGCAGGGTCTCGAGGTGGTCGCCCTGGATCTCGACGTGGTTCTCCCCCGCCGTGCCGCCGCTGCCGCAGCTGCGCTTGAGCTCGGCCGCAAGGGCCTTGACGAAAGCCGCGTTGCGCGGCAGCCCCTCGACCACGGTCACCGTCTTGCCCTTGCGGCCGGCCCGCTCGAGCCGCAGCCGTGCGGTCGGCCGCTCAGGCACCGGCTCCTCGAGAGCGGAAGCACAGCTGCACCGGGCCTGGGGCCAGCCGCACTTCGGGCACACCCGGCCCAACCCCGTCGAATACACCGTGCTGGCCTTCCTCTTCATGCCGCCTCCAGACCCCGCGTCGCCACGTGGTGCTCGGGCTCCCGGCCGTCCGGCCACGAGAATGGTACGGCGATTCCTGCGCGGGTTGCATCATGCAGGTCCTGCCTCTTGACTTTATGCCTCATTTACACCATATTGTGATTCCGGGGCCCCGTCCACGTCCCGGGAGAAACGGAGACGGCCATGGAAGCCAATCTGGAGTGCGCAACGACACCCTCCCCGCCGACCCTGAGCGCCCTGCCCGCGGATCGCGCGCAGTGGCCGGAGGACGCGGGCCGGGCCTTCAACCACTTGCAGCGCGAGCTCGACCTGTGGAGCATCGAGCACGGCTGGACACGGGCCGGCAACGCCTGGATCGCCGAGGAAGCGGTGCGGCGGGGATGGGACGAGGTGGAATGAGGCCTGACAGCGACGATCGGAACCCGAAGCTCACAGCCGTGGCGGCCCAGGTTCCGCGGCAGGGTCGCCCGAATGCTTCACTTCCGGGCCCGAATTCGTCGGATTCGGAGGCCAAAAAGCTTGCATCGAGACAAGATATTGCTATGATGGCGCGTCTGTGACCGGCCGGCGTGGCCGGTCTCTGCATCGGAGGACGCACGGTCCACCTCGGGTTGCGACGGGAGCACGCCGCGAGACGGCGCCGCTCAAGGGAATGGGAAGAGAAGAAATGGCGAAGAAACTGTTTGTTGGAAGTTTGAGCTGGGACACGAATGACGATCGTCTGCACGCGGCGTTCAGCCCCTACGGGGAGATCACCGAGGCGACGGTTGTCAGCGACCGCGACTCGGGCCGCTCGCGCGGCTTCGGGTTCGTGACCTTCAGCGACGACGACGCGGCCGACAAGGCCATTGCGGCGCTTAACGGCACCGAGCTCGACGGCCGCACCATCAGGGTCGACGTGGCGCAGGCCAAGGAGCGTTCGGGCGGCGGCGGCCGGCGTGGCGGCGGCGGTGGCGGCGGCTACGGTGGCGGCGGCTACGGTGGCGGCGGCGGTCGCGACCGCTGGTAAGCGCGGTTTCAACCTGAAGCGACGAAACCCCTCCCCCGCGGAGGGGTTTTTTCTTGGAACCCGGCACGCGCTCGCGATGATCGGAAGCTGATTCCGAGCGCCCACGCCACACCTCGCGGACCTGACATAATGGCCCCAGCCGGGGGCGGCCATGGCGCACCACACCGTCAGACAGGGCTACCGCGACCTGGTGGACCGAATCAACCGGTTCCCGCAGGGTGCTCCGCCGTCCGAGCTGCTGTACCGCATCCTCCAGATGCTGTTTTCCGAGCGCGAGGCCGAGCTGGTGGCGCGCCTCCCGATCCGGCCGTTCGACGCCGCCCGAGCCGCCAAAGTGTGGAAGATCCCGCCGGACGAAGCCCGCGCCGTGCTCGACGAGCTCGCCTCGCGAGCCATCCTGCTCGACGTGATGTCGGAGAGCGGAACCACCTACATGCTGCCGCCGCCGATGGCCGGCTTCTTCGAGTTCTCCATGATGCGTCTCCGGGAGGACATCGACCAGAAAGTCCTGGCCGAGCTCTTCTACGAGTACCTCAATGTCGAGGAGGACTTCATCAAGGCCCTGTTCACCCGGGGTCAGACCCAGCTCGGCCGTACGTTCGTGTCGGAGACCTCCCTGCCGGGCGACGGCGATCTTCAGGTCCTCGACTACGAGAGGGCGACCTGGGTCGTGGAGTCGGCGAGCGACATCGCCGTCGGGGTCTGCTACTGCCGGCACAAGATGGCCCACCTCGACCGGGTCTGCGACGCGCCGATGAACATCTGCATGACCTTCAACACGTCGGCGGCCTCGCTCGCCCGGCACGGCATCGCGAAGCCCGTCGACACCGCCGAGGCACTCGATCTGCTGGCCGAGGCGCGCGACCGCGGGCTGGTACAGTTCGGCGAGAACGTCCAGCGCCGGGTCAACTTCATCTGCAACTGCTGCGGCTGCTGCTGCGAAGCGATGATCGCAGCGCGCCGCTTCGGGCACCTGCACCCGGTCCACACGTCAAACTTCCTGCCCGTCAACGACCCCGAGGTGTGCACCGGATGCGGCAAGTGCGTCGCCGCCTGTCCGGTGGAGGCGATGACCCTGGTGTCGGCCAACGACCCCGTGAAGAAGAAGCTGCGGCGCGCCAAGCTCGATGAGTCGGCGTGCCTGGGCTGCGGCGTCTGCGTCGCCGCCTGCCCGGAGCACGGCATCACGATGGTCGCCCGTGGGGAGCGGGTGATCACACCCGTCGACTCGGTCCACCGCACCGTCGCCATGGCGGTGGAGCGCGGCACGTTGCAGCACCTGATCTTCGACAACCACGCGCTGGCCAGCCACCGCGCCATGGCGGCGGTGCTCGGCGCCGTGCTTCGCCTGCCGCCGCTCCAAAGATCGATGGCGGTCGGCCAGCTCGGCTCGCGGTACCTCGAGAAGCTCGTCGAGTGGAGCCGCCCCCCTCAGGGGGAGCCCGCTGCTGTGGCCGAGGCCGAATCGGGTTCGGAGCCGTCGATCTCCGGCGGCAGGCCGAAGCCCCGCGGGTAGGCCGCCCACATGGCCGCGACCTCCGGCCGCGGTTGGACCGGTCTCGCCGCCTGCAGCCACGCGACCAGTCCCACGAACAGCACGGTTGTCAGCGCACTGCCCTCCAGGCCGAACCCGCCGCCCGTCACCAGGTCGGGGCCCGACGAGGCGACGACCAGGAGCCGATCCTCGATTTCGATGCCGCTGACGTCGAAACCCCAGAACCAGCTCTGGGCGAAGTTCCAGGACAAGTGGAGGGCGATCGGCATCCACAGCCGCCGGGTCTGGAAGTACAGCAGGGTCAGGACGACGGCGGCGAGAAAAATGTTGGCGATCCCGACCGCGGTCACGTCGGGGTTGGTGACGTGCCCCCAGGTGAACACGAGGCACAGCAGCAGCCCTGCGATCCAGCGCCGGCTGCCTTCGGCCAGGACCTGAAGGGGGTAACCGCGGAACACCAGCTCCTCCACGGTGGCCGCCGCCGCGAAAATGAACAGGAAGCGCGGCAGCGATGCCAGGCTGGCGGCGACGTCCGGGCTCGGCTCCAGCGACACCCACCCGGCGAGCACCATCCCCGCCACCGGAACCGCGGTGAGCACGGCGCCGCCCGCGAGACCGAGACCGGTCTCCGCCAGCCAGCCCGGGCCGAAGCCGAGGCCCAGCATCGCCGTCGGCCGGCGGTCGACCCATCGGAGGAGAATCAGCGCCGCCGCGACCATTGCCAGGCCGGCGATGACCCAGAGCAGGGAGTGGTGCCAGGACGAGAAGCTCGCTGCGGCAGGGTTCGAAATCCAGAGCTTGAGCACCGCCGACACCGACTTGCCGAGAACGAACACCGCAATCAGATAGAGCGTCAGCCGCCAGCCGGCCCGCCAGTGCCCGAACCGGTTGCGGAAGAGCCGGGTGAGCAGCTTCCGAGTGGGCTCGGTACTCTCCGACTCCTGTGCGGTCTCTACGGGATCCAGCTCCTCCCCCATCAGCGCCTCCCGATCCACGATACGGGATCGGCACGGGAGAGGTTCACAGGAAGGCGATTTCGGATTTCGGATTTCGGATTTGCTCGCGGCCTACGGCCACGGCGTCTACCCGCCATGAGCGGGTGGCCGATGGCCGGCCTCCACCCACCCTTCC
>CAZMED010000182.1:0-6316 GCA_964565045.1 uncultured Thermoanaerobaculia bacterium
TGCAGATGTTGGAGGTCGCCTTGGCGCGCCGGATGTGCTGCTCGCGGGTCGACAGCGTCAGGCAGAAGGCCCGCTCGCCGTCGAAATCGACCGTCTCGCCGACCAGCCGGCCGGGCATCTGCCGGATGTGCTTCTCCGAGCAGGCGAAGAAGCCGAGGTGGGGGCCCCCGAAGCCGGGCGCGACGCCGAAGCTCTGCGCCTCGCCGCACACGACGTCGAAACCGAACACGCCGCCCCCGGCCAGCAGGCCGAGAGAGGCCGCCTCGGCCACCACCTGGACCGCCAGCGCGCCGCCCGCGCGTGCGGCTTCGCCGAGCGCGGGCAGGTCCTCGACGATGCCCAGGAAGTTGGGCGACTGGACGGCGACGCAGCACGCGCGATCGCCGGCCGCACGGCGCACCTGCTCGGGGTCGAGCCGCCCGTCGGCCCCGGGGGGCACCGCGATGATCTCGATCCCGGCGGCGTCGGCATAGGTCGTGAGGACGCGCCGGTACATCGGGTGGACGGTCTCGGCGACCACCGCCAGGTCGCGTCTGCCGCGCAGCACGCGGTGGGCGAACAGCACCGCCTCGACGAGGGCGGTCGCACCGTCGTACAACGAGGCGTTGGCGATTCCGAGCCCGGTCAGGCGCGAGATCAGGGTCTGAAACTCGAAGATGACCTGGAGGGTGCCCTGGGAGATCTCGGGCTGGTACGGGGTGTAGGAGGTGAAGAACTCGGCCCGCGAGAGCACCGCGTCGACGACCGCGGGCCGGAGGTGACGGTAGACGCCGGCGCCGAGAAAGCAGGGCACGCAGTCCATCGAGAGGTTGGCGATCGCGAGCTTCGACAGCGCGAGCTTGATCGCTTCCTCATCCCGCGACGGAGGAAGGTCGAGCCCGTCGATGCGGACCTCATCCGGAATCGACGTGAAGAGGTCGTCGACGGATTGCAGTCCGAGCTCATCGAGGAGATGCCGCCGGTCTTCGAGGCCGGCGCCGACCCATGGGTGCATCAGCCGTTCTCCTGCTCCAGGAAGCTTTCGTAGGCGGCGGCGTCGAGCAGCTCTTCGTTCTCGACGGAACCGCTCATCTTGACCAGCCAGCCGTCGCCGTAGGGGTCGTCGTTGACCAGGTTCGGTTCGGATTCGAGCCGCTCGTTGACCTCGACCACCTCGCCCGCGACCGGCGCCAGGAACTCCGAGACCGCCTTCACCGACTCCAGGGTCCCGAGCTCTTCGCCGGCATCGACGGTGGTCCCGACCTCCGGGAGCTCGACGAAGACCACCTCACCCAACGCGTCCTGGGCGTAGTGCGTGATGCCCACCATCACCCCGTCGTCGTCGACGCGGATCCACTCGTGGCTGCGGGCGTACAGCAGGTCAGCGGGAATCGTCATCTCTCTCCTCCTTGCTTTCCGGTCAATACCATCATGGCTGCTTTTTCTTCCGCGAGTAGAACGGAAGGTCGATGACCCGTGCGCGCACGCTGCGGTTGCGGATCAGGACGAAGACCTCGCGGCCCACGACTGCCATATCGGAGGGAAGGTAAGCCATCGCGAGCGCTTTGCCAAGGGTCGGCGACTGGGTGCCTGAGGTCACGAGGCCCGCCGCTTCGTCGTCGGTCTCCGCCATCAACACCGGGTAGCCGTGACGGGCGATGCCGCGATCCACCATCTCGAGGCCGGCGAGCCGCCGCTCGACCCCGTTCTCGGCCTGGCCCTCGAGCACGTCACGGCCGATGAAATCACCCTTGTCGAGCTTGACGATCCATCCGAGGCCCGCCTCCAGGGGCGTGGTGGTCGCGTCGATGTCGTTGCCGTACAGACACATGCCGGCCTCGAATCGGAGCGTATCGCGAGCCCCCAGGCCGGCAGGGACGACGCCCGCAGGTGCGCCTGCCGCCAGCACGGCGCGCCACAGCGCGGGGGCGGCCGCAGGCTGCAGGTAGACCTCGAACCCGTCCTCACCGGTGTAGCCGGTGCGGGCGACGAGGGCGGGCTCGCCCGCCGCTTCGCCGTGCGTGAACCGGTAGTACTTCAGGGCCGCGAGGTCCACGCTGACGAGCGGCTGCAGCACCTCCTGGGCCAGGGGGCCCTGGAGCGCGAGCTGCGCATAATCCTCGGAGCGGTCGACCACCTCGACGTCGGTGCGGCCGCGGGCGAGCCCGCCGAGGTAGGCGACGTCCTTGGCGCGGTTGGCCGCGTTGACCACCAGCAGGTACTCGTCGTCGGCCATCTTGTGCACCAGCACGTCGTCGACGAAGGTGCCCTCGGGGTACATGAGACCGGTGTACTGCGCGCGGCCGGGCGTCATCTTGGAGTGGTCGTTGCACGACACGAGCTGCACGAAGTCGAGGGCGCCGGGGCCGGCAACCGAGATCTCGCCCATGTGCGAGACGTCGAACAACCCGGCCCGCTCGCGGACCGCCCGGTGCTCGTCGCCGAGCCCCGCGTACTGCACCGGAAGCTCGTAACCCGCGAACTCCACCATCCGGCCGCCGGCCGCGATGTGCTCTTCGTACAGTGCCGTGCGTCGGGACCTGCCGCTCTCACTCATGGTGGTTCCCCCTCGGTCGCCAGTGGCCTGCAGAGTAGCACCGCTCGGGGGGCGGATGAAACCACTCCTAAGCGCGGTGCCCGCGGCACGACCGGTGCCGGCACGATGTGCGGGCGGAGGGCCTGCTCAGTCCGCGGCGAGCAGCTTCGCGAGCATCTCGCGTGCCCGCTCCAGCTCGTCGGACGGGCGCTCCACCTGCGAGAAGAGATAGCGGTAGGACTCGCGCAGACGATCGTGGTCCTTGGTCCGCACCAGCTCCAGGAGGCGCTCGAGCGGCGCCCGGCCCGCCCGGTCGGCGCCGATGCCGGCGAGCTCGCGCTCCAGGATCACCCGGATCAGCGAGATCACCTCGCTCTGCTCCTGGCGCCGGGCGGGGGAGGCCTCGCCCTCGCCGTCGGGCGCTACGAAGGGTTGGTCCGCCGTCCCCGACTCCTGCTGCGCGGAGGCCGCGATGCGGCGCTTGTCGGCATTGGCGAACACGCCGTTCGGCAGCTCGCGCAGCTCGCGGCTGAAGCGCCCGAGCATCAGGTAGAGCTCTTTCTCGGAGGCGAAGTTGCCGACGAGTCGGGCATTGCGGTCCAGCTCCAGGGATTCGGATTCCTGAAGCATGATGTTGGCGTGGGCACCGCGCTCGAGGGTGATGGTCCGCGCCCGAACCCGCCACGCCGTGAGCTGCCCGGCGACGAAGCAGTTGTCGGCGGCCTGCACCGAAACGGCCTCCACCTTGACCTCGGGATCGATGCGGACCGAGCCGTTCCCGGACTCGATGACCGAGTACACCCCCGAGTTCTGGATCACCAGGTTGCCGGGCGTGCGGATCGACAGCTGCCCGTGCTCGTTGACCGAAATGTCGGTCCCGTTGGGGATGATCATCGTCGGGAAGTTCTTGACCTCGTCCACCCTTACCTCCCACTCATCCGCGACGGCAGCGGATCGAACGGCGGCACCGGAGCGTTGCGGCCGACGATCAGCAGCTCTTCGTGCCCGGTCCACTGATAGTCGAGAATATAGATCCTCGGGTCGATCGGGACCGCTTCCCCGTTGTCGTCGGCGCGTACACGGACCTCGTAGTGCAGGTGCGGTGAGGTGCTCCAGCCGGTGTTGCCGACCGAGCCGAGCTGCTCACCGCGGCGCAGGTTCTGGCCCCTGCGCACCGAAATCTCGTGCAGGTGCGCGTAGATCGTCAGGTAGCGCTCGCCGTGCGCCAGCACCACGACGTTGCCGTAGCGCCACCAGCGCACGTTGCGGCGCAGCGGGTAACGGCCGGCGAAGACGACGCGCCCGCCGCCGGCAGCCAGCACCGGGGTGCCCTCGCGGGCCGCGAGATCGAGACCGGCGTGGAAGTCGATGGTGTTGGTGAACGGCGACGTCCGGTTGCCGAACGGGGAGGTCAGGACGAAGGTGCCGACCGGGACCGGGCAGATCGAGGGCACGGTCTCCGCCAGGTCCTCGTTGGCGCGCGCGAAGCTCGCCAGCTCCTCGGCGAGCGCCAGCAGGGCCAGGGTGTCGGACTCGAGCTTGACCGCACGCTCGGCGGCGAGCCGGGCCTCCGGGTTCTCGAGCCCGCTCGCCGGCTGTTCGGGGTAGCCCCCGAGACCCACCGAGTCCTGCTCGGACCCCAGGATCAGGCTCATCTGCCGCTGCAGGGCGCGGGCGGCCGCGACCTCGCGCCCGAGGCGGTCCAGGGCGCGCATTCGTTCGGCAAGGACCTCTCGATGCAGCTCGTTCTGCTGCTTGAGGCCGTGCAGGCGACCGGAGAGCAGCAGCGAGCGGATCCCGAGCGGCGCCAGCACCGCGCCGGCCGCGAGCAGCAGCACCAGCGCGACGGCCGCCGCGACCAGCCAGTGGAAGCCCCGCCGGCTCAGGAAGTAGTACCGGACCTGCTGGCGAATGTCCGCGGGATGAAACTGAATTTCGTACATACGCAGAATCGACTCGACCCCCGCACCGCCCGACGGCCTCCGGACACGGGACCGCGACCTGGAACGGGTGACAGCTGGACGCAGCGTATCACGTTGGGTGGTGTCTGTGTCAGGTCGCGCGCAGCGCGGCCACCGGGTCCTGGCGTGAGGTCTTCCAGGCCGGCCACAGCGAGGCCGCCAGGACGAGCAGCATGCACACCGCGGCGATCGCCGCCACCGAGGCGAAGCTCGGCAGAAGCGGGATCGAGTCCACCATGTAGACGTGGGCGAGGCCCGGGGGGAAGCGGATGGCCCGCGTCGCGGTCATGATCCAGCTCGCGGCGCAGCCGATCGCGATGCCGGCCGCGACCCCGACGCCGCCGAGCATGAGGCCCGCCAGGACCAGGATCCGGCGGATCCTCGCCGGCGCCGCGCCCAGGGCCTGCAGCATCCCGGTCGAGCGCTGCTTGTCGATGGCGAGGACCACGAGTGCCGAGCTCACCTGGAACGAGGCCACGGCGACCACCAGCGACAGCACCACGAACAACGACAGGGTCTGCCACCTGAGGGCGGCGAACAGCGACCGGTTCATCTCGCGCCAGTCGGTGAACAGCAGCCGCGGCTCGAGCGAGCGCAGCTTCTCGCCCGCCCGTTCCACAGCGAGCGGGTCGTCGAGCTCGATCTCGATACCGGCGACGCCGGTGCCGGGCAGCACCCGCAGCACCTCGTCGAGCGGCACTGTGATCCACTGCTCGTCGAACTCGGCGAAGGCGAGCCGGAAGGTGCCGACGATTTCGAGCTCGATGGCGGGCAGGATCCACGACCCGCCCTTCGGCGGCAGGCGCACGGTCGCCCGGTCGCCGGGCTCGAGGCCGACGCGCTCGGCGAGCCGGCGGCCGACGACCGCGACCAGGCCGCGATTCTCCGGCCAGGCCGCGAGACCGGTGTACGCCGGCGGGCTGCCCACCGCCTTGAGTGTAATGGGCAGCGGCGAGGTGGGCTCCGCGGGGTCCTCGAGGAGACCGCTCAGGTAACTGACCGGCGTCGCCCGGCGGACCCCGTCGACGGTCGACAGGCGGCCTGCGGCCGCTGCGGCCTCGTCGGGGCTCATCGCGCCGAGCGAGAACCCGACCATGTGCGCGTTGCCCCGTTGGAGAGCGCTCGCGATGGCCTCGGAGTAGCCCGACATCAGCGCGACGGTGACGACGAGCGCGGTCACCGCGATGGCGATGCCGGCAAACGCGGCGAGGGCGGTACCGCGCAGCAACACCCCCCTGCGGCGTCGGAGGAAGCGAACGGCGAGCTCGAGCTCCAGTTGCATCGGGCGCAGTGTACCGTACTCACGGGGAAGTCACTCAATCGTTACACGTTAGAACGTTTGAACGTTACACGTTACCACCCGCCCGCCCTCCAATCGCAGGAGGTTGGGTGGGAACGTTTGAACGTTCGGCGCATCCAGAATTGCATGGGATGGAAGCATCGGGTACGACCCGAGCCCGTCCCCGTCTCGGATGCAGCTCCAGTGACAGTGGCAGATGACAGTGACAGTCTCAGTGACAGTCTCAGTGGCAGTCTCAGTGTCAGTCTCAGTGTCAGAGGGCCGCGTCCGTGGCAGCGAGCAGGCGGCGCGACCGCGGCATGGCCACCTCCGGGTCGTTCACGTTCGGGGATAGCCGGTGGGGCAGCCGGAGTCAAGGGCTGTGCTCAAGCGCCTGGGAGGACGCCGTCGCTGTCCACTGCCGCTGCCACTGACTCCGCCACTGCAGCTGCCACTGCTCCTGCCACTGCCCCGGAAGCTGTTGAGCCCTTGGACCTGCAGCGCCACATGCTCAGCGGGTGGGTGGGTGGAAATCCGAAATCCGAAATCCGAAATGGGCGG
>CAZMED010000183.1:0-3374 GCA_964565045.1 uncultured Thermoanaerobaculia bacterium
GTGCGCGGCCCGGCGACGGTCCTGTGGGGCGCGAACGCGATCGGCGGCGTGGTCAACGTGCTCGACGGCCGCGTCCCCGACCGGCCGGCGACGGCGCCGGTCACCGGGATCGTCGAGCTCGAGGCCGGCTCCAACGCCGACAAGCTCTCGGGTGCGCTCAAGCTGGACGGGGGCTCCGGAAGGTGGGCCTGGCACCTCGACCTCTACGGCCGCGACCAGGACGACTACTCGAGCCCGGCCCGGCGGCCGGCGGAGGACGGCGAGCACGAGCACGAGGGCGAGGGCCACGAGGGCGAACACGAGGAGGGGCACGACGAGGAGTACGAGACCGGCACCGTCGAGAACACGTGGACCGAAGCCGCGGGGGCCACTGTCGGCGCCTCCTACGTGACCGGTCGCGGCTTCATCGGGGTTGCCGTCGGCGGCTACGACACCCGCTACGGCATTCCGGGCCACCACCATCACGGTGAAGAGGAAGCGCACGACCACGCCTCCCGTTTCGGCCTCAAACAGGGCGAGGATCACGACGACGAGGAGGAGGGCGTGTACTCGGATCTCGAGCAGCGCCGGGTCGATCTCCACAGCCAGCTCGACGCACCATTCGCCGGTTTCTCCGCGTTGCGATTCTCCACCGGCTGGCGCGACTACACGCACCAGGAGATCGAGGGCGGCGAGCTCGGCACCCAGTTCAACAATCGGTGGACCGAGGCGCGGCTGGATCTGGTCAATCAGCGCTTCCGCGGCTTCGAGGGAACCCTCGGGCTGCACTACGTGAACCGCGATTTCGAGGCTTTCGGCGAGGAGGCCTTCGTCGCGCCCACCGACACCACCCGGCTCGGCGCCTACATCTTCCAGGAGACGAAGGCCGAACCGGTGGGCTTCCAGTTCGGGCTGCGCTTCGACAGCCAGGACACCGCCACGGTGGATCCCGAGCTGCCGGACCGCGACTTCTCGACGTGGACCGCCTCGGCCGGCGTCGTGTGGCGGATTTCGGAAGCCTGGAACCTGGGCTTCAACCTCAACCGGCCCGAGCGCGCCCCGACCGCCGAGGAGCTGTACTCGGACGGACCGCACGCCGCCACCTTCGCCTACGAGATCGGCAATCCGTTGCTCGATCCCGAGGTCGGCAATGGTGCGGAGGCGACCTTGAGGGTGGGCCGCGGACGCTTCGAGGCCAGCGTGTCGGCCTTCGCGACCCGGTACGACGGCTTCATCTACCTCGCCGACACCGGGGAGGAGATCGAGGGCTTCCAGGTCCTGCAGTTCTCCCAGGACGACGCCCGATTCACCGGCTTCGAGCTTCACGGACACTACGAGCTCCTGCACGCGGCGAGCAGCCACCTCCACCTCGGCTTCTCCTACGACCAGGTGAAGGCCGAGTTCTCCGACTCGGGGGAGCCGTTGCCGAGAATCCCGCCGCGCCGTGGTCGGCTGGCCCTCGTCTACCTCAGCGAGAAGTGGGACGCGCGGCTCGAGGGGTGGTGGGTCGACGACCAGACACGGGTCGCCGAGCACGAGGCCCCGACCCCGGGCTACGACATGCTCAACGCGAGCGTCGGTTACAAGATCTTCGCCGGCGGGGTCGTCCACGAGCTGGCGCTCAGGGGCCGCAACCTGACCGACGAGGCGGCCTACAACCACGTCTCGTTCCTCAAGTTCCAGGCGCCGCTGCCGGGACGCGACGTGTCGCTCGTGTACCGTTTGGTGTTCTGAAATCGGGCCGGTCATCCCGGCGGCGTGTCCCGGGGACGCTCCCGAGGGGGCGTCCCTTTTTTGTCGGCGCCGGGTCGGTTGCGGCAGAGCAACGCGGCGGTGGTGGCCGTTATTTCGGAGGCGGGAGCGCGCCGGCGGCGTCTCCCAGAATGACGACGGCGGCACCGGCCGCCGTCGTCGCACCGATGCCCCGGTTCACCTCACCAGGGGAGCCTCTCTCCGTCGTGGTTCCAATAGGTCCCGGTGTCGCCGGACGTGAGCCCCGCGATCACCTTCCGCATGCCGCGGATGGACTGCTCCGGGGTCAGGGTCGCGTTGGGGCCGCCCATGTCGGTCTGCACCCAACCCGGGCTCATGACCACGCAGGTGAAGCCCTCGTCGGCGAGCTCGGCGGCGAGCGAGCGCGTGAACATGTTCAGCCCCGCCTTGCTCTCCCGGTAGCCGTAGTAGCGGCCGCCGTCGTTACCCGCGATGCTGCCGAGACCGCTCGAGATGCTGACGATCTGCTTGCCCGTGCCGAGGCGCAGGTTCGGGAGCAGGGCGCGGGTGACGCGCATCGGGCCGATGGTGTTGACGGCCAGAGTCCGCTCCACATCGCCGAAGTCGGTCTCGGCGAGCGTGTTGAAGCGCGGGAAGATCCCCGCGTTGTTGATCAGGAGGTCGATGGGCTGCGCCCCGAGCTCGGCGGCGAGGCGTTCGACGCTCGCCGGGTCGGTGACGTCGAGCGCCATCACCCGGACGCCGAGGGCGGCGAGCTCCTCCGCCTCGGCGGGATCGCGAGCGGTCCCGATCACCTGCCACCCGCCGGCGGCGTACTGGCGGGCGAACTCGTACCCGAGCCCGCGGTTGGCGCCGGTGATGAGGACCGTCCTCGCCGCGGCGGCGGCCTCGGCGGCGGCGACGGGTTCAGCCGCCGCCGCCGGCGCGCCCGGCAGGAGGGAGGCGAGCGCCAGGGCGAGGCACGCCGTCAGGGCGGTGCCCGCGGGCGGTGCGGTTGGACGATCGTGACTCTGCTTCATGGAAGTCTCCTCCCGGGCCTGATGCCCTCCGTGGTCTGCACGAGGCAACCGCGACGGCACCCGCAATAATCCGTCGTCGCCGGCTCAACGGGTGGAGGGCGTCAGGGCGGACGGTCGAGGTTGGACGTCGTGGAGGCTTCGATCAGGGAGCGGGCGACAGCTTGGGTTCAGTGCGCGCGCTGCCCCTCGCGGCGCAAGTTGTTGGTGCAGTCCTCGTAAGCGTGCTCGATCCCGGTGCACAGCAGCATCTTGATGTGCTCGTCGGCGAGGCTGTAGAGCACCGAACGCCCGTCGCGCTGTGCCTTGAGCAGCATGCGGTCGCGCAGCAGCCGCAGCTGATGGCTGACCGCCGACACCGAGAGTTCGGTGTGCTCCGCGAGCTCGGTGACGCTCAATCGGTCGTGGCCCGCGAGCGCGTGCAGAATGCGGACGCGGGTCGGGTCGGCGATTGCGGAAAAGACCCGGGTGAGGCACTCGACCACCCATTCGGGCAGGCGCTCGTCCTCGCGGCCCTTCATGACATCATCGAGCGCATCGCAGTTCCAGCCGGTCTTCATTGGCCGTCATCTCCAAACCTGCTCACTCTCTCATTTTCTCAAGAATGAGCGGCGAGGTCAAACGGGGCCGCGTCGGCCTCGGGTC
>CAZMED010000183.1:3474-6266 GCA_964565045.1 uncultured Thermoanaerobaculia bacterium
TTCCTAATTCCTAATTCCTAACTCCTAATTCCTCTCCCCGCCCTTCGCCTTCCTCAGCTGCACGATCCCGATGGCAGCCAGGACGACGCCGACCACGGCACCGGCGCTCTG
Source organism: uncultured Thermoanaerobaculia bacterium (assembly GCA_964565045.1). GTDB lineage: Bacteria > Acidobacteriota > Thermoanaerobaculia > Thermoanaerobaculales > Sulfomarinibacteraceae > Sulfomarinibacter. The sequence continues at coordinate 3,586 of CAZMED010000183.1, forward strand.
CTTGAGGCCGATCCCGGGAGAAGGCCCGAATCCGAGGGCGTCAGCCGACAGGCTGACCAGGAAGAGGAGCACTCCGACAACCAGCAGCGCAACAGCTCGAGCACGCATTCAAACCTCCACGTTCGGCGTCGGGTCGTTCGCGGCGACCTCGACCGAGTTCATCCCACCTGGTGTCGCGTCGGCGGCGATGCGCCCGAACCACCACACCGCGACACCGAGGATCGCCGCCGCGCCGACGATCGAACCGACGGCCGCTCCCGGGAATGGATTGACCGCAGCTCGCTGCAGCGCGCCGAGGACCGCACCGGCGGCCAGGACCAGCGGCACGACGGCCGGCTGGTGCCGGATCACCAGCACCCAGGCCGCGAGCAGCACGAGCCCCGTGCCCAGCCCTTCGGCCAACCACAGCGCAAGGCTCTCGACGCTTCCGGAGCCGGCGACCACGAGGCCGAAGGCGAGGAGCGCGGCGGTCCCCAGCGCCCTGCGGCGGCTCCAGCCGGCGGTCAGCGCCTCGAGGACGGCGGCCACGAAAAGGGCGAGGGCGGCGGCCGACACCCAGGCGTCGAGGGGCGCCAGTGCCGCGGTGAGCGCCGGCACGACGTCGGCTGCACCGCTGAAGCTCGGCCAGTCGGGCATGGTGGACGGCGCCAGCGAGCCCGCCGCGGCGGCGAGGCCCGCAAGGGCCGCGCCGAGACCGAGGCCGGCGGCGAGGCTGGAGCGCCGGTCGGCGGCCGGCTGCGGCGGCAGCCAGCGGTGGGCGAGCCCGATCAGCAGCGACGTCGCACCCGCGACCGCGGTCGCGGCGATGAGGCCGCCCACCAGCACGATCCCCACCTGCAGCTGCCACGGCTGGGTGGTGTCGAACTGGGAGGTGATCGGGCGGAAGCCGTTTGCGAGCTGCACGACACCGAGTGCGGCCAGGAGGAGGAAAAATGCCACGAACGTGGCGCGTGCGAAGCGGCCGCGGCTCCACCGGACCACCGCCAGCACCGCGCCGGCGATGAAGAGCAGCACCAGGAGCACCACGCATGCGATCTGGACGACCTGTGCGACGCCGCGCCGTTTCCGGTGGTCGCGCTCCCAGTCTTCGGGAATGTGGACGAAGCGCCCGCTCTCCACGACCTCGTCGCCGGCGATCCGCACCGAGATCCGGGCTTCGCCGGTGTCGAGCGGGAAGTTCTCGAGGTCCCTGAAGACGAAGCTCCAGTCGCGGCGCGAGGGCAGCTGCGAGGGGTCGGCCGACACCTCCTCGAGGGCGTCGGACGTGAGGCCGTGCTGCGCGATCACTGCGGAGAGGGCGATCGCTCGCGCCTCGTCCTCCTCGAGCTCGGCCCCCGCGCGATCTTCGGGCAGCGCGTGCACCATGCGCTGCGCTTCGCCGTCCGGACCGACGAGGACCAGGTACTCCTCGGCGCGCTCGGCGACGTCGCCCTCGAAGCGCGCGTAGCGCACCGTCCGCCGGGGCGTCGGTAGGTACTGTCCGAGCAGCTCGCGGTAGGCGTCCGGCCCGCCCTCGATCCACACGAAACGGTCCTGGAGCCCGAGCGGGGCCTGGGCCGCGGCGAGCTCGCGCCAGTCGTCTCCGAGGTCGATGCCGCGCGCGGCGAGCATCTCCCGCGCCGCGGCCCGCGCCTGCTCGTCGCCGTGCTCCAGCGCCGGTGCGTCGGGGCTGAAGCTCGCGGACAGCCCCCACACGATCAGTCCGACGATGCCGAGCAGGGGCAGCGCGGTGCGGACGCGGGGCGAGAGTCCGCGAGATGCCGCAGCCGGGGCCGCGGGCTCGCGGACCGGTTCGGGCGGCGGCGTCCAGGCGGCGTTGAAGGCCTCCGGCGGCGACTCGGTCCAGGCTCCTGTCTTGAGCCGCGCCCGCAGCACCACCCACAACGGCACCAGGGCGAGCAGGATGACGAGCGCACGGCTGATCCAGATGCCCGGCGTGTCGGCGGCGAACAGCGGCAGGGCGAACCACACCACGTCGAAGGCGAAGTGGAGGACGATCGCCGGCACCAGCCCGAAGACCAGGTACAGGCCGCCGAAGCCGAGGGCGGGGATGATGAGCTCGACGAGGCGGGCGTAAGCGGGCTGCGCCGGGTAGTTGGCATGACCGGCGCCGAAGATCACCGCCTGCAGGACCATGGCGCCGGCGATCCACAGCCAGGTTCTGCCGAAGCGCCGCCCGAGCAGGGCGGCGGCGGCGATCGGCACCGCCCGGAAAAGACACTCCTCCCAGAAGCCGGCCTGCAGCGAGATGGCGATGGAGGTCAGCCAGGGGAGATAGTTGGCGAGGACGTCGGGGTCGGTGAGAGCGCTCGACGGCGTCCACCAGTCGAGGTGGCGGGCGGCGAAGAGGTAGAGCCAGACGTCGTAGGCGAAGAAGACGCCGATCAGGAGGTAGCCGGCGAGGGTCTGCCCCAGCATCGCCCGGCTCGGCGCCACTTCGCCCGACCAGGTCTTCCACAGCTGCAGGTGGTGGGGAAACGCGCGGCGGCCGAGGCTCTCGGCGGCCATGAAGGAGAGCGCGAGGACAGCGCCCATCCCCACCAGCTGGGCGAGCGCGATGCCGAGCTGCTGGAGGGCGAAGGTGGTGGCGGAGATCGCGGTGTCGTAGCCCATCCACAGCAGCGGCCACTGGTTGAGCACCACCAGCGCCTGCAGGCCGGCGATGAAGAGCGCCCAGCCGA
>CAZMED010000184.1:0-3995 GCA_964565045.1 uncultured Thermoanaerobaculia bacterium
GTGACCGACGCCGCCGTGGGCTACGCCGGCGGCCACACCGAGAACCCCACCTACCGCGAGGTGTGCTCGCACGGCACGGGCCACGCCGAGGTGGTGCAGGTGGAGTACGACCCCGCGCGGATCAGCTACGAGGAGCTCCTCGAAGCATTCTGGGAGATGCACGACCCGACCCAGCTCAACCGCCAGGGGCCGGACGTGGGCGACCAGTACCGCTCGGTGATCTTCTTTGACACGCCCGAGCAGCAGCAGACAGCCGAGGACTCCAAGCAACGCCTCGACGCGAGCGGCGCTTTCAACCGCCCGGTGGTGACGCAGATCGAGCCCGCGCCGACCTTCTGGCGGGCCGAGGAGTACCACCAGCGGTACCTGGAGAAGAACAGCCAGGCCGGGTGCAGTCTCGGACACGCCGGCGGCGGCCGATGAGCGAACCGGTGGCCATCCGGCACGCGGCGATCATCGGCGCCACCGGGCCCACCGGTATCCACCTCGCGCGCGAGCTGACGGGCCGGGGCGTCGCGGTGCGGGTCGTCTCGCGCAGCGCCGCCAACCTCGAGCGCTCTTTCGCCGGTCTCGACGTGGCACGGATCGTCGCGGACGCGGTGGACGCCGACGCCACCCGCCGCGCCGTCGACGGCTGCGATGTGGTGTTCGACTGCATCGGCCTGCCGGCCGAGCACATGGAGCTGCACCCGGTGACCGCCCGGGCCGTCACCGAGGCGGCTTCCGCCGCCGGCAGCCGCTGCCTGCAGGTCTCGAGCTTCTGGTCCTACCTGCCCGCGGACGAGCCGACGGTCAACGAGGGCAGCCGCCGCCAGGGCGGCAATCACTACATCCGGATGCGCCGCGAGGCGGAGGACATCGTCACGGCGGCCGGCGGCGCCGTGCTGCAGCTGCCTGACTTCTTCGGTCCCGAGGTCCGCACCAGCAGCTTCCAGCGGCTGCTCGAAGAGGCCGTGCGGGGCGACACCGTGAGCTGGATCGGTTCACCGGACATCGACCGCGACTACGCGTACGTCCCGGATGCCATGCGGGTCGCCGCCGACCTGGCCGGGCGGGCCGAGGCGTACGGCAGCCGCTGGGTCCTCGGCGGCAGCGGCGCCCTCAGCGCGCGGAGGGCGGTCGAGATCGCCGAGGGACACCTCGGAAAGAAGCTGAAGATGCGCGCGGCGCCGCCGTGGGTACTGAAGATCATGAGCCTGTTCTCGACCGAGCTGCGGAGCTTCATGCCCATGGTGCCGCACTACGCGCAACCCATCGCCTACGACGAGGCGCGGCTGGCGGAGCTCATCGGTCCCATCGAGCGCACGGTGTACGCGGCCGCGATCCCGGAGACCCTGGACTGGATCTCGCGCGACGAGCGTTAGCGCTGCCCGAGCCGCTGCGCCAGCGACACGAAGTGGGTGGCGGTGAGCAGCAGCAGCACCCTCGCCCCCACCGGGATCACCCCCTCGATGCGCAGCTTGCGCAGCGCGGCCAGGAGCGCCGCACCCTCGTAGCTGGTGGCAACGCCGTGCCGCCCGAGGGCCCGGAAGGCCTCCTTGATGGCGCCCTCCGAGACCGCCACCGCGGTGCCGCCCGAGTCGCGGATGGTGGCGAGGATGCCGTGGCCCATGATGGCCCCGGGGACGTCGAGCCCATCGGCGATGGTCCCCTTCGACTGCACCGGCTCGACGTGGTCCAGGCCCCGGTCGAAGGCCTCGATGACCGGCGCACACTGCTCCGACTGCACCGCCACCATCCGCGGCAGGGCGTGCTGGGTGGGGTCGATGCGGCCGAGCGCGGTGAGCTCCTGGAAGGCCTTCCAGATGCCGACGAGCCCCGTGCCGCCGCCGGTGGGGTAGAGGATCCAGTCCGGCAGACGCTCGGCTCCGAAGTCGTCGACGATCTCCAACCCCATGGTCTTCTTGCCCTCGAGCCGGCCCGGCTCGAAGAAGGTGGACAGGTCCACCATCCGCCCGGCCGCGAGGTCGTCGGCGACGGCCTCGCGCATGATGCGGCCGGCAGCGGCGATGTTCTCCCCCGCGAAGCGCACCTCGGCGCCGAAGAGCTCGGCCTCCCGGTGGTAGATCCCTCCCTGGTAGCCCTCGGGCATGTAGACCAGGCAGCCGGGCAACCGCAGGCGGGCGGAGAACAGGCTCGCCGCGACGCCGGCGTTGCCCTGGGTCGGCAGGCAGAACCGCTTCGCCCCGCAGGCCACGCCGAGCGCGACGCCGACCGAGAGGCCGCGGTCCTTGAAGCTGCCCGAGGGGTTGGCGCCCTCGTTCTTGAGGTGGAGCTCGACGCCGTTCTCGCCGCCCAAGAGCTCGTGGCGCACGCAGCGCGTGAGCCCCACGTCGGGGGCGTAGCGCCACGGCAGGCCGAGCACCGGCAGGAGGGCACCGTAGTGCCAGATGCCCGGCCCCCGGCCCCAGCCCTTCTCCCGCAGGCGGGCACCGATGGCCTCGAGCTCGTACACCACCACCAGCGGCTTGCCGGGCGGCTCGCAGCACGCACACAGGCCGATCGGGCGCTCGAAGCCGTGCGGGTCGTACTCCTTGGCGGTCACGGAGCAGACGATGCGCGCGATGTCGGGGTTGAGACGGATCCGTCCCTCAGGCTCGGCCATGTGGAGACCCCCTCCTGGAATTCTACTGCGATCGGCCGGCCATGCCGAGGCCCACGCCTGCCCGCCGGGGGGCCGCGACCGGCTGCGATATGCTCGCGGCGGGGACCGTCGGCCGGGTTTCCCCTGTTGCGGACCGGCCGCGACCGTCGATGGGAGTCGATGCAGTGCGCACAGGACGGAACGCACGCTCTCGGGAAGCACTGCCGCCGCGCTCCGGCTGCGGCGGCGGGCCGGCGCGGACGGGGCGCCGCCGAACCGCGATGAAAGCCGGGCCCTGGATCGCCGTGCTCGCCGTCGCCTCCGCCCTACCCGCCGATGCCGCCACTTTCAGCCGGCGGTCGATCGAGCTCGACATCGAGGGACCGTCCTTCACCGAACGCCAGCTGTTGCAGCTCGAGCTGGACTCCGCGTCGGACCTGGAGGCCTGGTCGAGCTTCTCGTTCGTCCTCGACGAGCGGACCGAGCTGGTGGATTGGGCGGCGGAGGTGGTCGAGCCTTCGGGCCGGACGGTCTTCCGGTCGGGCCGCGAGGACCTCCGGGAGCAGCCTGCCGACGATCGTCCACGGCCACCGGCGAGCCGGCGATGGAGCGCGCGATTCGAGCGCCTCGAGGTGGGCCACCAGCTGCGGATCCGCCTCACCAGGCGGCACACGCCGCACTTCCCCGCCTCCATGGTGCGCCTGGCCCTCGACAGCTCCCAGGATGCCCTTCGGGTCACGGTGCAGGGGGGCGACGGGCGGCTGCGGTGGAAGCTGACACCCGACGACCGGCGTTTCGCCGTGACCGAGCGGCCCGGGGGGATCGAGCTGACCGCGGATGCCGTCGGACCGATCGAGCGAAGGCCCTATATGCCCGCCGACGATTCGGGCGTTGCCATGCTCCGCGTCGCCTGGGACCGGGGGGCCACCTGGCGCTCGGTCGGCGAGTGGTACACCGACATCGTCGGAGAGCGCCCCCCGCTGACGCCTGAAATCCTACAGCGGGCCCGGCAGCTCGCCGCGGGCTCCGAGTCCAAGCGCGACGCGCTGATCGCGATCGCCGACTTCGTCAAGCACGACATCGGCTACGAGGCCGGCGGGACGTTCGTCGGCGGCTGGCGGCCGAGCCCGCCCGGCGAGGTCCTCGATCGCGGACAGGGCGACTGCAAGGACAAGGCCGAGCTCCTGCGGGCACTGCTCCTGGCGGCCGGCATCGAGAGCCATCTGGCGCTGATGCGGCTGGGGCACACCAGCCTGATCCCGGTCGATTTTCCGTCCCACCTGGGCTTCGACCACACGGTCGTCGCCGTGCCCGCGGCGGCCGCCGGAGCGGCCCCCGATGATCCCGCCGTCGACGGCCTGCTGATCGTCGACCCGACCATGGACCGCGGGCACGCGCTGTGGCTGAGCCC
>CAZMED010000184.1:4095-6213 GCA_964565045.1 uncultured Thermoanaerobaculia bacterium
GGGTGGTGCCCGCCGGACGGTCCCGACGAGCGGGTGCAGAGTGCGTCCGGCAGCGTGTCCCGCACCGTGTCCGCCGGCGGCGGCGGCGACCTGTCCATCGAACGCACGGTGGTGCTCGACCGGTGGTGGTTCGAGGCGGACTCGATCGACGATCTTCGACGGCTCGCCGAATCCGAGGACCGGGTGGCCGACGACGCGTTCCAGCTGGCGTGCTTCGGAACTCCGTGACGCCGCCGCATCGCCGGTCGGCGCCCGTTCAATCGAAGCCGCGGAGCTCGAAGGGATTGGTGGCGCGGGAGTAGGACGCCTCGAGGCGGGCGCGATAGGGCTCGAGGCCGGCGGCCAACGGCTCCGGCAGCCCGTCGGCAAAAGGCACCCGCGCCGGGTCGTCCGCCAGGCGCGCCAGCTCGGCAGTCACCAGCGGGAGGAGCTCCTCCCCGGCGGGGTCGGCCGCCAGCTCGGCCGCGAGCTTCTCCATCATCACCGTGATGTCGCGGCGCAGCTGCCAGGTCAGTCGCTCCGGCTCCGGCCCACCGTCCATCTCGAAGCGGACCGACCCGTCACCCCGCTGGTGCTCGGCGATCAGCTCGTGCAGCAGCGAGTCGTCCGCCGGGTGGCCGAGCCAGGCGGTGTAGGCCAGCCAGTACAACCAGGTGTACTCGCCGAGTCCCATGCCGTGCTCGAGCAGGGCCCGGTTGCGGCTCACCACGAACCCGATGGCGCGCGGCGCGATGCTGAGGCCGGCGCGGGCGGCGCCGAGCCCGGTCATCACCCCGCCCTCTCCCTCCTTCGGGGCCAGCCCCGAGATCGCCTCCCCGAGCTCGCGCCGCGGCTCGGCGAGCGCCTCGCGGACTGCCACGAAGACCTCGAGGCGGTCGCCCGGCGGCCCCGGAACGGCGACCGGGACGAAATCATCGACGCCGGGGAACTGCTCCTCGAGGAGGCGCCGGACCTCCTCGGCCTCGTCCGCGGTGGCGATCATGTCCTCCGTCCAGCGGTAGCCCATCCACCCCATGCCCACGACCAGCACCGCCGCCAGCAGGCAGCCGATGCCGCACCCGCCGAGAACCTTTGCTGCCGTGCCGGCCATCGCCGCGCCTCAGCCGCCGGTGCGGAACTCGGGCTCGGCGAGGATCGTGAACACCACCGCCGCGATGCCGATGGGCAGGAAGCCGAAGAGGGCGGCGATCGAGCCCGCCACGGCCAGACCCCAGCGTCTCCGGTTGAGGGCCGCGATGCCGCCGACGATGGCCACGATGCCGGCGACGAAGCAGGCCGCGGCGAGCGGCAGGAAGAGGGCCATGGGGACGAGGGCGAGCGGCCTCACCTCCGGGTCCGGCAGTGCACTCAGGACGCCGCCTCCGACCACCGCGAGCACGAGCAGCGGGATGCCGCCGAGAACGCCGCAGATGCCGGCGAAGATGTCGCAGATTCCGGCGATCGTCGATTTCGATGACTGTGCCATGTACGAGTCCTTCCTACCCTCACCTTACGCACGAACGGCAGCCTGAGTTCCCCGACTCCCGACGGGCGGGCCTTGCCTGCCCCGTCGCAGCGAAACGTCGCCAGCCTGCTGTCGTATGGTATCCGCGACGATGACTGAACAACCCACACCACCGAGCGCGAGCGGCCGGGACGAAACGCACGGCGTCTGGTCGACCGTGAAGCTCGCGCTGACCGGCACCGAGCTCGAGTTCACGAGCGGGCCGGTGGGGCGGGCCGTGGTCCTGCTCGCCATCCCGATGGTTCTCGAGATGGTGATGGAGTCGGTGTTCGCGCTCACCGACGCCTTCTTCGTGTCCCGCCTCGGCACCGACGCGGTCGCCACCGTGGGCCTCACGGAGGCGATGATCACCATCCTCTTCGCGGTGGCCATCGGCACCAGCATCGCCGTGACGGCGATGGTGGCGCGGCGTATCGGCGAGGGCGACGCCGCGGGCGCGCGGGTGGCCGCTGCGCAGTCGATCCTGCTCGGCCTGCTGCTGACGCTCGGAGTCGCGATTCCAGGCGTGGTCTTCGCAGAGGACCTGCTGCGCCTGATGGGCGGCAGCCCCGAGCTCGTCGCCTCGGGCCACGGCTACACCAGGGTGCTGTTCGGCGGCTCGGCCACCATCATGC